>JBBRZA010000029.1:0-33344 GCA_038237145.1 Gaiellales bacterium
ACTATGCGGTGACGTATTTCCGGATCGCAGCGATCGGGCTGCCGGCGGCTCTCGTCGCGCTCGCGGGGCAGGGGTACCTGCGCGGTGTCTCGAACATGCGGCGGCCGCTCGAGATCGTGGTCGTGGCGAACATCGTGAACGCCGTTCTCGAGGTGCTGTTCGTGTACGGCTTCCATTGGGGAATCGCCGGCTCCGCAGCGGGGACGGCAATAGCCCAGACCGGGATGGGCGTTGCGTTCGCCGTGGAGTTGCTGCGACCCCACGCCGGCTCGAAGCGGCCAAGCCTGCAGGCGATGCGCCCGATGATGCGCGTCGGCAGGCAGATCTTCGTGCGGACAGCCGCGCTATATGCATCGTTTCTCGTCGCGGCGTCGGTCTGCGCGCGGATGGGCGATCCGCAACTGGCGGCGCATCAGATCGCGTCGCAGCTCTTCTTCTTTCTCGCGCTCGTCCTGGACTCGGTTGCGATCGCAGGCCAGGTGATAGTCGGTCGCATGCTCGGTGCTGGTGATCCCGAGAGCGCTCATGCATCGGCCGTGCGCATGATCGGGTGGTCGATGGTGGTCGGCGCGGCGTTCGCCATCCTGCTGCTGCCCCTCGCGCACGTTGTGCCGCGCATCTTCACGAGCGACCCAGCCGTGCTACACGAGGCGGCGGAGCTCTGGCCGTATTTCGCTTTGATGCAGCCGCTAGCCGGCGCGGTCTTCGCGCTCGATGGAATCCTGATCGGCGCAGGCGACACGTCGTATCTGATGTGGTCGATGCTGGCGGCGAGCGCACTCTTCATCGCGCTCGCCGCGGCGGCTCTCAGTCAGGAGTGGGGCATCGTGGGCGTGTGGATCGCCCTCGACGTGCTGATCGCGGCGCGGCTCGTCCTGCTCTGGGTTCGCTTTGTAGGCCGACGCTGGGCCGTCGTCGGCTGGAGCTAGCAACAGCCAGCATCGCTAGGTGAAGATGATCTGTCCGCCTGCGGCCTTCTCATAGAACTCGCCGACGCTGATGATGTCCTCGACTTGGGGGACGAAGTCCTCCATGGTCAGCCCGAACATGTCGACGCTCGCCTTGCAGGCATAGAGCTGTGCGCCGGAGTCGGCGACGAGCTCGATGAACTCGGGGATCGGCGGGATGTCGATCTTCTCCATCTGCCGCTTCATCATCTTCGTCGCGAGCGCGGAAAAGCCGGGGAGCGCACCCAGCAACGTCGGCATGTGCAGGCCGGGGTTGCCGACGGTGGCGACCTTGATCTTGTCGAAGCGGTCCTTGCGGATCGCGTCGAGCCCGAAGAAGGTGAAGAAGAGGTCGGCCTCGATCCCGTCCATGCGGGCGCCGTTGGCCATGATCAGGCCTGGGTAGATGCCTTCGAGCGAACCCTTGGAGACGACGATAGCGACCTTCTCGATCGTCTTCGGCTCGGTCGCGTCGAGTTGTGTCTGTTCAAGCATGGTGGTCATCGTTTCGCTCCTTTCTAGATGCAGCCGCGGGGCTTGGGGATGCCGCCGATCTTGGCGGCGAGCTTGGCCGGCCCCGTGGGGAAGAGCTGGTAGAGCTCCTTGATCGGCACGCCGGACTCCTTGCCGAGCGAGCGGATCGAGGGCGCGTTGCCGGTGGTGAGGTAGCGCTCGCGCATGAACTTGACGACGAGCCAGTGGCGGTCGGTCAGCTCGGGGATGCCGTTCTCGCGAGCGATCTCCTCTGCGAGCCGCTCGTTCCACTGCTGCGGATCGGTCAGGAAGCCCTCGGCGTCGACGCTCGCGTGTGCTGTGACCTGTTTCTTGCCGGCTGTCGGCATGGCCGGTCAGCTAAGGAGGGACGAGAAATGACCGCAACGATGATCGCCGAGACCAGCCGAGGCCGGGGATGTCCCGCCCGGGAAGCAGCGCGTGCCAGTAGGCCCACTGGAACATCAGCTTGCCGAGGTGGTTGAGGCGCGACTCGCGCAGCAGCGGCAGCGGTCCGAAGTGGCCGGGCAGGGGCTCGGTCTCGTAGTTGAAGTCGATCAGCAGCGCCTTGTGGAAGCCGGTCTCGATGAAGCAGTTGGCGTGGCCGTCGTAGCCCGCGTCGAGCTCCTTGTCCCCAAAGAAGCGCGCGACGTTTTTGGTCAGCACTTCCGCCTCGAAGTGGGTGACCGAGCCCGCTTTCGAGGTCGGCAGGTCGGTCGCGTCGCCGAGCGCGAACACGTTCGCCTTCGCCGGTGTTTGCAATGTCCGCTTGTCGGTCGGCACGAAGCCGAGCGCGTCGCCGAGGCCGGGTGAGCGCTCGACGTAGGCGGCGCCGCCGTGCAAGGGCACGGTGACAAGTAGGTCGAAGTCGAGCTCGCTGCCGTCGTAGGAGACGAGCTTGCCGCCGATACCGTCGACCTCGCCGGTGTTGAACTCGGTCACGAGCTCGACCTCCTTCTCAGCCAGAAGGGCGCTCCTCCAGGCTCGCCAAGCAGGAGGTCGTTTGGTCCGAGTGCGCCCAGATACCGTACCCTCAGCAGGCCCTTTTGACATCAACTGTTGCCCCAGGCGGGCAGTCCCGCATCGGGGGAATGCCTCGTCATACGGGAAAATGCGGATCAGGGGCCGAGGGTGTGAGCGAGCTCCAGCAGAGTGCCGGCCGCATCGAGACTGCCGATCCGGAGAGGTGTTGCGCCTCTTCTGTCGATGCGAACCTCGCCACGCCGGTATTCGACCGCGGTGATGTCATCCAGTGGGACCGCCAGCCTCCCCGACCCATTGCCGGAGAGGAGGGCGTGTAGGCGCCCAAGCTCAAGCTTCCCCACATGTTTCGGGCCGTTGCCTTCGTTCCACCAGATCGCGTAGCTCCGTCGACGCATGTGCAAAGGGTGCGGTTTTTCGACTCCGACTGCATCCGCATCCGGGCGCAGGGGTTCTGCGGGAAACCCGCAGATCGTTGTGGCAACGACCCGATGGCGGCGAAGCCCGTCCTGCCGACACTTAGATCAACGTTCGAAAACGAAGGAGGACTCATGCAGCGGAAACACAGAATTCGTGGCGCGGCTCTCGCGCTCGCGGTGCTGGCAGCTCTCACGGTCACGTCGGCGGCACCCGCAGGTGGCACGGCGACGATCGCTATCAGACATCAAACGCGCGGTTGCCATTCCTGGGCGTTCAACTCCGGGCCGTTCAAGCCGTCGCTGTCCGTCAGCGTCAGCGCCGGAACGGTCATCAGGATCACGAACAACGACGTTATGCCGCACAAGCTGATTCAGACCGCCGGCCCGAAGATGCGGTTGGCACACCCGATGATGAGCAAGATGGCGTCGTCGGCGACTGTGAAGCTGGCGCACAAGGGCGTCTACCGATTCACGACCAAGGCCGGCGAGGACTATGCCTGGGTCGGGTCGATGATGAAGACGATCGGCGAGGACAACGTGCTGCACCTGACGGTGCGTGTGAAGTAGGTTTTGCCGGATGCATGCATTCGAGGTCGCAGCCGTCAAGGAGCGGTTGCGACAGGCCGGCGGTGGCTACGAGATCGTCCACGAGTCCGCCGGCCTCGAGGTCGGGGTCTACGTCCTCGTCGCGCCAGAGCCCGACCGGCAGCAGCCCCACGATGACGACGAGCTCTAGATCGTCCTGGAGGGCACGGGCGTCCTCGAGGTCGAGGGCGAGCAGGTTCCCGTGAAAGAGGGCACGGCAGTCTTCGTCGAGGCCGGCGCCAATCATCGCTTCAGCGCCTATGAGCACCTGAGCGTACTCGTCATCTTCGAGCACATCCTTGCGGAGAACCCGTAGTCGGCTTCACGGTCGCCCCGGATGTCAGCGCGCTTCCGGGAGGTCAGCGTTTGCTGTACCCGACACGAAGGAGGCACCAATGAACCGCCTGATGATCGTCGCCCGTTTGCGGGAAGGCGCGCACGAGGAGGCCGAGGCCCTGATTGCCAAGGGCCCGCCGTTCGACCCCGAGGAGCTCGGCTTCCACCGGCACGCCGCCTATCTAACCGCGAGCGAGCTCGTTTTTCTCTTCGAGGCCCCCGAGGTTGAGTGGATAGTCAACGATATCGTGGACGACCCCGTGATGTCGGCGGCTTTCGCACCGTGGCAGAAGCTCATCGACGGGCCGCCGCGCCTTGGCCACGAGCGCTTTTACTGGTCCCGCGAGTCGAGCAAGCTCGGGGTCGGGCTCGGCGCCTAGGAGGCGTCCTCCGCGAGCAGACCGTGCGAGAGCGCGTACCGGACGAGCTCGGCGCGTGTGGCAAGACGTAGCTTCTGCATGATGTGCGCTCGGTGCGACTCTGCGGTGCGCACGGAGATGTAGAGCTCCTGCGCGATCTCCTGGTTCGTGTGGCCGAGCGCCAACAGGCGAAGCACCTCGCGCTCGCGCTCGGAGAGGGGGTCGGCCTCGGCCGCAGCTCGTTCGTGCGCATCTGCTGCCACCATCCGGGCGCCCAGAGCGGGGTGCACGTAATGGCCGCCGGTCGCGATCTCACGCACTGCCGAGACGACCTCCTCGTCCGCCGCCTCCTTCAACACATAGCCGCTCGCGCCGGCGGCAAAAGCTTCGCGCACGTAGCTCGGATCGTCCTGCATGGAGAGGACAAGTACTTTCGTCTCCGGTGATTCCTTCAGGAGTCTGGGCAGAGCCTCGATGCCGCTTTCGCCCGGCATGACGACGTCCAACAGGATCACGTCCGGCTTGAGCGCGCGTGCGCGAAAGACTGCATCCTTCGAATTTCCGGCTTCGCCGATCACCTCCATGTCCTCCTGCGCGTCGAGGAGGAGGCGGAGCCCGGAGCGAACGACCGCGTGATCGTCGACCAGGACGATCTTGATCACAGCGACACCTCCGCGACGAGCGTGGTGCCGGATGACGGCGTCGATTCGACGGTCAGTCGCCCTTCGTGGAGCTCGACGCGTTCGCGCATGCCAACGAGACCCAATCCGTCGGCCCGGACGTCATCGGTGTCGAAGCCTCTGCCGTCGTCCTCGATCACGACCGTGGCTGTCGTGGCCTTCCGGACGAGCAGGATGCTCACTCTTGCAGCCTCGGCGTGCTTGACGATGTTCGTCAATGCCTCCTGCACGATTCGGTACAGGGTCGTCTCGACCTCGCCGGGAAGGCGCTCTTCTCCGAGTTGTGTCTCGAGCTCGACCTGCATTCCGGTTGTCTCGGAGAACGTCTGGGCAAGCCGCTCGAGCGCCGCAGCGAGCCCGAAGTCGTCGAGCGCCGTGGGCCTGAGCTGCACGGCCAGGCGCCGCACGTCCTGCAATGTGGCGACGACTAGCTCGCGCAGATCGCTTGTCGCCGCGCGCATCTCCCCCGCGCTTCCCGTCTCTTCCACGGAACGGAGGCCGAGCAGGATCGACGTCAGCGCCTGTCCTGTCTCGTCGTGCAGCTCCCGGGCGAGCCGCCGCCGCTCGACCTCTTGTCCTGCAACGACGCGACGCAGAGCGTCGCGTGCGACCTGCTGCGAGAGATCGACGGCGATCGCGGCTCGGTTTGCGAACTGCTCGGCGAGTCGAAGGTCGGCGCTGCTGAAACGGGGATCGGGGCCCATCTTGTCGTGCGCCACCAGGACGCCGATCGGTCGTTCCCGCGCAAGCAGCGGCACGTAGAGACCCGTCGAGGCGCCGAGGCGTCGAGCGATGTCCTGGTTCACCTCCGGATCCTCGAGGAGCGAGTCGATCCGTTCGCTTTGCCCCCGCTCGAGCACTCGTCCCGTCTTCGAGTCGTGCTCGAGCGAGCTGACGGCGGCAAGATCGACCGCGCCGTCGCCGTCCACCGCCGCGATGCGCAAGCCCTCGCCGGCAGGTAGCGCGATCGCGACCAGGCGCGCGCCAATCAGCTCACGGAGGCGGGTGGCAACGAGGTCGAGCAGGGGACCGAGCTCGAGCTCGCCGACGAGGGCACCGCCGATCTCGTTCAGCGATTCGAGCTGCTGCGACCACGACGTGGCGGATTCGTAGAGGCGCGCGTTTTCGACGGCAACGGCGGCCTGGGCCGCGAGCAGCGAGACCAGTTCTTCGTCTTCGTCGGTGAAATCGACGCCGCCGTCCTTCTCCGTCAGATACAGGTTTCCGTAGGCCACGCTCCGGAGAACGATCGGGACGCCAAGAAACGTGTTCATCGGTGGGTGGCCCGGAGGAAAGCCCACGGAGCGGGGGTGTTCCGACAGGTTGTGGAGTCGAAGGTTTCGAGCGTCGCTGATGAGCACGCCGAGAATTCCACGGCCGTGCGGAGGATCGCCGATCTGCTTCTGCACCTCGTCTGACATCCCGTAGGTCACGAAGCGCTCGAGCCCAGTTCCTGCTCGGTCGATCACGCCCAGCGCGGCGTAGCGGGCATCGGTGACGCGGGCTGCTGCCTTGACGATCCGCTCGAGGACCCCTTCGAGCGACAGCTCGGAGGTGATGGCGATCCCTGTCTCCACGAGGGTTCGCAGACGTTCTGACGCGTGAGTCGTGGACATTCAGACCAATCGTCGCAGAAGCTCTACGGGGCTGTAAGGCCGCCGTTGCCTGTGGTAATGCCGCGGTTCTCTCCGGGTCAAGGCGGCCGACCGCGGGGAGGTCCGGCAGACGAGGAGTGCTGACAGCTGCGGGAAACCCGCAACGAGTCAGCGGTTGAATCACACCGATTCGGCGGCCTGACGCGGATGGCGCCCCTGGCGGACTCGGATTGAGTGGGAGCCGACCCCGGAACCACCACAAGAATTGGAGGCACGACATGAGCACCATCACGTCTGAAAACCGGGTAACAAGCGCAGTGCGCGAGAGGAGCGACCTGGTTCGGAAGCTCTTCGAGTGGGGCGGCTTCGCCGCCGGCACGATCCTCATCGCTTTCGGCGTTGTCGCAATCATCATGGGCTTCAGCGGCCGGGCAACGGTCTCCGACAGCCTGAAGCAGGAGAAGATCGTCGGCTCGGCCGACATGACTCCCGCGCTCATCGCGAAGGAGGCCAAGGCAGCGGGGCTGACGAACATCGATCTTCCGACCGTCGCTGTTGCCGGCCAACAGATCAACAGCGGGCCGAGGGCGCGTGCCTTCGCCAGCTACATGCGGATCCACGCCCTCGAGGCATCGGGCGGTTACACCTATGCCCAGATGGGTCGCTTCCAGGCCAAGCCTGATGCGCCGAAGGCGCAACTGGCGGTCGGCGGCGGCACGGACAACCCGCAGTGGGCCTTGACGGACACCGCGACGAAGCAGCCGGTGGCCAACGGCGCCCGGAATCTCTGGGTGACCGAGACCGCACTGGCGACCGCGCTGAACACGTCCTATATGGCCGACAGGCTCGGACTGTTCGGAATCGTCGTCGGGATCGCACTGCTCCTGAGCGGGATCGGCTTCATCGTCCTCGCCTTCGCGGCCCTGCACCGCAAGTGGATCGCCGCGCAGAGCTAGGCGCGGCACAAGACGGGCCGGCGCCCGGTGGGTTCCGCGTAGGCGCCGGCCGCACTTCTTGCAAACCGCTCCCGCCTCGCGGGAGCGGTTCTCTTTTGAGGGAGCGAACGGACCGCGGTCTAGACAGCCGACCAAGCGGCGCTGTCACGCGGATCGACCTCGACCTCGATTGCGGCGGCACGGCTTGTTTCCGTGAGAGTAGGGGCGAGCCCGAGCTGCGCTGCGAGAAACGGTGTGAGGTAACGGCCAACGATCTTCGCCGGAGGCCACCAAAGGGGCTCGGTATCAATAGCCGACTCGCCCGTGCCCGTGTCCGATCGGAGATAGCGCGGTACAAGGCCGGCCAGCAGCAAGCCCCTGATCACGGGGCGAACCGGGGGAGACTCCACGACGGCCCCGATATCGGCGGCGATCGCAGCTGCGACCGCGTCTGCCTGCTGTGTCGCGATCCCACCTTGCTTGAGTGGGAACTGCGTCGCGTCGCCCGCCGCGTAGACGTCGGCGGTTCCAGGCACTCGTCCGTGCGGGTCCGTCGGAACGAAACCGGTGCCATCGTGCGGAAGGCCGGGCAAGGCGGGCCCGACGAGCTGCGGCAGCGCTACGACTGCGTCGGCGTCGATCGCCGGCAGGCCCGCCACTTCGAGCAGGCCGTCGTGCCACGCGATCGGAGCGGTTCCCGTGTAGAGCTCGATCCCACGAATCTCGAGCAGCTCTCGGAGGGCCTCGCTCGCCTCCGAACCAAAGAGGGCCAGCGGCCGTTCTTCCGGAGTCACGACGAGAACGTCCACACCCCGAGTTCCGTGATCCGCGAGGTAACCCGCCGTCAGGAGCGCGAGCTCGTACAACGGGAGCGGCCAGGTGATCGCCGCCGGCACAGCGAAGACGATGCGGCGGAGGTCGCCTCCGGTCGCCCGGTCGAGGAGTGCCGACAGCTCCTGGCCGTCCTCCGGGCCGCGGAAGGTCAGGGCACCGGCCACGGCTTCGCGCGGCTGTGCACCCAGGGCAAGCACGAAGGCGTCGAAGTCGAGCGCCTGGCCGTCCTCGAGTAGCGCGACCTTCTCGTCCGAGTCGACGCGCGCGACCGTACCGCGTCGGAGTTCTGCCCCCGTCGCGGCGACCAGCCTGGAGAGGGGAAATCTCCGCACCTCACCGACGCGGAAGGGCTCTGCCACGGCCATTGGCCGATACGTGAACTCCTGCTCCGGAGCGACGAGCTCGACCGTCACGAGGTCTTCCGCCAGCGCGCGCAGTGCCAGAGCGGTCTCGAGTGCCGCGACACCTGCACCCGCGATTACGACTCGAAACGCCATCGATCCTCCTAGCGCGCTTGTTCGATCACGGCGATCGTGACAGTCGAGCGGCGCGGCGCCATCCGTGCAATCACTGATTCACACCGCAACGGCTGTGGAAAAGCCGCAGCTTCTCTCGTGGTCTCCGCCGATGCGCGCAACCGACGCGGGGAGCAGATTCAAGATCGAAAGGAGGTTGAAATGAAGAAGATTCTGATCGCAACCGACGGGTCGGAGACCGCCCTTGCGGCGATCGACGCTGGCTTGGAGCTCGCGGCGGAGGAACACGCGGAAGTCGTCTTCGTGCACGTGACGTCGCTCCTGGAGCTTTCGCCCGAGCCGGACGACGCTGAGGCGCCGGAGCGAATTCCACGTGCGGAGGCCGATGCCGCCCTGTGCGAGGCTCTCAAACGGGCACAAGAGCATGGCGTCACCTCCAAGACAGAACTGCTGATCGGGTATGCGCCGAAGCAGATCGTTCGACTTGCGCGAGATATCGACGCCGAGCTGATCGTCGTCGGATCCCGCGGCCTTGGCCGTGTCAAGAGTGCCGTGCTCGGCAGCACCTCGCGCGAGGTGCTCGCCAAGGCGGACAGGCCGGTCATGGTCGTTCGCGAAACCGGCGTGCGGGAGCCTGTGGGCGCGTGAGTGAGTGGCAGGAGCCTCTCGTCCCTGCCGGGCGCTCCGGGAGGACAATGACGCTGAGGCCGCCGTCCGACTAGAGCGAGGAGGGACGATGATCGCCAAGAGCTTCACTGCAGACGAGGCGCGCACGATCGGCGAGGAGATCGGGATCGACTGGAGCTCGGCTCCCTTCGACGTCGAGCAATTCCGGATGGGTATGGACGTGGAGCTCGAGCACGGGCTGCACGATCCCGCCACGAACGTCACGGACGACGACCCGCTCGTCACCGGCAAGATCGCGCTCGCCCACCCCAGCGAGTTCGCGGGCTACTACACGCGCCTTGCGAAGATGGAAGCGGACGCGGAGACGTCAGAACCGTCGTCTCCGTCACCCTCATGCGCGTCGCGATCGCCTTGGCCTGCATCCCGGCCGCCATCAGCTCGAGCGTCTCGCGTTGGCGGGGTGTCAATGCCACCGAACCGTCTCGCTGGGGAGCGCCGGCGGTGAGGACGTGCAGAAGACGGCCGTCGCCGAGAGCGACGGTCGACATGGCGACTCGCGTGCGGCCTTGATCGGTGCGGATGAGCAGCGCATGGCAGGGCACCGGGAATCCCTCCCGCGCGAGTCGGGCGTTCGAGCAGTCGGCATGACAGATCAGGTCACCCGCTTCGCCGAGGCCGCCGAGGACTTCCCAGCAGCAGCGCCCCAGCGCCTCGGCTGTCTGGACGCCGGTCAACCGCTCTGCGGCCCGGTTCCACGAGATGACAGTCAGAGCGCGGTCCACGGTGAACAGCGGGTCACCCGTGCAGAACTCGTCTGTTTGCACGCCACCGAGCCTAAGCCGCAGGCGCGAGGGCGCATCCGGGAGCAAACCGAATGGATCTGCGGAAAATCGCTGACCGGTCAATCCCGCTCTCCGGTTGATGCGGTAGAAGAGAGCAGTGGCCCGCGAAGGCGCGATCGTCGTCGACCGGCTTGAGGTCGTCCGCGGCGGACGGGTGGCCCTCGATGATGTGTCCCTTGCAATAGCCGGTGGCCTCGTCACCGGTCTGCTGGGACCGAGCGGAAGCGGCAAATCGACGGTGATGCGCGCCATCGTCGGCGTGCAGCGAGTCGCTTCGGGTCAGGTGCTCGTGCTCGGCGAGCCGGCCGGCTCACCGCCTTTGCGCCGCCGCGTTGCGTACACGACCCAATCGCCGTCCGTCTACGGCGATCTGACGGTGCGCGAGAATCTTCGTTACTTCGCGCGGATCCTCGGTGCGCCGCGGCAGCGTGTCGACGAGGCGGTGGAGACGGTCGACCTCGGTGCCGACGCAGATCGTGTCGTCAATGAGCTGTCGGGCGGGCAGCGGGCTCGCGCTTCGCTTGCGAGCGCCCTCCTCGGTCGGCCCGAGGTGCTCGTCCTGGACGAGCCGACGGTCGGTCTCGATCCGGTCCTACGCCGTGATCTGTGGACGACCTTTCGGGGGCTTGCCGCGAAAGGTGCCACAGTTCTGGTCTCGAGCCACGTCATGGACGAAGCCGAACGCTGTGACGAGCTCTTGCTCTTGCGCGAGGGACGGCTGCTTGCGTCGGGGTCGGTGCCCGAAATCCGCCGTCGAACCGGCACGGACGACCTGGATGAGGCCTTTCTGCGGCTGATCGAGGGCAACGCATGAGCGCAGCCGCCCCTGCGACTGCTCTGCGAGTGCTCACCCAGCTTCGTCGTGATCCACGCACGCTCGCGCTGCTCCTCGTCGTACCGTGCGTCTTGATCACACTGCTGAAGTACGTCTTCGTCGATCGCCCATTCGTCTTCGACCGCATCGGCGGGCCGCTCTTGGGGCTCTTCCCCTTCATCGTGATGTTCTTGGTCGCGTCGATCACGATGCTCCGGGAACGGACGACGGGGACGCTTGAGCGACTGATGGCGCTTCCGCTCGCGAAGCTCGATCTGCTCCTCGGCTACGGCGCTGCATTCGCCCTCGTCGCGGCCCTGCAAGCGACGGCCGTGTCCATGGTCGCTCTTGGGTTGCTCGGACTCGACGTGCAGGGCTCGGCGGTGGCGGTCGGGCTGCTCGCCGTCGGGAACGCGGTGCTTGGCATGTCGCTCGGCCTCTTTCTGAGCGCTTTCGCACGAACCGAGTTTCAAGCCGTGCAGTTCATGCCGGCGTTCGTGTTTCCCCAATTGCTTCTCTGCGGTCTGTTCGTCCCGCGCGGAGACATGGCCCGGCCGCTCGAGGTGGCAAGCTATTGCTTGCCTCTGACCTACGCGTACGACGCATTGGACCGCGTAACTCGCCGCGGAGGGCTTGGCCACTTCGGAGCGCTGGATGTGGGAGTGATCCTCGGGGCGACCCTCCTCGCGCTTGCGCTCGGCGCAGCGACACTTCGCCGCCGAACCGAGTAGCAGCTCTCCGTGGCCACCGTTTCTCGCGTTCGCACGCTGCCGCACAGAACGGCAATCTGGGTCCGCCGGCATCCAGGCCTATTCGCTTTCGGCGCAGTCTGCGGTCCGGGTCTCCTTGCGGGTCTCTCTGACGACGACGCCGCCGGAATCACGACATACTCGATCCTGGGGGCCGACTTCGGTTACCGCCTGCTGTGGGTGTTGCTGCTCTCGACGGTGACACTCATCGTTTTCCACGAGCTCGGAGCCCGCCTTGGCGTCGTGACCGGCCGAGGACTCACCGGGCTGATTCGCGCCCAGCACGGCACCCGCGCAGCGGTGACGGCGGCTGCCGTGCTCTTAGCTGCCAACATCGGCACCACAGCTGCGGAGTTCGCGGGTATAGCAGCGAGTCTCGACCTGGCGGGGGTGACGCGCTACCTCAGCGTGCCGCTCGCCGCGATCCTGGTGACGACCCTCGTCGTCAAAGGAAGCTTCCGGCGCGTCGAGCATGTGTTGCTCGCTCTTGCAGCCGTGTTCGTCGCGTACATCGTTTCCGGTCTTCTCGCGCACCCGGACTGGAATGCGGCGGCGCGAGGGCTAGTCGTTCCGGCGCTGCCGCTCGACCGGCACGCCTTGCTGGTTGCCACCGCAACGTTGGGGACGACGCTTGCACCGTGGGGGCTTGCCTTCATCCAGTCCTACGCCGTCGACAAGCGTCTTGGGCCGAAGGATCTGCGGTACGAGCGGATCGACGTCTTCGGCGGGGCCTTGCTGACCGGAGTGATCGGCTTCTTCGTCGTCATTGCCTGTGCCGCCACATTGCACCGGCAGGGCCGGTCGATCCACGATGCGAGAGACGCGGCGGTGGCGCTGCGACCCCTGGCCGGCAGCTTCGCCTCGACCCTCTTCGCGATCGGCCTCCTCGGCGCGGCGTTACTCGCGGCGGCCGTGCTCCCACTCTCCACCGCCTACTCGGTCAGCGAAGCAACGGGGCGCGAAGGTCGCGTCGAAGGAAAGCCTCGTGACGAGCCGGTCTTCTACGGCACGTACTTCGCGGTGACGGTGGTAGGTGCGGGCATCGTGTTGATACCGGGCGCGCCGCTGGTATCGATCCTTTTCCTCACGCAGGCGCTGAATGCCGTCCTGCTGCTGCCGCTCCTCATCCTGATGATCGTGCTCGCGCGGGACCGGTCACTGATGGGTGAGTACGCCGCGACGCGCAACCAGACCGGCATTCTGATTGGCCTGACCGGCGTCGTGGCCCTCTGCACGGTCGGGCTGGCCGCATTCGCGTTTCAGTAGAAGGCCGCATCCAGATTCGGGCGCGGCGCGGATGGCACCCGCTTCTCGCGTCGCGACACTGAAGCTGTGAGCCAGATCGAGCCAAAGCGCTGCACGCTCCGCCTCGCGACTGGTGTCGTGGAGTATTGCCCGCAGCAGCGATGCGCGTTCTGGGAGGAGGGCGGCGCCGTCGTCGAGGGAGGCTGCGTGATCGAGCGGCTCGGCCTCGACGTTCGCAGGCCCGACGTGGCCGGCTACCTGGTCGAGGTGCGTGAGCGTCTCGACCAGGCACGAGATCGATCGGAGGCCGAGGCGGCCCACCGCGAGGTCGCGCGCCGCATCGGACTGGAGCTGTGATGAAAGGAGGCATGAGATGAAACCAGTACTGCTTGCAACAGACGGCTCGCCGACTGCCGAGAAGGCGACCGCGACCGCAATCGATCTCGCTCGGTTGCTTGGCACCGATCTGGTGATCGTCAGCGTCTGGGACGTTGCGTACGCCGGTTACAGCGCAATGGGATTCGCGCCGGTCCCGATGAACGGTGACCTCGCCAAGCTTTGCGAAGGGGAGGCCACAAAGGCCATCGCCGAGGCGGCTGCGCGTGCTGAGGAAGCCGGCGTCGAAACACGCTCGGTCGTCCTGCGCGGTTTCCCGGTCGAGGCGATCTGCGACGCGGCCGAAAAGTTCGCTCCGCAGTTCCTCGTGATCGGCTCGCACGGCTGGGGAGCTGTGAAGCGCGCGCTCTTCGGGAGCGTCTCCACCGGTGTTCTCCACCATGCGACGTGCCCAGTGCTAGTCGTCCCGGCGGAGAAGGCAGAAATCAATGCCGGAAAAAACGGCACGCGCGAAGAGATCACGGCGTGAGCTGAGGGCCTGACGTGGTCGGCGCTGTCCAGGCAGGAGGCCTAGCGGTCACTGCCGCAGCGCTGGCCACGGCCCTTGCCACCGGCTTGGGGGCGGCTCCGCTGGCGTTCGCCAAGCGGGAGTCACGGTCGTGGCTGGGGCCCGCTAATTGGGTCGCGGCGGCATTGATGCTCGCCGCCAGCGGCATGCTCTTCTACCAAGGGGTCGGATCGGACGCAGCCAAGACACTGATCGGCGCGGCCACCGGCATGGTGGCGATTGCGCTTTCCGCGCGTTGGCTGAACAAGCGCGAGACTTGGCGTTTCGAAGCATTGAGCGGCGCCCAGGCGCGGACGGCGGTGATCATCGTCGCGGTCATGACGGTGCACTCTGTCGCGGAAGGTGTCGGTGTGGGCGTCGCGTTCGGGGGCGGAGACTCGATCGGCTTCTTGACCGCGTTCGCGATTGCCGTCCACAACATCCCAGAAGGACTTGCTATCAGTCTCGTCCTCGTGCCACGGGGGGTGACCGTCCTCCACGCCGCCTGCTGGAGCGTGGTGTCGAGTCTGCCCCAGCCCTTGCTCGCACTGCCGGCGTTCGCCTTTGTCGAGGCGTTCGGTCAGGCGCTGCCCATCGGCCTTGGCTTCGCAGGTGGCGCCATGGTGTGGATGGTGCTCGCGCAGATCGTGCCCGACGCCCTGCACTACTCGCGCGCCGGTTCAAAACGAATAGCGTGTCACTGACTTGACGGAGACCCGACCCGCACCGACCGAGGTCGAACAGCTCAGTTCGACCGACGTCGAGCTGCTCGATGCGTACTGGCGAGCCGCCAATTACCTCGCCGTCGGTCAGATCTACCTGCTCGACAACCCGCTGCTTCGCGAGCCGCTCACCCCCGAGCACGTAAAGCCCCGGTTACTCGGTCACTTCGGGACGACCCCAGGCTTGAACTTCCTCTACGCCCGATGCCGTTGCTCATCGCGTGGTCCACGGAGGGCCGAGCTTCTTGGATCCGGTGGTTATAGACGAGGTCGTGCGAGACCAGATTTGCACGCTTGTCCCGCTCGCTCCTCTGCACAACGCACCGGCTCTCGACGCGATCGAAACAGCTCGTAAAGCGTTCCCGGATCTGCCGCACGTGGCCATCTTCGATACGTCCTTCCACCGCACGATTCCCGAGGAGGCCGCCGTGTACGCAGTTCCGATTCGGTGGCGCACCGAGTGGGGCATACGCCGATACGGTTTTCAGGGGCTCTCGGTCGAGTGGTGCGCTGAACGCGTTCCCCAGCTTCTCGGCCGCGCCGTCGAACGCCTGGTCGTATGTCATCTCGGCGGCGGGTCGTCCATGACGGCCGTTCGCTCCGGCAGGTCGGTCGATACGACGATGGGCCTCACTCCGCTCGAAGGCGTGCCCATGACGACTCGCTCGGGGTCGATCGACCCGGGCGCGCTCCTGTACCTACTTCGCGAACGAGGCCTCGACGCAGAGTCCCTTGACCACGCGCTCAACTTCGAGTCGGGCGTGACTGGGCTCGCCGGCGTCGGCGCGGGCGGGATGATCGAGGTCGAGCGCCGAGCCGGGGAAGGGGATCCGGACGCACAGCTTGCACTCGAGCTCATGTTGCACCGGCTGGCAGCAGCGGTTGCCGCCATGGCAGCCGCCGCCGAGGGACTGGATGCGCTGGCGTTCACCGCAGGTATCGGCGAGGGCTCTTCGGTCGTCCGCGAGCGATTATGTGACCGCCTGCGCTTTCTCGGAGTCGAGCTCGACCCCAACCGAAACGATTCGGCCGAGCCCGACTGCGATGTGGCGGCAGACGGCTCGCGCGTCAGGGTTCTGGTCGTACGCGCGAGAGAAGAGCTGGTCGCGGCGCGAGCGGCTCGAGCTCTCCTTGCAGGCCTCTGCAGTCCGGATCCCTGAGCGGCCCGACCTCTCAGTCAGAACGGTGTGGAAAAGCCGCAGGGCTTCTCCGCGCGCTCGCCGATGACCGGGTCCAGCTGCGAGCCAAGACTAGGGCACAGGTAGCGAAAGGAGGCCCAGAATGAAAGCGCTTATCTACCACGGCCCCGGCCAGAAGGGCTGGGAGACCAAAGCCGACCCGACGATCGTGGAACCGACTGATGTGATCGTCCGGATCGACTCGTCCACGATCTGCGGTACCGATCTGCACATCCTCAAGGGCGACGTTCCCGAGGTGACCCCCGGAACCGTGCTCGGCCATGAAGCAGTAGGGACCATCGTCGAGACGGGCTCCGCGGTGACGACGCTCAGCGACGGAGATCGTGTTCTCGTGTCCTGCATCACATCGTGCGGACGCTGTCGCTTCTGCAGGGAGAGCCATTACGGTCTTTGCACCGGAGGCGGCGGTTGGATCTTCGGTCACCTGATCGACGGTTTGCAGGCCGAATACGCCCGCGTTCCATTCGCGGAGACATCGGTTCACAAGATTCCGGAAACTCTCACCGACGAACAGGTGTTGTTCCTCGCGGACATCCTGCCGACGGCGTACGAGGTTGGTGTGCTCAACGGAAAGGTCGACGCGGGCGACACGGTCGCCGTCGTAGGCGCCGGTCCGATCGGCCTGGCAACGATGATGACGGCCAAGCTCTACACGCCCGCGCGAATCGTCGCAATCGACCTCGCCGATTCGCGGCTCGAGAGGGCACGCGAGTTCGGAGCCGATGTGACGATCAACAACGGCCGCGACGACGCCGTCGCCGCCGTGAACGAGCTCACACATGGCCTTGGTGCCGACGTCGTGGTTGAAGCCGTCGGCGTGCCCGAGACGTTCGAGCTCTGCACGGAGCTCGTGAGGCCAGGCGGCCATGTCGCCAACGTCGGCGTCCATGGTCATTCTGCGACGCTGCATCTGGAGACGCTCTGGATCAAGGACGTGACGATCACCACCGGTCTCGTGGACACCTTCACGACACCGCGCCTGTTGCAGTTGATTGAGGACGGGCGGCTCGACGCGACGTCGTTTGCGACGCATCGGTTCGGGCTCGACCAAACCCTCGAGGCCTACGACACGTTCGCAGCAGCCGGAGAGACAAATGCCCTGAAGGTCGTGCTGGCCGGAGAGCACGCCTATCGCGGCGCTCGAGCAGCCGAGCTGGTCGGCGCGGCTCTGTAAATCTTCCAGCCGGCAGGGGTGGGGGGCGGAACGCGCCCCCACCCCTGACCTGGTCGTCTTCCCGCGTCAGACGCTGATCCGGCTCAACCGAGTCTTCGCCCCCACAGGGTGCGGCCGTGCGACGAGCACGGGCCGGTCCGCGTGATGGACGATTGTCGAC
This sequence comes from Gaiellales bacterium, assembly GCA_038237145.1. Classification (GTDB taxonomy): domain Bacteria; phylum Actinomycetota; class Thermoleophilia; order Gaiellales; family Gaiellaceae; genus 3-1-20CM-4-69-9. Next base: position 17,055 of record JBBRZA010000029.1, read on the forward strand.
GAGACGCTTCCGAGCAGCGCACCCTTGACCGTCCCGAGCCCACGCGAGCCGACCACGATGAGATCGGCGTCGCGGCTGCGTGCGAGCTCCAGGATCGCTTCCGCCGGCGATCCCTCGAGCAGCTCGGTCTCGTACCTAACGCGTCGTTCCTCGGCATAAAGGGTCGCTCTTGCGAGCGCTGTCCGCATGAGGCCGAGGTTTTCAGTGACTGCGCGCTGGTAGTACGGATCTCCCAGCATGGGCAACGGCGCGTGGGCGACGGCGACGAAGGTCACGTCCGAGCCGAGTATCTTCGCGAGCCGGACGCCTTCCTCCGCGGCCGCCAGCGACCCCGGTGAGCCGTCTGCGGCGATAAGGATGCGATCGATGCTGCCTGAGCCCTCCATGGCAGCCTCCTTTCTTCGAAGCTGAGCACAGAGTGCTCTCGGTGCGAGCCCTCGGCATCGGGGCGGTGCCGGATCGCCTTGCGGTCAATCCGCAATCAGCGTGCGGTTGCGGGCGGATGTCGGAACGCCGAGGCTGGTCGAAGCTTGACGAGAGTGGCAACCTCTCCTCTCATGGATGCAGCTGCACAGGCCGTGGCGGACGTTGTCCTCCGCGACGGCTCGACGATGCGATTCCGCCCGCCCGGAGCGGCGGATGGCGAGGCGCTGCTCGACTTCTTCCGCGGGCTGTCCGACCGGAGCCTCTATCTCCGCTTCCACGGACATCCGAGCGTGGACGAGCGCCTTGTCGATCCCGTGCTCGAACCTGACTGGGTCGAACGGGGCGCGCTCGTCGGCACGAAGGACGATGTCGTCGTCGCGCTTGCGAGCTATGTGCGCTTGCGCGATGCACACACCGCTGAAGTTGCCTTTGCGGTCGCCGACGAGCTCCAAGGGCGCGGCATCGCGACGCGGTTGCTCGAGCGTCTCGCCTCGCTCGCCGCCGGAGTCGGCATCGAGGAGTTCCTCGCCGAAGTGGTGGGCGACAACACCAAGATGCTCGGGGTCTTTAGGGACGCAGGATTCGAGCAGAGCCGCGTCTTCGAGTCGGGTATTTCCGAGGTGCGGCTGAAGCTCGATACGACCGAGGCCTTGCGCACGCGTATCGACGAACGGGACCACATTGCCGTCGCCGCTTCACTCAACCCGTTCTTCAAGCCTGCCACGGTGGCCGTCGTCGGCGCGTCGTCGCGGGCCGGTTCGATCGGCGGTGAGCTCTTCCGCAACGTGCTGCGAGGCGAGTTTCGCGGGGTCGCCTATCCGGTCAACAGGTCGGGCGAGCCAGTCGCAGGCGTTCATGCTTACCGGAGCATCGCCGAGATCGGAGAGGCTGTCGATCTCGCAGTGGTGTGCCTGCCCGGCGGTGCGGTGCTCGAGGCGGCAGAAGAGGCGCTCGCCTCAGGCGTCCGAGCTCTCTGCGTCATCTCTGCAGGCTTTGCCGAGATCGGTCCCGAAGGTGAAGCGCGCCAGGATCTGCTGCTCGAGCTGGTTCGCTCTCATGGAGCCCGGCTGCTCGGTCCAAATTGTCTCGGCATTGCGGTGGCCGAAGTTCGACTCAATGCCACGTTCGGTCCGCGTTCGCTTCCGCCCGGGAAGATCGGCTTCTCGTCGCAGAGTGGCGCGCTCGGGCTCGCCCTGCTGGAGCGGGCAACCGAAAAGAGCCTCGGGCTCTCCGCCTTCGTGTCCATCGGCAACAAGGCGGATGTCTCGTCGAACGACCTGCTCGAGTACTGGGAAGAGGATCCGAACACCGACGTCGTGCTGTTGTATCTCGAGTCCTTCGGCAACCCGCGCAAGTTTGCGCGCGTCGCGCGGCGCGTCGCGCGGACGAAACCGATCGTCGCTATGAAGGCCGGCCGGACCGCCGCCGGCGCGAGGGCGGCGAGTTCACATACCGCCGCGCTCGCCGGCTCCGAGGCCGCCGTCGATGCGCTGTTTCACCAAGCGGGCGTCATCCGGGTCGACACGCTCGAGGAGCTGCTCGATGTGACCGGTCTGCTCGATGGACAGCCTCTTCCACGTGGTCGCCGGGTCGCGGTACTTACCAACGCCGGCGGTCTGGGCATTCTGTGTGCCGACGCGTGCGAGGGCGCCGGTCTCTCGCTCTCGCCGCTCGCCGACGACACCGTCGCCGCGCTGCGCGCGGTCTTGCCTTCGGAAGCCAGCGTGAGCAACCCGGTGGACATGCTCGGCTCGGCGGTAGGCACGACCTACGAAAGCGTCCTGCCCGCACTTCTACGCGACCCTGGTGTCGACGCAGTCATCGTTCTGTTCGTCCCACCCGTCGTGGCCGGAGCGGACGAGGTGGCCGCAGCGATCGCTCGGGCTGCCGAGACCGAAGAGAGCGAAGGCAAGCCGGTGCTTGCCTGTGTGATCAGTCAAACGGGGACTCCCTCGCAACTGCGGTCGGCGCCCATCGCCGCGTTCGACTACCCGGAGTCTGCCGCGCGTGCGCTCGGGCGTGCCGCCGAGCGCGCCGAGTGGTTGCGGCGTCCACAAGGACGGGTGCCTACGCTCGACGGCATCGATCTAGCCGCCGCGCGTGTAGTCGTGGACGAAGCCGGGGAGCGGTGGCTTGCTCCAGGCGAGGTTCGGCGGTTGCTGGAGGCGTACGGACTTCCGGTCGTTGCGGAGCGAGTCGCGGCCACGCTCGAGGAGACCCTTGCCGTTGCGGACGAGCTCGGGTATCCCGTCGTCGTGAAGACGGCAGCCGCCGGTGTGCACAAAACTGAGCGGGGAGGAGTCGCACTCGACCTGCGTGATCCTGACGCGGTGAGCGAAGCGGCTACTCGGATCGGGCTACCGGTGCTCGTGCAGCCGTTCCTGCGTGGTGGTGCCGAGATGCTCGTGGGGGCATTCCAGGATCCCGTGTTCGGGCCGCTGGTCGCCCTCGGCCCAGGCGGCACGATGGCCGAGCTGATCGGAGACGCCGGATTCCGGCTGGCACCCTTGACCGACACCGACGCGGACGAGCTCGTGCAGAGCGGAAAGGCCGGACTGCTCGTGCGGGGTTTCCGTGGTGCGCTACCTGCTGATGCCCGGGCGCTCGCCGACGTCGTCTTACGGGTCGCGCGCCTTGCGGACGATCTGCCCGAAGTGGCGGAGCTGGACCTGAATCCCGTGATCGCTCGTCCTGACGGCTGCGTCGTCGTCGATGCGCGCGCGCGAATTGGCGCCCCGCCCCCGACTGCGCGGCTGAAGAGCTGGTAGCCACGCTGCTGCGGTAAAGCCGCAGCGCGGTTCAGCCGGCGCCCGGATGCGCAGCTGCCGCGCCCGCGCGAGCCTTTGAGAGAAGAAGGAGGTGCCAAATGAGGCCCATAGTTTTGGCGACAGACGGCTCTCCCAGCGCGGAGCCGGCCGTGCAGCGAGCAATCGAGCTGGCCGCTGAAACCCACGCACCTTTGCTCGTCATGGCCGTGTGGGACATTCCTTACACGGGGCTTGGATACGCGCCGCTGCCGTTCGTCTTCGACGTGCAGGCGGAAATGCTGGAGCGCGCCCCGAAGATCGTCGAGGCAGCCGCATTGCGGGCACGGGCGGCGGGTGTCAGCGTGGAGACGACTCTTTGCCGCGGGTTTCCAGTGGACGAGATCTGCCGCGTCGCCGAAGAAAGGAACGCTCGAATGATCGTTATCGGCTCCCACCACTGGGGCCGCGTGCGTAGCGCGCTCCATGGAAGCGTTTCGCAAGGTGTCGTGCAATCCGCCCACTGCCCGGTCATCGTCGCGCCGGCGTTCGAGACCGAGGCGAACCCCGATCCAAGAGCGCTACTGGAGGTGTGACATGTCGATCCTGAAGGACTTTCGATTCACCGTCGACCTAAAGGGAGACGCCGAGCGCGTTGTCGAGCTCACGACCGACGAAGGACTTGTGCTCTCCGTCGCCACGCCGCCCGAGTTCCGCGGTGGCGTTCACGGGATGTGGTCTCCGGAGCACCTGCTCGTCGCCAGTGCGGCGTCTTGTTTTTCCCTGACGCTCGCGGGCATCGCGGAGCGCCGGCAGATTCCGCTGCATGACGTTGCGATCCGCGGTGTCGGCCACATGACGCGCCGCGCCGACGCGCGGTTCGGGTTCGTCGTAGTCGAGCTCGCCGTCGAGATCACAACAGACGAGGGATTCGAGGAGAACGCCCGCGGAGCGGCACGCGCGGCAGAGACCGGCTGCCTCATCGCGCAGGCGCTGAGGATTCCCGTCGAGGTCGAGCTCAACGTCAGAGCGGCGGCTCCGATCTCGGCATGAGAACGATCTCCACCGCGTGCGCGCCGACTCCGAAGTCGGCACGCACGTCGGTGCAACATGGGCTCACCGAGGCAGAAGCGGCGCGGCGTTTGGCCGCACGCAGCCCCGTGCCAAGGGAAAGCTCCAGTCGTAGTTACGCCAGCATCGTCCGGGCGAACGTCCTGACCGTCTTCAACCTGATCCTCGGGATCATGGGTGGCCTGACACTCGCGTTCGCAGATTGGGAAGACGCGCTCTTTCTCGGCGTGCTGTTGTCGAACTCCGCGATCGGGATCGTCCAGGAGGTCCGAGCCAAGCGTGCACTCGACCGTCTCGCTGCACTCGTCCGAGCCACCGGGAAGGTGGTGCGAGACGGGCAGTCTCGCGCGCTCTCCGTGGATGAGATCGTCGTCGGCGATCTGATCAAACTCGCTCCAGGAGATCAGATCGTCGCCGATGGAATCGTCCTCGGCGCCGCCGACCTTTCGCTCGACGAGTCCGTCTTGACCGGAGAGTCACGCTCGGTGTCGCGCTCGCCCGGCGGGAAGGTCCTCTCAAGCTCCTTTGTCACGGAGGGCAGCGGTTCCTACGAGGTCACCGCTGTCGGCCCTGATAGCTATGCCGCCCGTATCACCGGCGAGGCGAGGCGCTTCCGGCACCCTCGCTCCCCGCTCGAGCTCGCGCTCAACCGGCTGCTCTTGGCGCTGCTCGCGCTCATCGTCCCGCTCGGCGCGCTCACCGGTTTCGCGCTCTGGGAGCGGGATACCCCCTTGCGTGAGGCGATGCCGACGGCGGTCGCGTCGGTCGTGACGCTTGTCCCGGAAGGATTGATCCTGCTGGCAAGCCTGACGTTCGCCGTTTCCGCTCTCCGCATGGCTCGTCGCGGAGCGTTGGCGCAGCAGCTGAACGCGATCGAGTCTTTCGCGTCGGTGGATGTCCTCTGCCTCGACAAGACCGGAACTCTGACCGAGGCCGGACTGGAGGTTGTGAGGGTGGTGCCCTCAGCCGGAGTCTCCGCAGAGCGTCTCACGGCGGACCTCGCGCGCTACGCGGCGAGCACGCCGAGTAGGAACGCGACGCTCGAGGCAATCTCGAAGTCGTTCGCGTCGGAGCCCGCGACCGTCGGTCGGCAGGTGCCGTTCTCATCGCGCCGGCGTTGGAGCGCACTCGAATTGGACGATCGTCTCGCAGTCCTCGGAGCACCGGAGCTCTTCCGACTCGACGGACTTGGCTCCGTCGCGACCGACGAGGCGAGACGAGGCCGCCGTGTGCTTGCTTTCGGCTGGGCCGGCGCGCGCGCGGAGGAGCTTTCCGCGGCGGACGGAGTACCGGGCGACCTGCAAACGACCGGGCTGGTGATCCTCGCCGAACGGCTACGGCCTGACGCGCGCGAGACGGTCGCCTTCTTCCAGGAGCAAGGTGTCGAGCTGAAGATTCTGTCCGGTGATCGGGCTGACACAGTCGCGTCGATTGCCGAGGAAGTGGGTCTCCGCTCGGCTGTCCAGGCTCGTGACGGCAGCGACCTGCCGGACGATCCCGGTGATCTGCGTAAGCTCGTCCTCGAGACGGCGGTGTTCGGGCGCATCTCGCCGGCGGGGAAGCGGCGCGTCGTGGAGGCGCTCCGTGACGCCGGCCGCTACGTTGCGATGGTCGGGGACGGGGTGAACGACGTGCCGGCGCTGAAAGCTGCCCGGTTGGCGATCGCACAGGGGAGCGGCACGCAGATGGCGAAGAGTGTCAGCGACGTCGTGCTCGTGCGCGGCGACTTCTCCTCCGTCCCGGCGATGGTGGCGGAGGGACGAAAGGTGCTTCGCAATTTGCAGCGTGTCGCGAAACTGTTCTTGACGAAGTCCGCATTCGCGACCTTCCTCATTCTTTCGATCGGATTGACGCCGACGGCCTACCCGTTGCTTCCGCGTCACCTGACGCTCATCGCGTCGTTGACGATCGGCATTCCTTCCTTCTTCCTTGCGCTTGCTACGAGCAGCGGCCCGTACGAACCACAGAGATTTCTGCGTGAGATCGCGCGCTTTGCCGTTCCAGCCGGCACCGCGGCAGGGTTGGGTGTGGTGGCGAGCTACCTGTTTGCCCTAAACGTCGCGGATCTGCCGCTGCAAGAGTCCCGCACGGTGGCTGCCACCGTCCTGCTCGTCGTGGGGCTCTACCTGGTGCTTGCCCTCGAAGCTTCGGCGGGACGGCGCGGGGTTGCCGTCACGATTCTCTGCGTGCTGATGGGCTCGCTCTACCTCCTGGTGCTGGTCGTCCCCTGGGCACGCGAGTTCTTCGCGCTCTCGGCGCCGACGTTCGGAATCGTAGGCATCACGCTCGCCGGCAGCGTCATTGCGATCGCAGGGCTTGCTGTCACCGACGACCGATTCGTGCCGGGCCGCGAGCGCTGAACCTCCTGCGGAAAAGCCGCATCCCCGATCCGTGCGCTCTCCGATGGCGATTCTCAAGGCCGAGACCAGACTCGAACCACCGCTAAAGGAGGAGCCCATGAGAGTCAGCGATGTCATGACGACGAAGGTGTTTACAACCACACGCGATATATCTCTGAGGCTCGCTGCCACCCGTTTGCTCGAGTATGGAATCTCGGGCATGCCGGTTGTCGAAGGCGAGCGCGTTGTAGGCGTGATTTCGGAGACGGACATCCTCTTCAAGGAGCGAACCGCGCCCGATCGCCAGGGTCTCGTGGACTGGCTCGTCCATTACGGCGAGGACCCGCCCGCGGCGAAGCTCTCGGCACGCACCGTCGGCGATGCAATGACGACGCCTGCCGTGACGATCGCGTCCCGGAAGCTCGTTGCCGAGGCCGCCGAGTTGATGCTCGATCTGAGCATCGACCGGCTCCCCGTTGTCGACGCGGAAGAGCTTGTCGGAATCGTCACGCGAGCCGATCTGGTGCGGGCGTTTACTCGCAAGGACGAAGAGATCGAGCGTGAGATCCGCGACGAGGTGATCCTCAAGACACTCTGGGTCAACCCAACTCGCGTCAAAGTGCAGGTCGACGACGGTTGCGTCACGATCGAAGGTCGTGTCGACAACGAGGGAGTGGCTGGGCAGATCGTCCACTTCGTGCAACGCGTTCCCGGCGTGGTCTCGATCGAGCCGAAGCTCACCTGGCCACGGCCGCGGGCGCCTCGTGCGGTGGGCAAGACGCTTGCCTGACGAACGAGTGTCTCTATCGCTGCGGCAGGGACGGCGCTGCCGTCCTGCCGCAGCACTGTTGTGACCGACGCCCCAGCGCTCCGTAGAACTCCGTAACGAGTATCGGGCGAGCCACCGATGGCAGGGGTCCGGACACGCCGGAGACTGAAACCGACAAGGGAAAACAATGAGAAAGGAGATCGTCCATGTTCAAGACGATCATCTGGGCAACGGACGGATCCGAGGCCGCCGAACGCGCCCTATCAACGGCCCTCGAACTCACGGCCGAAGCCAGCGGACGGCTCCTCGTCGTGCATGCGAACGAGCGCCTCGGCGGTCGCGCCGGGGGTGCCCCTGTGCTGGCGGACGAGGCAGACCTGCAGAGCGAGATCGAGACGAAAGTCGCCGATCTCGTCCAGTCGGGCGTCAAAGCGAGTTTCCACGTCGTCAGCGGACTCAACACCGATCCCGCGGATCTCATCGCCGACGTCGCCAAAGAGGCCGACGCTGATTTGATCGTCGTGGGCACTCGAGGTCACGGCCGCGTTGCCGGCATGCTGCTCGGCAGCGTTACGCAGCGGCTTCTGCACGTGGCACCGTGCCCCGTGCTGGCCGTTCCGGCGAAGGTCGCTGCAAAGGCCGGTGTCGGAACCAGCTAGTCCGACGGGACCGTGACACTCTCACCGCGCCACTCGGGCGCCGCATTCGCGAGATGCGGCCTCCGGGCGGCGCGGACACCTTCTGGGGACGCGCCTTCGTCCGTAGTTCCCCCGAATCGGGGATCGGCAGCGCCACCGATGCGAATTGCGGTTTACCGGGCGAGGATCGAGACAGCAATAAAAGGAGGAGTGCCATGACTGCCATGCGCACGATGGGCCTCGCTCCGGTTCTGCCGCCCGAGGCGAGCGTAGAGCAATCGGCGAATGAGTACGTCGTGCATCTCGCCGTTCCGGGTTTTGCGCAGGAGGAGCTCGAGGTCGAGATCGCCGGTCGCTTCGTGACAGTGCACGGCGACCAGACGGAGACCGCGATCGAGGGAGTTCCGTTCCGCTTGCACGACCGGCTCGAGGAGCGTTTCAGCTCCCGGCCGACGTCGACACGGATCGCGTCACCGCCGCCTACACGCACGGTGCGTTGGAGCTACACGCGCCACGCACGAACGGTGGACGTAAGACCCCGCGGAAGGTGCCGATCGAGCACTGGTTTGGGGTGAACCCGGACGCCTCCGGCGTCTGAGGAAGGAGGAATCATGTCGTCGCTGACCGACACGGTGCCGAGGGCGCCGAGGGCGAAGCCTCGCCTCAAGCGCTCGATCGGCCTCTGGATGGCGACCGCATTGGTCGTCGGCAACATGGTCGGCTCCGGGATCTTCACGCTGCCGGCCGTACTCTCCGGTGAGGCCGGGCCGGCCTCGATCGTTGCGCTTGTCTTCACGGGCATCGGCGCGATGCTGCTCGCACTCGTGTTCGCGAACCTTGGGCGCGCGTATCCGAAGACCGGAGGGCCCTACCACTATGCACGCCGCGCCTTCGGTGACTTCGTCGGCTTCCAGACGGCCTGGGCCTACTGGATCGCCGCCTGGGTCGGGAACGCCGCGATCGCGGTTGCATTCGCGGGCTATCTCGGCGTGTTCTGGGGCGACGTGAACACGAAGAACTGGCTCGCCGCGCTCGCTGCGGTCGCGGCCGTCTGGCTCTTCACGCTCGTCAACATCGTCGGCGCGCGCGAAACGGGTTGGGCGCAGGTCGTCACGACCGTGCTCAAGTTCGTACCGCTCGCGGTGATCGGAATCGTCGGGCTCTTCTACATCAAGAGTGGCAACTTCACGCCGTTCGCGCCCGCGAAGGACGGGTTCGACTGGCACATCAACGCCGCGGCGACGCTCGCGCTCTGGGCCTTCATCGGGCTCGAGTCCGCAACGGTGCCGGCCGAAGAGGTCAAGGATCCCGAGCGAACGATCCCGCGCGCGACGATTCTCGGGACGCTCGCTACGACCATTCTGTACGTCATCGCGCTGGTCGCAATCGTCGGCGTGCTGTCGCCGGCAGTGCTCGGTGGCTCATCCGCACCGTTTGCCGATGCTGCGAACGCGATGTGGGCCGGCACGTTCCTAGGGCTTGCCTGGGGCAAGTGGATCGCGCTCGTCGCGATGGCCGCAACGCTCGGAGCTTTGAACGGCTGGATTCTGCTGACGGCGCGCGTTTCGCTCGCTGCTGCGGACGACGGCCTGTTCCCGAAGCCGTTCGCTCGTGTGCACGGGCAGCGCAAGACACCCGTGCTCGGCCTGATCGTCTCGTCCGTGCTCGTGTCGGCCCTCGTGCTCTACAACTGGAATGCGAGCTTCGGCCAGCGCTTCACGGACATCGTGCTGCTCGCCACGTGGATGACGCTGATCGCGTACGCATACGCGGCGGCAGCCGAGGTCGTGCTGTTCATCCGGGACCGCAATCTGTTCTCCCGGGCCAGGCTCGTTCGCGACTCCGCAGTCGCATCGCTTGCGTTTGCGTACTCGGTCTGGGCGATCTGGGGCTCCGGCCAGGAGTGGCTGGCGAAGGGCTTCATGCTGTTGCTCTTCGGCATCCCCGTCTTCGTATTCATGAAGTGGCGCCAGAGCAAGGTCCCGGTGGAGGCCGAGCTGAGGGCATTCACGCTTCAGCGACCGCCGCCGCCTGCGCCGACACCATCTCGGCGTGTGCCGGTCCACACGAACTAGGAAAGGAGAGTCATGCGCAAGGTCATCATCATGGGCGCGGGGGGGCGAGACTTCCACGACTTCAATGTCGTCTTCCGGGACAACCCGGACTACGAGGTGGTCGCGTTCACCGCGGCGCAGATTCCAGGGATCGACGACCGAAAGTACCCGGCCTCACTGGCGGGGTCGCAGTATCCCAACGGGATCCCGATCTACCCGGAGGAGCGGCTCGTCGAGTTGATCGAGGGCGAGTGGGCGGACGAGGTCGTGCTCGCCTATTCGGACCTCTCGCACGAGGATGTCATGCATAAGGCGTCGACGGTCTTGGCGGCCGGCGCAAGCTTCCGGCTGCTCGGCCCGCACGACACGATGCTGCGAAGCACCAAGCCCGTCGTCGCGGTGACCGCGGTTCGCACGGGGTGTGGGAAGAGCCAGACGAGCCGTAAGGTCGGTCAGGTTCTGCTGGACGCCGACCTCAAGGTGGCGCTCGTGCGTCATCCGATGCCCTACGGCGACCTCGAGGCGATGCGCGTGCAGCGCTTCGCGACGCTCGAGGACATCGACGCGTCCAATCCCACCATTGAGGAGCGCGAGGAGTACGAGGCTCCCGTTCGGATGGGGATGGTGATGTACGCCGGCGTCGACTACGAAGCGATTCTCCGTGAGGCCGAAGAAGAGGCCGACGTCATCATCTGGGACGGCGGCAACAACGACTTCCCGTTCTTCCAGCCGGATGTCTTCATCACTGTCGTCGACCCGCTGCGGCCCGGCCATGAGCTTCGTTACCACCCGGGCGAGACGAACCTGCGGATGGCAGACGTCGTTGTCGTGAACAAGGTCGACACGGCCTCGATCGGTGCGGTCGGAGAGGTGATCGCCAACATCGAGGCGGTCAACCCCCGCGCAACGATCGTCAGGGCGGCCTCGCCGGTCGTGCTGGACGAAGGACCGTCGATCGTCGGCGCCCGCGTCCTCGTCGTCGACGACGGACCGACGCTGACGCACGGTGGCATGCCGTTCGGTGCCGGCACGGTCGCCGCTCGACAGGGTGGCGCACTGGAGCTCGTCGATCCGCGTCCGTTCGCGGTTGGCACGATCAAGGACGTCCTGGCTCGGTATCCCGAGGTGGACTCGCTACCGGCGATGGGTTACTCGCCCGATCAGCTCCACGAGCTCGAGACGACGATCAACGCTTCGACCTGTGACGTCGTCATCACCGGGACACCTATCGATCTCGGGCGGTTGATCGACTCCAAGCATCCGATTCGGCACGCTCGCTACGAGTTGAAGGAGATCGGATCTCCCACGCTCGAAGAGATCCTCGCGCCGTTCGTGGCCAAGGAAGCCGCGCTGCGGGTGTTGACCTAGGAGGGGAGGTGGGACTGCGCCTTTGTGGCTCAGAGCCACAAGGCGCAGTCCGGGCGGGTTCTTCTCTTCAAGAGCGCGACTCCGGGCCGTCTATGAGCTTGTGGCTTAGAGCCACAAGGACTATCGGGCCGGGTTGAGTCATCTGAGTCCAGATCCGTAAAACTCCGCAGGCCGTCTCCGTCACCGCCCCGATGTTCCTCTTCTGCGCCAGGCTCACAGTGCAGACCGGAAGCGCACTCGAGCGTGAAAGGAGCGCAAGATGAGAGTCAAAGACGTCATGACCCAAGACGTTGCGACCGTCGCGCCTGACACCGATCTGAGGGACGTCGCCGCGCTGCTCGTGCAGAAGCGGATCTCGGGCGTCCCGGTAGTCGGCGGCGGACGGGTTCTCGGCGTCGTCTCGGAACGAGACATCCTCTTCAAGGAACGGCCCTCGGACGGCTTGAGCCGCAGCGTCCTCGCGTGGTTGATGGACGAGGGCGACCTGATGCTCAAGATCGACGCACGGACAGCGCGCGCAGCGATGACATCGCCAGCGGTCGTCATTGCGCCTGCGCGCAGCGTCGCTGACGCAGCGGCGCTCATGCTTGACGAAGGAGTGTCGCGGCTCCCCGTCGTCGACAAGGGGGAGCTCGTCGGGATCGTCACCCGCCACGATCTCGTGCGCGCGTTCGCACGGACCGACGAGGAGATCTGGCTCGAGATCGAGGGCGATCCGCTCGTGCGCGCGTACTGGCATCGGCCTGGCTCGTCCGACATCACGGTGTCGCGCGGCGAGGTCACGCTCAGGGGCAAGGTCGGGAGCAAGCAGGAGGCTCATCTAATCGAGGCGTTCGTCGACCGCGTTCCGGGTGTCGTTGGTGTCACGTCTCAGCTGCACTGGGGGGATGCGTGATGAGCACGAACAAAACGCAACTGAAACCAATCCTCGTTGCCGAAGGCGTCCGAAAGGTGTATCGCTCCGGAGCGGACTCGGTGGTCGCGCTGCACGGCCTCGACCTGGTCGTACCTCAGGGCGAGTTCATTTGCCGTGATGGGCCCGTCCGCCTCTGGCAAGACGACACTCCTCAACTGCGTGTCCGGCCTCGACGAGATCGACGACGGCCGCGTCCGGTCCGCGAGCGGCGCCGCCAGATCGGGACGCTCCGCGCGCTGGGCTTTCCCGCGCAGTCTGTGGGGCGAAGTTTCGCGATCGAAGCGGGATACGTCGCGCTGCAAGGTACGGTGATCGGCGTGCTGCTCGCGCTGCTGACGCTCTACACGATCGTCGCTCGCTCTGACGCAATGGGCGATCTGGAGTTCGCGGTCCCAATCGCGCAACTCAGCATCTTGCTCGCGGCCACCGTGGCGGCATCGCTGCTGGCAACGGTTGCGCCGGCTCTGTCTGCTGCCCGAATCCGTCCGGCTGTCGCCCTGAGGATGACCGACTGATGACGAGGACGAGCTTCACAGCAGACGAGGCCCGCCGTATCGGTGAGCAGATCGGCATCGACTGGGAGACAGCCCCATTCGATGTCGAGCAACTCCGCATGGGCATGGACGTGGAGCTGGAGCACGGACTTCACGACTCCGCCACCAACGTCACCGGCGACGATCCCGTTGCCACGGGCAAAATCGCGCTCGCGCATCTGAACGAGTTCCCGGACTACTACACGCGGCTCGACCGGATGGAAGCGGAGGCGAAGCGCGACGCTGGTCTGTAATGGGAAGAAGACGCGGCTGCCGATGACGGCGCCGCACGGTGATGTTGTCTAGGTGCGCGACACTTTGCTTGCGCTTCCGTTTGGGGTCGCGATTGGCCTAGCCCTCGGACTCGTCGGCGGGGGCGGGTCGATCCTCGCGGTCCCAGTGCTGGTCTACGTCCTGGGCGAGCCGGTGAAGGAGGCGACCACAGCGTCTCTTGCGATCGTCGGTACGTCTGCCCTCGTCGGTGCTGCAGATCATGCGCGGGTCGGGGGAGTGCGCGGCCGCATCGCGGCCGTGTTCGGATTGGGCGGAGCCGGCGGCGCGGTCGCGGGAACTGCTCTGAACCGACTGACAGATGACCATGTACTCCTGCTGGCGTTCGCGGTAGTCATGCTCGGGTCGGCATACGCGATGCTGCGTGGTCGCGCTGCGGGACCTCGTGAGGAGACGTCCGAAGATGTCCGCACGCTCGCGGTACGGATCCTCCCGGTCGGCGTCGGCGTCGGAATACTGACCGGGTTCTTCGGAGTTGGCGGCGGCTTCGTGATCGTGCCGGCTCTCGTCCTCCTGCTCGGCTTGTCGATGCCGGTAGCGATCGGGACCTCGTTGCTCGTGATCGCCTTGACGAGCCTATCGGCGCTTGCCGCGCATCTTGCGAGCGGCAGCGTCGACTGGGCAGTCGTCATCGCCTTCAGTGCTGCCGCGATCGTCGGCACGCTCGCCGGCTCCGCGGCCGGCCGGCGCCTGTCAGGCGCGCGGCTGACGCAAGCCTTCGCGGCGATGATCGTCGCGGTCGCCTGCTTCCTGATCGCGAAGAACCTGGCGGCAATGGTCTAGCTGTCGCATCTGTATCGACCAGACGGACGAGAAGACTCGTTCCGCCTGCGGAGGCTTGTGACGGCGGCGTACGATGACCCTCGATGTTGATCGAGCACCGTGGAATTTCGCCGAGCATCGCCGAGTCGGCGTACGTTGCGGCCACGGCGGTCATCTGCGGCGACGTCGAGATTGGGGACGACTGCAGGATCATGTTCGGGGCCGTCCTCGTGGCGGAGGACGCTCCGGTCAGGGTCGGCGCACGAACGGTAATCATGGAGAACGCGGTTGTGCGCGCGTGGCCAGGGCTGCCTGTCGCAATGGAGAGCGACGTGATGATCGGCCCCGGCGCAAACGTGAACGGTGCCCGGATCGATCACGATGCATTCGTCGCAGCCGGCGCCGCGATCTTCCCTGGGGCTGAACTAGGAGATCATGCGATCGTCCGCAGGAACAGCGTGGTGCACATCAACTCAGTCCTTCCGCCGGGTCGGGTCGTCCCCGAAGGCTGGACGGCTATAGGCAGACCCGCCGAAGTCGTGCCGCCCGGGGAAGATGAGCGGCTACTCTTCTCGCTCTACGGCATGAACTTCACGAAGGCCGTATTCGGCGAGAGCCGGGCCGAGATCGGGATGAAGAACTACCTCGATCTGCTCGGCGCGCACCGCGACGACCGCCTGATCACGTAACGCCCTCCCCTCGGGCCGGGCGGCGTCCCGTGGCTCCGTGGAAACCCGCAATCCGATCGGCGGTTGGTACGGATGCCAGGTCAGGCGCTGCTTCCTAGGATTGGCTCGAAACCGATTCTGAGGAGACGACGAGCCATGCCAACGACACGTGAACGCCCCCACGCCGATGGAAACACGCAGCTCGCAGCCGAGGATTACAGCCCACCGACCCGCCGATCGAAGCGCACGAGCGACAACGGGGGTTACTGGGCCGCCTTGGCGCTGATCCTTGGGCTGCTCGTACCCGTCCTCGGCTTTGTCGCTGTTTGGATGGGTTTCTCCGCTCACGACGCCCGGAACGACGCCAACAAGGCTGCGAAGGCGGTGTCCAGCGGTTCCGCGACGCCCGGGATGAACACCTCCGGTGGAGGCGACCTCCAAACCTTCGCCGGTCAGGGCCCGGCCAATGCGAGCGTGCTCGCGAAGAAGCACGTTGCGATGGACGCGACGTTGCCGCCCGCTCCGTTGGGGCCTGTGGCCCGCGTCAAGCTCGTCCTCGTGGACAAGACGATCGAGATCGCTCCCGGCGTGAAGTACAGCGCCTGGGCTTTCAGCGGTGGGGCGCCGGCGCCGTTCATCCACGTCCGCCAGGGCCAGAAGGTCGAGTTGACGCTTACGAACAAGGGCGTGATTCCACACTCCGTCGACTTCCATGCCGCGCGCATCGCGCCGAACGTCGCATTCAAAGACGTGCAGCCGGGCGGCTCGATCCACTACTCGTTCGTTGCGAATGACGCCGGAGTGTTCATGTTTCACTGTGGAACGAAGCCGGTGCTCGCACACATCGCGAACGGGATGTACGGAGCGATCATCGTCGAACCGCGCATACCGCTGCCGCACGCGGACAAGAACTACGTCCTGGTTGCGAGCGAATGGTACCTGAGTTCACCGGGATTCCCGAAGCCGGCGACCCTCAACATGGCGAAGGCGCAGCGGCAGCAGCCGGACTGGGTCAGCTGGAACGGCTATGCGGGTCAGTACGTGACGCATCCGTTGACTGCGGACCCTGGTGACACCGTGCGCTTCTGGGTCGTCGACGCCGGGCCCAGCTTCGATACGGCCTTCCACGTCGTCGGCACGATCCTGAACCGCGCCTGGGTCAACGCCGACATGACCCAGTTCCAACGGAACGTGCAGACGGCGGTGGTCCCGGCCGGGGGCGGCGGCGTGTTCGACGTCAAGATCGCTCAGCCGGGCCTCTACCCGTTCCTCAACCATTCCTTCGCGAGCGTCGACCTCGGCCAGGTCGGTCTCCTGAACGTCGGCAACGTCAAGGGAGCGATGTCCCACTAGCATTCGAGCGAACGGCGGCGGAGCCGGCACCGTCCACGACTTAGCTTTGGATCGTGATCGGTATGCCGGGCCCGATGCGGACATTCAGCCAGCGCACCGCGGCGTTGTCGAGCCGCACACAGCCGTGCGAGGCCGCGGTACCGAGTGCGCCGCCGACGTTCATCAGTCCATGCAGCGCCATTTGATCTCGGCGCTAGTCTCGGGGCACAGCCGCGTCGGGCTGCGGTGTCGCCGGCACGAGCAGGAGGTGGCTGGCGACGATTGCAGCGGCGACGTCGACGAGCTTGTTGCCGTTTTGCTGGGAGTGTTCGCGCAGCATCCCGAAGGCCTTGTCGGCGTCGGTCGAGTGGCGGGCCAT
>JBBRZA010000030.1:0-32850 GCA_038237145.1 Gaiellales bacterium
ATCAGCTTCGGCAGCCCGCACTGGTGCAGCTTCAGGCTCGGACCGGAGACGATCACCGAGCGGCCTGAATAGTCGACGCGCTTGCCGAGCAGGTTCTGACGGAACCGGCCCTGTTTGCCCTTGAGCATGTCGGACAGCGACTTCAGCGGACGGTTGCCGGGCCCGGTCACGGAGCGGCCGCGGCGACCGTTGTCGAACAGCGCGTCGACGGCCTCCTGCAGCATCCGCTTCTCGTTGTTGACGATGATCTCGGGCGCGCCGAGGTCGAGCAGCCGCTTGTGGCGGTTGTTGCGGTTGATGACACGCCGGTAGAGGTCGTTCAGGTCACTCGTGGCAAACCGGCCGCCGTCGAGCTGCACCATCGGCCGCAGCTCCGGCGGAATCACCGGCACGGCCTCGAGGACCATCCACTCGGGACGGTTCTCGGAGGTGATGAACGCGCTTACGACCTTGAGCCGCTTGATCGCGCGCTGCTGCTTCTGGCCCTTTGCCGTGGCGACCGTCTCCCGCAGCGAGGCAGCCTCGGCCTTGAGATCGAGGTCCTTGAGCAACTCACGGATCGCCTCCGCGCCCATGCCACCGCGGAAGTAGACGCCGAACCCGTACGGCGAGCCGAAGCGGTCCTTCAGCTCGCGGAAGAGCTGCTCGTCGTTGACGATGAGCTTCGGCTCGAGGTCCTTGAACAGAAGCCACGTCTGCTCCAGACGGTTGACGGAGTCGACCGACGCCTCGCGCGCGTCGCCGCGACGCGACTCGATGTCGAGGTACATCTCGCGGACCTTCATGGCCCACTGGATGATCGCGTCGAGGTCTTCCTTCCGGATCTTCCCGTCCGTCCGGAGGCAAAGGTCGTTGGTCAGCTCGCGAATGTCCTGCTCGCCGTCCCACGTGTCGACCACGTCGGCGAGGAGCCCGTTGCCCAGGTCGCGCGAGCGGTCGAGGTTCTTCATGTCGACGCCCTCGACGAACTTGGAGTCCTCCTCGGCGATCTCCTCACCGTCGAGGAGCGCGTCCAGGATGCGGTTGATGTGCTTCGAGATCGCGCCCTTCTTCGCGCCGGTCGCCTTCGCCTGCTGCTTGAAGAGCGGCTCGAGACCTTTGAGGATCTGCTCTGCAGCGGCGGCGACGTTCTCGAGCTCACGCGGGGTGAGCTTGCGGTCGTCGCGGATCGCCGCGTTGCGGACGAGCTCGCGGATCTTCTTCGAGTCCTCGGTCGTGATCTGCCCGACCAGGTCGGGGAACATTTTCCCGGCGAGGTCGCGGGCTTCCTCGAGCGGCGGCATCGCCTGCTCCTCGGCCCAGTTCGACAGGCCGCGCGCCCAGAAGTCGTCGTCCTCGTCGAAGCCCTTGTCCTTGCCCTTCGCGAAGTAATCACGGCGCCGCTTGAGGCGGTCCTCGAGCGCGGCGAGCGCCTCCTCGCGGTCGACCTCGATGCGCTCGCCCTCGGCTTTGACCTTGTCCTCGAGGTCGTTCAGGTCCTTCTTCCGCGCGGCGACGTCGACCGCGGTCACGATCGAAGCGGCGAAGTAGAGGACCTTCTCGAGCTCGCGTGGGGCGATGTCGAGTAGGTAGCCGATGCGGCTCGGCACGCCCTTGAAGAACCAGATGTGCGAGACGGGCGCCGCCAGGTCGATATGACCCATGCGCTCGCGCCGGACCTTCTGCCGCGTCACCTCGACGCCGCAGCGCTCGCAGATGATGCCCTTGTAGCGGACGCGCTTGTACTTGCCGCAATAGCACTCCCAGTCCTTTGTCGGACCGAAGATGCGCTCGCAGAAGAGACCGTCGCGCTCCGGCTTGAGCGTGCGGTAGTTGATCGTCTCCGGCTTCGTGACTTCACCAGAGGACCAGTCGCGAATCTGCTTGCTGGACGCAAGCCCGATGCGAATGGCGTCGAATTCGTTGATGTCGATCAAATCGCTCCTCTTCTCCCTAGTCCTCTAGTTCCAGTTCTGGTTCTGCTGCTAGTGCCGGTGCTTCTTCCTCATCGGCGTCGGCGTCGCCGTCGGAGGTGGCGCCCTCGGTCGAGACTTCGACGTCCGTCAGGTCGCCGAGCGCCTCGTCGTTCGGAAGCGCCAGCTCGCCGTCCTGATCGACACGCTCCTGACCCTCCTCGGCCTCCTCGGCCGTGGGCTGGCGTCCGACAGCACGTAGCGAGCCAGGCGAGAGATCGATGCCGAGCTCTTCTGCAGCGCGCAGTAGCTCGTCGTCCTCCTCGCGAACCTCCACCGTCGTGCCTTCGTCGGAGAGCACGTTGACGTCGAGCGCGAGGGACTGCATCTCCTTCAGCAACACCTTGAAGCTCTCGGGGATGGACGGCTCCGCGATGTTCTCGCCCTTGACGATCGCCTCGTATGCCTTCACGCGCCCGACCGTGTCGTCGGACTTGATCGTGAGCATCTCCTGCAGCGTGTACGCGGCGCCGTAGGCCTCGAGCGCCCACACCTCCATCTCACCGAACCGCTGGCCGCCGAACTGCGCCTTGCCGCCCAGCGGCTGCTGGGTGACGAGCGAGTACGGGCCGGTCGAACGGGCGTGGATCTTGTCGTCCACGAGGTGCAGCAGCTTCAGGATGTACATGAAGCCGATCGTCACCTTCGATTCGTAGGGCTGCCCGGTCTTGCCGTTGAAAAGGCGTACCTTGCCGGACACCTTCCGGCCGACCGGCCGGCTCTGGTCGACGTTGAACTTGATCGGCGAGTCCGGGTTCGCGTTCACCCACGAGACGAGCGCCTCGTCCACGTCCTCCTCCGTGGCGCCGTCGAAGACCGGCGTCGCGACGGGATGCGGGTTGTCGGCTGCGATCGGCTTGGAGGCCATGCCGTTCGGGCCGTCGCCGTTCGCGAACACACCGTGCGCCGCGGCCCAGCCGAGATGCGTCTCCAGGATCTGCCCGATGTTCATCCGGCTCGGCACGCCGAGCGGGTTGAGCACGACGTCTACCGGGCGGCCGTCCTCGAGGTACGGCATGTCCTCCTCCGGCACGATCTTCGAAATCACGCCCTTGTTGCCGTGGCGGCCGGCGAGCTTGTCGCCCTCCGCGATCTTGCGCTTCTTCGCGACGTAGACGCGAACGAGCTCGTTCACGCCAGGAGACAGGTCGTCACCGTTCTCGCGCGAGAACGTCTTGACGTCGATGACCTTGCCGCCTTCGCCGTGCGGAACCTTGAGCGAGGTGTCGCGCACCTCGCGCGCCTTCTCCTTGAAGATCGCGCGGATCAGCTTCTCCTCGGCCGTGAGCTCGGTCTCGCCCTTGGGCGTGACCTTGCCGACGAGGAGGTCTCCTGAGCCGACCTCGGCCCCGATGCGGACGACGCCGCGGTCGTCGAGGTCCTTGAGCGACTCCTCCGAGCGGTTCGGAATGTCGCGCGTGATCTCCTCGTCGCCGAGCTTCGTGGAGCGGGCGTCGATCTCGTACTCGTGGATGTGGATCGAGGACAGAACGTCCTCCTTGACGAGCCGCTCCGAGATGACGATCGCGTCCTCGAAGTTGTAGCCCTCGAACGGCATGAAGGCCACGAGCAGGTTCGCGCCGAGCGCGAGCTCGCCCATGTCGGTCGAGCTGCCGTCAGCGAGCACCTGCTCCGCCTTGACCTTGTCGCCGAGCGACACGATCGGCTTGTGGTGGATCAGCGTGCCCTGGTTCGAGCGCATGAACTTCGTCAGCGGGTAGTCGTCCTTGCCGTCCTTGGTCTCGACGGTGATGTGGCCGGCGTCGACGTCGACGACCGTGCCGGGGCGGTGGGACAACACAACGTCACCGGTGTCGATCGCAGCTCGGTATTCAAGGCCGGTGCCGACGATCGGCGCCTGGGCGATCATCAGCGGCACTGCCTGCCGCTGCATGTTGGCGCCCATCAGCGCGCGGTTCGCGTCGTTGTGCTCGAGGAACGGGATCAGCGCCGTCGCCACCGACACGATCTGAGCCGGCGCGACGTCCATGTACTGGATGTCCTTCGGTTCGGCCGTGACGGCCTCGCCCTCGCGCGAGCGGCAGAGCACCTGCTTGTCGTGGAAGCGGCCGGTCTTCTCGTCGACGATTGCACTCGCCTGCGCGATCGTGAACTGAGCCTCTTCGGCGGCGTCGAGATAGATGATCTCGTCCGTCACCTTGCCGCCGACGACCTTGCGGTACGGGGTCTGGATGAAGCCGAACTCGGACACCGTCGCCATCGACGCGAGGGAGCCGATCAGGCCGATGTTCGGGCCCTCCGGCGTCTCGATCGGGCACATGCGCCCGTAGTGGGTCGGGTGAACGTCGCGCACCTCGATCGGCGCGCGCTCGCGCGTCAGCCCGCCCGCGCCGAGCGCCGACAGGCGACGGCGGTGGGTCAGGCCCGCCAGCGAGTTCGTCTGGTCCATGAACTGCGACAGCTGCGAGGAGCCGAAGAACTCCTTCATGGCGGCCACGACCGGCCGGATGTTGATGATCGTCTGCGGTGTGATCGTGTCGACGTCTTCGGTCGTCATCCGCTCGCGGACGACGCGCTCCATCCGGTAGAGCCCGACGCGGAATGCCTCCTGAATCAACTCGCCGACGGTACGCAGCCGGCGATTGCCGAAATGCTCGTACTCGTCGAGCTCAGCGCGGATCGGATCGCGGTGGAGCACGATCGCATCGGCCGCGTAGTCCTTCGAGTCCTCTGGCACGCCGAGCATCGTCGGCAAATCGACGAGCCGCTGGACGAGCGAGAGGATGTCCTCGGTCGTCAGCACACGCGTGTCGTCCGGGACGTTGACCTGGAGCCGCTGGTTGAGCTTGTACCGGCCGACCTTGGTCAGGTCGTAACGCTTGGGGTCGAAGAACAGCGCCTTGAGCAGGTTGCGCGCGTTGTCCAGCGTCGGCGGCTCACCCGGGCGCTGCTTCTTGAACACCTCGATGAGTGCCTCCTCCTCACGGGTGGAGGGATCCTTCTCGAGCGTGTTGACGATGTAGATCGAGTTCTTGAAGAGCTTGAGGATCGCCTCGTTGGACGAGGTGTCGAGCTTGAAGCCCGTCGTCGGGTCCTCCTCAGGGAGCGCCCGGAGCAGGGTCGTGATCGGGAGCTTTCGCTTCCGGTCGATGCGGGCGTAGACGATGCCCTTCTTGTCGATCTCGAGCTCCAGCCAGGAGCCGCGAGACGGCATCAGGTTCGCCGTGAAGACCTGCTTCGTGGCGTCCTTGGGCTCCATCAAGTAGGCACCCGGGCTGCGGACGAGCTGCGTCACGATGACGCGCTCGGTGCCGTTGATGATGAACGTGCCCCACTCGGTCATCATCGGGAAGTCCCCCATGAAGACCGTCTGCTCGCGGATCTCGCCCGTTTCCTTGTTGACGAAGCGGACGGTCATCGAGAGCGGAGCCTGGTAGGTCAGGTCCTTCTCACGGCATTCCTTGATCGAGAACTGGGGCTCTCCGAACTTGTAGGCCCCGAACTCGACGGCGAGGGTGCCGGTGTAGTCCTCGATCGGCGAAATGTCGTCGATCGTCTCGCGAAGACCTTCGTCCAGGAACCATTGAAACGAGGCCTTCTGGATGTCAATCAGGTTGGGAAGGTCGAGGACATGCTTGAGGCGCGAGAAAGTGGTGCGCGCGCTCGGCGCAGCGACCTGGGTCGTCAAGAGATGAAGCCTCCTCTAAAAATGTGGTACGAGAGCTGGAACGGCGGGCGGACGGGCGTGGACATGCGGAACAGCGGCGCAACCCGCCAGGGTACCGGACATACGCGTGTCTGCGCAACGGTAACCCTGCGGAATCCGCCGAGTGCTGGGGAGATGGTAGCGAACCCGTCCAGAAAACGCCAGAGGCGCCACAAGGGCGCCTCTGGCAAGGGAAACGTCGTCGGCTAGGGGGTCGGTGCCGTGGTGGTGGCGGTGGAATCCGAGGCTTTGGCCGGATGGCCGGTGACCCGCTTCGCCAGCATCGCTGCGGGCTCGGCGGCCGGAGCCGCGTTCTTCTGCTTCTTGCACGCGCGAGCCTGGACGTTCAGGCGGTCGTCTGCCTTGAAGTCCGCGAGCTCGGCGTGACCGTTCCGGCGAAACTTCGTCTTGTCGTCGACCGTCAACGTCAGAGGAGAGCCCACGAGGTCGCGTCCGTGGAAGTTCGTCTGCGTGACATTCATCGTGAGCGACGTGCCCCCGCCGGACACGAACGTGCCCTTCAGGATGACCGAGACCTTGGGCTTGCAGGTGGCGGGATCGGTCGAGGATGTAGTGGTCTTCTTGCCCTTGCCTTCGGGCTTGCCCTTGCCGGGCGGAGCCTTTGCGACCGCCAGCGAGGCGGTGACGAGGCCGAGTCAGAAGATGGCCAGCAAAATTCCAATGCGCTTCATTCTGAGGGTCCTCCTTGGGGGGAAAGAGCGTTCTTCCAGAAGACGCATCGGCAGTTAGAAGCCTGCTCTTTGCCTGCAAAGACCCCTCAAACAGGTGAGGGGCCGCACGGCGGCCCCTCATTGGAGCCGGGGGAACCTCCCGGTTCCCCCAGACCCCCTCCACTGGTCCGCTTCGCGGACAGGCGGCTTCGCCGCCTATTTGATCTCGACGGTCGCTCCCGCTTCCTCGAGCTGGGCCTTGAGCGCGTCGGCCTCCTCCTGAGGGACGCCCTCCTTGACCGGCTTCGGGGCCGAGTCGACGACGTCCTTCGCCTCTTTCAAGCCGAGGCCGGTGATCGCGCGGACGACCTTGATCACCTGGATCTTCTGGCCACCGGCAGCGGTGAGGACGACGTCGAACGCCGTCTGCTCCTCCGCGGCGGCCTCGCCCCCGCCCCCGCCGCCCGGCGCGGCAATCGCGACCGGTGCCGCGGCGGTGATGCCCCACTCGTCCTCGATCTTCTTCTTCAGCTCGACGAGCTCGAGCACGGTCATCTTGCCGAGCTCGTCGAACACCTTGTCGGTCGCGCTAGCGGCCATTAGTGCTCCTCCTGTTCAGTGTCAGTATCGGTTTCGGTTTCGGTTTCGGATTCGGCGGACTCCGCTTGTGGCTCTGAGCCACTTGCTTCGCCGCCGGCCTCGGGCTCCGCTTCTGCAGCGGGCTCCTCGGCGGCCTGGGCACTTTGTGGCTCTGAGCCACTTGCCTCGCCAGCGGCCTCGGGCTCCGCTTCGGCAGCGGGCTCCTCGGCGGCCCGGGCACTTTGTGGCTCTGAGCCACTTGGCTCCGCTCCTGACGTGTCGCCCTGCGCTTCGAGCTGCTCGATGCGGGCGTCGATCAGGCCGTACAGGTCCTGCAGCGGTGCCGTGAACAGGGCAACAAACCCCGTGATCGGCGCAATGACCGTCGCAAGCACTTGGCTCCGGAGAACGTCGAGCGGCGGCAGCTTTGCGAGTGACTCGATCTCGGCGGCCTCGATCGGCTGGCCCTCGAGCAAGCCCCCCCGAACTACCAGCACCCGGGTCTCGCGAGCGGCGTCCACCAAGGCCTTCGCCACGGCGACCGGATCCCCGTCGGATTCCAGGAAAGCGATCGCGGTCGGCCCCTCGAGTAGCGCGAGGAGCGTGTCCGACCCGGCGGCTTCGGCCGCGCGCCTCGTCAGCGTGTTCTTCACGACGGCAAAGCGCGCCCCGTGCTCGATCAGCTTCGAACGGAGATCGTCGATCTGGGGCATGGTCAGCCCGCGGTAGTCCGCGACGAGCAGCGTCTCAGTGGTGCGCAGCCGCTCGGTCAGCTCGGCGACCACTCGTTCCTTGTCCTCTTTCTTCACGTACTCACCTCCTCGAAACGAATCGAGCCCGCACACAGGCGGGCTCGCTGAAGGAGGGAAAAACCTCTTCACCGATCCGCCTCGGGAAGGCCTCTGCGCTTTCGCGCGGCTTCCTGTCTCTGGCGACGGGCGTTGTTGACTAAGCCGGAACTGCTTCTTGCTGTGACGCCTCCAAGTCTTCGAGGATCCCCCGGGTTTTCTGAGTGTCGACCCGGATCCCTGGGCTCATGGTAGTGGCAAGCGTGATCTGCCGGATGTAACGGCCTTTTGCAGCCGCCGGCTTCGCCTTCACGATCTCGTCGAGGAGTGCCGCGTAGTTCTCGACGAGCTGGCGGTGGTCGAAGCTCTTCTTGCCGATCGCAACGTGGACGCACGCGCCGCGGTCGGTCCTGTACTCGAGCTTCCCCGCTTTGGCGTCGCGGACGGCTTTCGCCACGTCCATCGTCACCGTCCCGGTCTTCGGGTTCGGCATCAGGCCGCGCGGCCCGAGGATGCGGCCGAGCTTGCCGACGTTCCCCATCTGGTCCGGAGTGGCGATCGCAACGTCGAAGTCGGTGAAGCCCTCCTCCACCCGCTTGGCAAGGTCAGCCGAGCCGACGATGTCGGCGCCTGCGTCCTGCGCCTCCTTGGCCTTCTCGCCTTCGGCGAACACGGCCACCGTCGCTTCCTTGCCGGTTCCGTGCGGGAGCATGAGCGTGCCGCGGAGCTGCTCGTCGGCATGCCGAACGTTCAGGCCGAGGCGAAAGTGCACCTCGACGGTCTCGTCGAACTTCGCCGTCTGCATCTCCTTGAGCAGGCGGACGGCCTCGGCGGGCGGGTACTCGTGCTCGCGGTCGAAGAGCGACTTCGCGTTCCGGTAGTTCTTGCCGTGCGCCATTACAAGACGTCCGTTTCGACGCCCATGGACTGCGCGGTGCCCGCGATGATGCGCATCGCCTGATCGACGGTTCGCGCGTTCAGGTCGGGCATTTTCGTCTCGGCGATCGCGCGCACCTGGTCGCGGGTCAGCCGGCCGACCTTCTCGCGGTTCGGCTCGCCCGAGCCCTTCTCGATCCGCAGCGCCTCCTTGATCAATACGGCGGCAGGCGGGGTCTTGGTGATGAAGTCGAAGGAGCGATCCTCGTAGACCGTGATCTCAACCGGGGTGATGCGGCCGTTCTCCTGCTGGGTCTGCGCGTTGAACGCCTTGCAGAACTCCATGATGTTGACGCCGTGCTGCCCGAGCGCAGGGCCGACCGGCGGCGCCGGGTTGGCCTGCCCGCCGGGGATCTGCAGCTTGATGAGTGTGAGTACTTTCTTGGGCATCAGTCGAGCTTCTTGACTTGATCGAACGTGAGCTCCACCGGAACCTGCCGCTCGAAGATGTCCACGAGGACCTTGAGCTTCTGCTGGTCGGCGTTGACGTCGACGACCTCGCCGTCGAAGTCGGAGAGCGGCCCGGAGGTTACCTTCACGGACTCGCCGAGCGAGAACTCGACCTGGGCGCGCGGCCGTTCCCCGTCGCCGCGGCCGGTGTGGAGGATCCGGTCGACCTCCTGCTGGGCGAGCGGGACGGGCTTCGCGCCGGCCCCGACGAACCCCGTGACGCCCGGCGTGTTCTTGACGACCGTCCAGGCCTCATCGGTCATGTCCATGTTGACGAGGACGTAGCCGGGCAGCACGCGCTTCTCGGTCTGGACCTTCTGGCCTTCCTTCGTCTCGATGACCTGCTCGGTCGGGACGACGACCCTGCGGAACTTCGGCGCCTGGTTCATGGACATGATCCGGTGCTCGAGATTGGTCTTCACCTTGTTCTCGTGCCCTGAATACGTGTTGATGACGTACCACTTGAACACTTAGATCAGGACGTCCTGGACTAGGCGCTTGAAGACCAGGTCGGCGCCGTAGAGGAAGATGCCGACGATCACGCAGGCGATCAGCACGACGACCACGCCCTGGATCAACTGGCTCTGGGTCGGCCACTCGACCTTCTTGAGCTCGGCCCACGACTCGCCGATGAACCCCGTCACCCCGCTGCCGCGTGCAGCCCTCGGCTCGCGGGCCGGCTCAGGACGACCCGCGGCGCGTGCCGTCGGACGCCTGGGCGGCGCGGGAGGGCCGCCCGGAAGGGCGGCCTCGCTGCCGGGGCCCATCTGCTCCCGGCGGGCGCGGCGCTGCGCACGGGTCTGGCGCGCCATCTAGCGCGTCTCCCGGTGCGCGGTATGTTTGCCGCACCAGCGGCAGTATTTGCGGACCTCGAGCCGGTCGGGCGTGTTCCGCTTCGACTTCGTGCTCATGTAGTTCCGCCGCTTGCACTCGTTACAGGCAAGCGTGATTTTGTCTCGTACTCCAGTGGCCATTTCTGTCTCGAATTAGAAGGAGAGCGCACGCCGAGACAAGACCCGGGCCCGCGCGGAGACGGAAGTGTAGCGAGCAGGAGCGAAGCCCGCAGGCCGCTAAAATAGGGGCGGTACGGGGCGGCGTAGCTCAGCTGGTTAGAGCAGCGGAATCATAATCCGCGTGTCGCAGGTTCGAGTCCTGCCGCCGCTATCCAACGAGCAGAAAGGCCTGGCCGGCTCTGCCGGCCATGATCCATGATGTTCCCCGCGCGCGCGTCACCCTATAAGGGCGCATGAGAGTATAAGGGCGCATGAGAGCGTCGAGAGCGTCGGCCCGTGTCGGGCGGGTTCGCCGCGGCCGGCCTACTTGACGAGGCTGAGCATCTTGAACATCGGCAGATACATCGCGATGACGATGACGCCGACCATCATTCCGACCAGGATCATCATCAGGGGCTCGACGATCGACGTCAGCGACTGGATCGCGGCGTCGACCTCGTCCTCGTAGAAGTCGGCGATCTTGCCCAGCATCTTCTCGAGCTCTCCGGTCTCCTCGCCGATCTTCACCATCTGGCTGACCATCGGGGGAAAGATTGGGTTGTCCACGAGGGGCTGGGCGATCGGAACGCCTTCGGAGACCTTGACGCGGACATCGCCGAGCGCTTCCTCGATGACCCAGTTGCCTGAGGACTGACCCGTGATCTCGAGGGCCTGGATGATGTCCACGCCCGCGGCGACGAGCGTCGAGAGCGTGCGCGAGAACCGCGCCATCGTCACCTTCAGGACAACTTGGCCGATTTTCATGGGGATCTTGAGCTTGATCCGGTCCCATTTCTGGCGGCCGGACTCCGTTTTCTTGTACTTCCTGAGGCCAAAGATGAGGAGACCGAGCCCGGGGAAGATGATGTAGTACTTGGTCCGAAGGATGTCCGACATCGCCACGACGTACTGCGTCAGCGTCGGGAGCTCACCGCCGAGCTGGCCGAAGATCTTCACGAACACTGGGACGAGGAACATCAGCAGACCGGTGAGGACGAGGGTCGCGAACACCAGCACCATCGTCGGGTAGAGCATCGCGCCTTTCACTCGACGCTTGATCTGGGTCGCCTTCTCGATCTGGTACGCGACCCGGTCGAGCACCTCGTCGAGGATTCCAGCGGCCTCGCCGGCCTCGACCATCGAGACGAACAGACGGTCGAAGATCTTCGGGTGCCGGCGCATTGCCTGGGACAGCAGCAGGCCGCCTTCGACGTCGGCGCGCAGCTCCTTGACCACGAGGGCGAAATAGGGATCGTCGGTCTGCTGCTCGAGGATCACAAGCGCGGCAACGACGTTCAGGCCGGCCTCGATCATGGTCGCAAACTGCCTCGAGAAGATCTGCAAGGTCTTCGGCTTGACCTTCTTGAAGACGTTCCGAGCAGTGTCGTCGCCTGATGCGGCGAGCTCGTCGAGGCTGTTGGCCAGCAGGCCGCGGACGCGAAGTTGCTCCCGCGCCCCAGCCAGATCGGGCGCGTGGAGCTCCCCGGTCAGCTCGAGGCCGGAGGCGTTGATCGCGGAGTATGAGAATGCAGCCACAGTCGTCCCTCTGAAGGGCTATCGGCAAGGGGGTTCAGGCTCTAAAGAGGGATGCCGATAGCTGAGACGTGGATCTGCGCGCACGCGACGAGAGCGGCTTCGGCATGCTCGAGCTCCTCATGGCAATGGTCATGCTGAACGTCGGCATCCTCGCCGTGGTCGCCGCGTTTTCATCGGGCAACGCCGCCCTTTACCGGGCGAACCGAAGCTCCACCGCCGGAGCCCTGGCGAACAAGCAGATGGAGGCGTATCGCGGCCTCAAGTACGACAACATCGTCTTCGTGACCTCCGAGTGGACTTCGGCCATCGCGAACTCCACATATACCGGCGACACGGTCTACCAGACCAACATGTACAACCCGGTGGCGCCGCACGCTCTCGTTCCCACCGTGAGTACGTGCCCGGCGAACGTCGCGGCGGCTGCCTGCGATCCGAGCTACACGACCACGGGTGCCGACCACCGCTCCTATCGAGTCGACACCTATCTCTACTTCGACACGCCCACTTCCGGACAGCAACTGCGGGCGATCACCGTCGTCATCCGCAACCCCGACGACCTAACGCGCACGTTTACACGCGTCTCGTCGACGTTCGACTCGTCGACCGGGGCCTAAGAGCTCTCCTACGGAGTCGCCGGCGGGAGCGTGACCGTCGTCGGCGTCGAGCCTGTGCCGGTGGTACCGGTACTGCCGCTGCCGCTCGTTGCCGTGCCCGTCGAAACTGCCGTCCCGAGGGGCTTCAAGACCAGCGTGTAGCGCGTTCCGTCGGCGGTGTTCATCAGCGTCACGGGCTTGTTCTCCTTCAGCGTGACCGTCGGCGCTCCGGTTGCGTATGAGCCCCCGGCGATCGAGATCGTCGCCGTGTGCGCGGTCACCGAGACAAGGTGGAACAGCGGAACGACCGTGGGGTCGCTCGAGCTCGGCTGCGGGAAGTCGGTCTTCGTGGCAACGGTGTAGAGCGTCCCGTTTACCGAGATGACTGCACTGCCCGGCTTCGGAGCGTTGCCGGGGACGCCCGTTATGCCGGGATTGGCAGAGCCTCCGCTCGAGGAGCCGCGCGAAGAAGAGGGCGCGGACGAAGAACTTTGCGCGTCGCTGAGCTGCTGTGCGAACGGGTCCTTGCTCGCGAAGCGGCTGAAGGACGCCAGCTGGCCGTCCTGGAGGGTGGGCCCCGCAGCGACGAGTGAACCCGTTGAGTCGGTGGTCGTCGCGCCCGGCTCCTGCGCGCCGCGCAGGGTCGGTGCGGCGAGAGTGGGGGCTCCCGCCACCGGATTCCCTCCGTTCGCCGGGATGACGCGCGGCGGAAGCGGCGGCGGATGCAGCTGCTTCCAGAGCTTGGGACCCATGAACGCGACCACACCCAGGAAAACCACACCGAGCACGGCCAGAATCTTTTTCTGCTTCTGCTGCTTCGCCTTGAGCGGATCGACGTGCTTCTTGGCCATCAGGGAGCTCCTGTCGCGGACGCGCCGCTCGGGGCCGTCTCGGTCGTGGTCGAAGTAGTGGTGGTCGTCGTCGTGGTCGGAGTCGCCGGGATCGCGACGGGCGCTACGCCTGTTCCGTAGACGAACGCGTCGATGACGAGCGTGGCCTGGATCTGCGGAAACTTGAGCGTGCTCTCGTTGAACGTCAGCGTGTCCACGGAGAACAGGTGTCCTGTTGCGTCGAGGCGTCCTGCGTGCACCGACACGAGAGACCGCAGGCGGTAGAGGAAGTCCGCCAGGTTGTAGAAGTTGCCCTGGAACGTGACGGAGATCGGCAGGACTGTGTAGCTCCCGATCAGAGAGTTCGGCTGCGGCGAGATCGAGTCGAAGCGGATGCCGGTGTCGCGGGCAAGCTGGCTCAACTCGAGGAGGAGGTCGGGCATGTCCGTCCGGTCTGGCATGGCCTTCGCGAGCCGGTAAACGTCGGCGACCTCGATCTTTGGGGCTGCGCGCACAGCAGCGACCTGCTGGTGGTAAGCGTCGATCTTCGCCTGAACCTCGGTGGCCTGTGCCTTCAGGTCCTTGACCTTCGCGCCCTGCGGGCGCACGAGCAGAAACCAGCCGGCGAGGCCGACGACGAGGGCCGCGCCGACCATGATTGCGATCAACGCTCCGGGCTGGAGTCCCTTGAACCGCTTCACGATCGTGTTCATGTCGATCTTCATGAGCCCGGGGCTCCGGAGACCTTGATGTCCGCCGCGATCGAGAACTCGACGACGTCCTGCCCACCGAGTTTCGACAGGCTCGAGCTCACCAGCTGCACGTTCGTCAGATCCGGTACGACCTGCAGACGTGACAGCAGCCGGGCGACGCCGTCGTGCGAATAGGTGCGGCCCTGGATCGTGAACTGTGAGGGAGCGCCGACACCGGTGCTCGTTGGGACGTTCGTGAGCGGCGAAATCGGCGACTTTGCACTCAGTGTGGTAAGCCAGACATCCTCGGGAAGCACGAGGGAGAATTCGCGAAAGACCCGATCCCAGGCGACGCGGCTCGTCAGCGCGGTGCTGAGTGCGCTCACGCGGGCGCTCTGCTCGCCGGCGAGCTGCTGCTGGGCCGCGGACGGCCCGACGGGAGGCGGCGGGAGGGCTTGGTAGACGCGGTTCAGGTCGTCGACCTTGCGCTGCTGCGCGGCGACCTTGCCGCTACCCATCATGAACATCGAGCCGATGACGGCTGCGACCAGAACTCCGGAGCAGGCGCCGATCAGGACCGGCAGGCTCTCCTTCTTGATCGTGCGCTGCGCTTGGTCTCGCGGCAGTAGGTTGACGGCGCGCATGCGTTAGTCGTCGATCCCGAGTCCGATTGCGACGGCGAGCGAGCCGATCTGCTCGGGCTGGCCGACCTTCTTCGAGACCTTCATGCGCGCCAGCGGATCGCCGACGCGAACGTGCACGCCGATCAGGCGCTCGAGCTCGCCTGCGAGCCCGGGGAGATGGGCCGTCCCGCCGGTGAGCACGATCTCGCCGATGCCGAGCGAGCCGGGTTGATTCTGGTAGTACTGGAGCGAGGACACGAGCTCGCGCGCGAACGTCTGGATTGCCCTGCGCATCGCCTCGCGCGCCGCCTTCGCCTGTTCGGCGGTGATCCCGTCGGGGACCATCTCGTCCATCAGGGAGAGTGCGCGCTTCGTGCTCTCGACCTCGGACGGCGCTGCGTCGACGGCCCGCGCGATCGCGACGTTCAGTGCGGAGCCACCCCACTCGAGGACGCGAGTGAACTCGCAGACACGGCCATCGGAGACAGCAAAGGTTGAGCGTTCGTGGCCGATCGCGACGACGACGAGGGCGGCAAACGCATCCGTGCCGACGCCTTCCTGCGGCGCCTGCAGCGCACGCAGCAGGGCGAATGCCTCGAGATCGATTCCGGCTAGCGTGATGCCCGCCTTCTTGCACGCGTCGACGTAGCGGTCGATCAGCTCGCGGTACGCAACGACAAGCAGAACGCGCTTGGTCGGCTGACCGTCCTCGTCGACACCCTCACCGAGCACCTGATAGTCGAGCACTGCCTCGTCGATCGGGATCGGCAACGTCTCCTGCGCGCGGAACCTGATTGCGTTGGCAAGTTGCTTCTGGTCCTCGATCCCGGCTATCTCGAAGGTGCGGACGCCGATCCTGTTGTTCGCGATTCCGAGCCGCACGCCCTTCTTTGGCAGGCCGTGCTTCGCGAAGAAGGCGCTGAGAGCCTCGGCGAGCGCATCGGGATCGCGAAGCTCTCCCCCGACGATGATGCCCGGGGCGAGCGGTTCGCGCGCGACCTGTAGCAGTTCGGCGGAGCCGTTGTTCGCGACACGCGCGGCGGCGAGCTGCGAGGCGCCGATCTTCAAGCCGATGAGACCCCCCTTGGCGTTGCCACGTTCGGCCTTCACCTTCGCAGTTTTCTGCTTGCGCTCCTTCGGCTGTTTGGGCTCCTTGGCCGCTTTCGTCTTCGGGGCAAGCTCGGCCTTCACCTTGGGGGTCTTCTGCTTGCGCTCCCTGGCAGGCTTGTCGCCGTTCTTGCCGCCGAGCGAGAGGTCCTTCTTCCAGAACGGCACCTTCGGGACGTCCTCGCCGACGATCGGCGGCAGGTCGGCCGCGGCAACCGGCGGATGGACAACTTCAGATGCGGCCTTCTGCTTGCGCTCCTTGACAGGCTTGTCGCCCTTCTTGCCGCCGAGCGAGAGGTCCTTCTTCCAGAACGGCACCTTCGGGACGTCCTCGCCGACGATCGGCGGCAGGTCGCCCGCGGCAACCGGTGGATGGACAACTTCAGACGGCATTGGCGCAGGCACGCTGGGGACCAGAGCTTCGGCGACAGGTGCAGGCGGCATAGCCGGCGGCGCGTCCCAAGGTTCGGCGGCAGCCTCGACCTCGACGCTCGCGACGGCAACGGGCTCTTCGACTACGACTGTTTCTTCCTCTGCAACAGGCTCTTCATGAGCAACAGGCGCTACCTCCGCAACACGCACAGGCTCTTCCTCGGGCGACTGCGCGGCGACCGGCTCGGCTGCCGGCGTGCGGCTGAACGAGACTTCCTTCTTCCAAACCGTCTCCTCGGGCCCAGTCTCCGGGTCAGTGGCTTGCTCGTCCGCCGCCACCTCGTCTGTCGTCGCTTCGGCGACCGGCTCGACGTCCATCACCGCGTCGCCGTGCGCAGCCTTGCGGCCGAAGCTGACCTCCTTCTTCCAAACGATCTCCTCGGCGACTTGCGGCTCCGCAGCGACGGGCTCTACCGCGACCGGCTCTTCGACTTCGGGGTCATTGGCCGACGCGTCCGCGGCGACATTGATCTCGTCAGCCTTTTCATCGCGCTTGAGCGAGAGCTCCTTCTTCCACAGAGACGTGGGCTTCTCCTCGGTTGCCGGCGACTCGTCGGCGTCGGTCTGCTCCTCGGGCTTGCGCCCGAAGGACGATTCCTTCTTCCAAAGCGACTGGTCGTCCATCACTAACTCCCCGCGACGCGCAGTCCGGCAGCGAGCGGCTGCTCGGCGTGCGACTGGCTGAGATCGGGCGGAAGCTCGACGGGGAACCCGGCACGCTCGAGCACACCGATGAGCTGTGCGGGCCGACTCGAACGCGTGAGGCCAGCCTCGAACGTGATGACACCACGCTGGATCAGATCCGCGAGCGACTGCTCCATCGTCTGCATGCCGCGGCTGGTGTTGGTCTGCATCACCGAATAGACCTGCTCGACCTTGCCCTGACGGATGAGGTTGCGGACAGCGTCGTCCGGGAGCAGGACCTCGAGCGCGGGGACTCGCCCCAATCCGTCGGCGGTCGGAATCAGTGCCTGGGTCACGACGCCTTGCAGCGAGCTGGCGATCTGAATTCGGATCTGCTCCTGCTGCTCTGCGGGGAAGACGTCGATGATGCGGTCGATCGTCGACGGTGCGCTCTGCGTGTGCAGGGTGCCGAAAACTAGGTGGCCGGTCTCTGCAGCGGTCAGCGCGGTGGAGATCGTCTCGAGGTCGCGCATCTCGCCCACCAGGATCACGTCGGGGTCCTGGCGAAGAGCGGCACGCAGAGCCTCGCCAAAGCTCGTGGCGTCTGGCCCGATCTCGCGCTGGTTGACGATGCAGCGCTTGTGGCGGTGGAGAAACTCGATCGGGTCTTCGATCGTGAGGATGTGCTCCGAACGGTTCCGGTTGATCTCGTCGATGATCGCTGCGAGCGTCGTCGACTTACCGGAGCCGGTCGGGCCGGTGACGAGGACTAGCCCGCGCGGCTTCTCAGCGAGCTGGTGCAGCGTGGCAGGGATGCCGAGCTCCTCCAGCGTCTTGATCTCGGCCGGGATCAAGCGGAAGGCCGCGCCGATCGACTCCCGCTGGAAGTAGACGTTCACGCGAAAGCGGGCGAGGCCGGGAATCGAGTGCGAGAAATCGAGCTGGCGCTTGATCTCGAAGTTCTTCTGCTGCTCGCTCGAGAGGATGCGGTAGAGGAGCTCCTGCGTGTCCTCGGGTGTGAGGGGGGCGTACTCGTTCACGCGCTCGACTTCTCCACGCACGCGAATGACAGGGGGCGTCCCGACGGTCACATGGAGGTCTGACGCATCGCGCGCCACCATGTGCTCTAGGAGCTCATCGATTGAATTGACCGGCCGCATAACTCGAACGAGTCATCGGCAGGCCATGGCGCCGCCTTTACCTCTCAAACAGGCGCTGGTTTTCAAAAGGCACGATCACCCCTTCGAGGGTTACCCACCGTGGGTGAGTTGGCCGATGCCTGACGGGCCACTCCGTTCGTTCCCATGGAAGGAGCACCACTTCATGATTAGCAAACTTCGGCAGCGACTGGCCGGCGAGGAAAGCGGTTTCACCCTCATCGAGCTTCTCGTTGTCATCATCATTCTCGGCATCCTGCTCGCGATCGCGATCCCCTCGTATCTGAGCTTCAGGGATCGTGCGAACAACTCGGCCGCCAAGGCCAACGTTCGCGCCGCGATTCCGGCCGTCGAGGCCTTCAACGCCGACAACACCGGCACCGCCAACTCAGCTGGCTATGCCGGCATGACGGTCTCGCTGCTGCAGGCATACGACTCGGCCATCGTCCCGACCAAGCTGACCATCTTCAGGGCGACGTCGATCACTTACTGCGTCGACAGCACCGTCGGCGGCAAGATTTGGAACAAGAACGGCCCCGGCGCCGACATCGTCTCCGGAGCCTGCACGTAAACAAGGAACCAACCGAGTTCAGGCGCGAGCACATAGCCCGCGCCTGGGCTCTATCCGTCCCGAACAAGGAGCAAAGAACAATGCATTCAAGGCTGATGAAGCGGATCCATAGTGAGGAAAGCGGCTTCACCCTCATCGAGCTTCTCGTTGTCATCATCATTCTCGGCATCCTGCTCGCGATCGCGATCCCCTCGTACCTGAGCTTCAGGGATCGTGCGAACAACTCGGCCGCCAAGGCCAACGTTCGCGCCGCGATCCCGGCCGTCGAGGCCTACAACGCCGACAACACCGGCACCGCTAACTCCGCGGGCTATGCGGGGATGACGGTCTCGCTGCTGCAGAGCTATGACTCGGCAATCGTCCCGACCAAGCTGACCATCTTCAGGGCGACCTCAGTCACCTACTGCGTCGACAGCACCGTCGGCGGCAAGGTCTGGAACAAGGACGGGCCCGGCGCCGACATCGTCTCAGGAGCCTGCACCTAGTCGGAGCTGGACATGAGGGATCAAAGGGCGCGGGAAACCGCGCCCTTTGTCTTTCAAGTCACCCCTTTTTGTTGCCGATAGAGATTCCGTGACCCTCTCGCTCTCGCCCCCGATCCGATATGCCGCCCTGGCCGCGCTCCTGGCCGCCCTGCTCCTCGGCGGCGGGATGACCATGCTGGGCCACGGCGAGAGCCCAGTTGCTGCCCCGCACGTGATCAAGCACCATCCCTTCGGGCCTGGCCTGAAGAAGAAAGCGACGGTGGCCCCAAAGAAGCACTCGCCGAAGGCCGCCAAGGCGAAGGCCACGCCGACCGTCCCAGCAGCCGCGAAAGCGCCGTCACAGCCGTCGGTCGTCATTGCCGCTCTAGCAGCGGGACTCCCGAAGGCAATCGCTACAGCACTCGGGCGGCATCAGACGGTCGTCGTTTCGCTCTACAACCCTTACTCCGAGGTCGACGGCATCGCCGTCGCGGAGGCGCGCGCAGGTGCGAAGAACGCCGGCGTGGGATTCGTCGCACTGAACGTCCTCAGCGAGGCCCAGGTCGGAAACCTGACCCAGATGCTGGGCCTGCTTCCCGATCCAGGCCTGCTCGTCTACATCCGCCCCGGAACGCTAGTCGTCAGGATCAGCGGCTTTGCCGACAAGGAGACCGTCGCGCAGGCCGCCCAGAACGCCGCCCGCGGAACGTGACGGAAGCGGCCCCCGAAGGTAGTGGGGCGCGCGAGCTCTTCGTCCGGCATGCCCGCCGCGACGGACGTTCGGTAGCGATCCTCCGCGCCGTCGACTACGGCGACTCCTGTGTTATCGAGGCCGAGGTCTATCCGGCCGGAGGCCGTAGCGCCGAGCCCTCCAGGCCAGGGCCCTACACCTTCGCCGACGTCCACCAGGCGACCGCATTCATGACCGAAGCGGTCGAGGCCCTGATGGTCCTCGGCTGCGACGTCCACGCGCAATAACGTTGGAAATCCGGCCGCTTCGCCGCCATGATGATTTTCTGGCGCGGCCTGAAAGTGAGCAGTTCCAGCGAAGTCGGGCAAAGCCCGCCTTCGCGGCGAGGCTATTTAGGGATGCAGCCCGTTGTGACCGGCTCGCTCTCGACCAGCTTGCCCTCGACCTGCTCCACCACTACCGACGAGGCTCCCCACGTACAGGTATCTGCCTGCTTGGCTGGCGCCGCGCCCGCTGCCATCGTCAGGACGACTAGCAGGCAGGCGGAAATGAGTATGAGACCCCTCTTCATATGGCTTCAACGCCATATGGCTTGAAAGAGATACGGCCTCGTGATCCTCCCATCCCGACTGCGAGACGAGCGAACGGGCCTGCATCTTCCTCTCAGTGTTGAACTAGTTTGGAGGACGTTCCAGAACGGGCACAGTTCGCCAGTGAGTGAGCTGCTGCGGTCGGCCGCGCGAGGAGTGCTCGGCGCCATGGCCATGACGGGCATGCGACGGGTCACGACAGATCTCGGGCTGGTTCAACAACCCACTCCTGAGCGGATCGCCGAGGACATTCCCGGCTTCTTCACGCGAGTCTTCCCCGAGCACCACGAGACAGCAATCGAGCTCTTTCACTGGGGTATCGGCGCTGTTGGCGGAGGGGGATTCGCCATTCTTCCGGCCACCCTTCGCCGGCGACAGTGGGCGGGCCCCGCGTACGGGCTCGCGATCCTGGGCGTTTTCGAGGCGGCAATAGCCCCCGGGCTCGGAATCGGCGCCAAGAACAGGACCGTCTCGGAGCGGTTGGCTCTGGCCGGAGACCACGTGCTCTACGGAATCGTCCTGGGCGACAGAGCGGACGACGTTCTGGTCAGGAGCTGATCGTCCTGGAAGCGATCGCTGGCTGCCCGTAGCTGGATCACACCGTCTTCAACCCCACTGCTACGCGGCGTCTAGATCGAGACGCGGGCGAGCTCTTCAATGGACGTGAGGCCGGCCGCCACCTTGGCCAGGCCGTCGTCCCACAGGGTTCGCATGCCCTCGCCGATCGCTGCGCGCTCGATGTCCTCGCGGCTCGCCTTGGTGACGGCCAGGGTCTCGAGCTGCTCGCTCATCGTCAGCAGCTGGTAGACCCCGATCCGGCCTTTGTAGCCGGTCTGGTTGCACCTGGGGCAGCCTTTCTTGCGGTAGAACACCATGCCGTCGCTGGCCGCGGCCACCTCGCGCGAAACTCGCGCCTTCATGAGCTCGTCGACCGACGGCGTGTACATCTCGCAGCAATGCGTGCAGAGCTTGCGGGCAAGCCGCTGGGCGACCACGGCCGACACCGCAGCGCCGATCAGGAACGGCTCCACGCCCATCTCACCCAAGCGCGTCAGAGCCTGTGGCGCGTCGTTTGTGTGCAGCGTCGAGAGGACGAGGTGACCCGTGAGGGCAGCCTCGATCGAGATCTTGGCGGTCTCGCCGTCCCTGATCTCACCGACCATCACCACGTCGGGGTCGGAACGCAAGATCGACCGCAGAGCCGTCGCGAAGGTGAGGCCGGCCTTCTGGTTGATCTGTACCTGGTTGACGCCCGAGAGCCGGTACTCGACCGGATCCTCCACCGTGATGATGTTGATCTCGGGCCGGTTGATCTCGGTCAGTGCCGCATAAAGCGTGGTCGACTTACCGGAGCCCGTGGGTCCGGTGACGAGCAGGGCGCCGGTGGGCTTGCGGATCAGCTCTTCGAGCGCCGTCCGCATGTCGTCGGACATTCCGAGCTCCTGGAGTGTCGGTGCCTTCTTCGATTTGTCCAGAAGACGCATGACGATCGACTCGCCTTCGACCGTCGGAAGTGTCGCGACACGGACATCCATGGTTCGACCCGCGGCGGCCGCGTTGAGCGAGATGCGTCCGTCCTGTGGCTTGCGCCGCTCGGCGATGTCCAGCTTTGCGAGCACCTTCAGGCGGGTGGTGACGCCGGGCGCCATCCTCTTCGGGATCCGCTGCACCTCGTGCAGCACGCCGTCCACACGGAAGCGAACGAGCAGCGCGTCCTCCAGCGGCTCGAAGTGGATGTCCGAGGCCCCGTCCTCGGCAGCCTGGAAGATCACGGAGTTGACGAGGCGAACGAGCGGCGCATCGGAGATGCCGTCGTCGACCTCGAGGTCGTCGGCCTCCTCCTCTTCCACTTCCAGCGCCAGGTCGTCCTCCACGGCCGCGCGGGCGCCGAACGCCTCCGAGGCACGAGACAGGCGGCGGAGCTCGACGAGGATGTCGTCGCGGCCCGCCACACCGAGCTCGAGCGGGTAGCGC
This sequence comes from Gaiellales bacterium, assembly GCA_038237145.1. GTDB lineage: Bacteria > Actinomycetota > Thermoleophilia > Gaiellales > Gaiellaceae > 3-1-20CM-4-69-9. The sequence continues at coordinate 21,920 of JBBRZA010000030.1, forward strand.
GTAGCCAGCCGGAGCTCGTCGATCCCCTGAATGTTGCCGGGGTCAGCAATGGCGACCCTGAGCGTTCCATCCTCGATCGCATACGGCACGGCGGCCAGGCGTTCGAGGACGTGGAGGGCGATCTCGCCGCTTGCCTCGTCGGCGACGCCCGTCAGTGGGAGGTCGACGAGCGGCATCTGGTACCGGGCGGAGAGGGTACGGGCGAGCCCCTCGCTGGAAGCCACGTTCTGCTCCACGAGGGCATGCGCGAAGGAGCCCATCCCGGCTGCGCTCCGGACTCCTGCCAGCTTGTCTGCCGGCACGAGGCCCGTGGCGGCGATCAGGTCTGCGACGAGCTCGGCGAGCGCATTGATCGGCGGCGGGGCACCGCCGAGACTCCCGCCACCGGGCGTGGTCGCGGATCCGGGCTCGGTGCCCGGGGTTCGCAGATTCGCTGGGCGTTCGATGTCCATATATCCCTCGTTCGAGGTATCGGCACGAGCCCCCCGTCCCTTGATCCCGGCTCCCTCAACCTCACCCCTCCAAGGGCCGATATCGCCCTGGATGAGGGACGTCCTACGTTCGCCGCTCGCCCGGGTCTGGGTACCCGTTCTGGCGCCGGCCGCCGGCCTGGCCTACCTCGATCGAGGGACGGACTCCGGCGACCTCGTTTACTTCGTCCACAAGGGCCAGCAGCTGCTCTCGGGAGGCTGGGCGGACACCTTTGCCGACCCGCGCCTGCAGTCGGGCCCCCTGCAGCTGGTGTTCTTCGGCGCAGTGCAAAACCTGGCCGCGCTGGCGTTCCTGATCGAGCTGGGCGTCGCCACCCTGCTCCTCTACGTGCTCGGCCGGGTAGGCCTCTCCGACCAGGCCCGGGTGGCGGTCGGGCTGCTGGCCGTCGCGGGAGGGCTGACTCACATCTCGTTCATCTACGGTCATCCGGCCGAGGCGATCGTTCCCTTGCTCTGGGTGCTCGCCGGCCTCTGGGCTCGCGAGGGTCGCGTGTTGAGCGCAGGAGCCCTCGTGGGTCTGTCCGCAGGATTCGAGCTTTGGGGTGTCCTCGGTGTGGTCGTACTGCTGCTGGCTCCGACTGTGAGGCGCGCACTCGCCGGTGCCTGTGTGCAGGCGACCGTCGTGTCAGCGATGCTCGCGCCGTTCGCGCTTGGCGGCACCTTCCGGATGTTCGACCACGAGTGGCGGGTGACGTCGGGGACGCTCGTTGGCCTCGTAGTCGGTCCCGGCGCTCACTTCGGCTGGCCGCTCAGGCTCGCGCAGGCGTCCCTGGCGATCGGCGCAGGCGCAGCCCTCACGTTTGCGTTGCGCCGCAGCGTGCACGCGCTGTGGCTCGTGCCCCTCGCAGTCGCGCTCGTAAGGCTTCTGCTCGATCCCGTCTCGTTCGGCTGGTATTGGCTGGAGGTAGAGGCGCTCGTTCTCGTCGGCGCCGGGCTCGTGCTCACCGAGTTGCCGGCTCGATTTCCCGCGAGTCGCGTCGGGCGGGCCCTAGGCCCGCAGCACTAGCGCACCGTCGAGAGGTAGGCGTCGAGAAGCTCGTGGCCCCAGAAGAGGGCAACGACCGATCCGATCGCCAGGAACGGACCGAACGGGATTCCCATCTTGCGAGCCTTCGAGCCGTGCCGCGCAAATAGCAAGATGCTGGGCACCAGCGCGGCCAGCATCCCGACCATCAGAGCGACCGAGACCGTGCGTCCGAGAGCCGCACCCATGAGGAGAGCCAGCTTCACGTCTCCCATGCCCATGCCGGCCGGGTAGACGAGCGCCGCCGCAAACAGGAAGCCCGAAGCGGCGAGCGCAGCGAGCGCCCACTCAGGGCTGAGATCCCGCGCGGTGTTCGCGACGAGCACGATCACGGTCGCCGGAAGCACGATCCGGTTGGGGATGATGCGGTGCTCGAGGTCGATCGCCGAGACGGCGACGAGCACGGCGCAGAAGAACGCGGCGATCGCGGCTTCCGCCGTCAGACCGAACGCGAGTACGCAGCCGGCGACAAGCAGGGCGGTGGCGAGCTCAACGCCCGGATACAGGAGTGGGATTCGTGCCTGGCAATGACGACAACGCCCGCGCAGCAGGACGTACGAGATCAGCGGGAGATTGTCGTACCAGCTGATCTGTTTCTCACAAGACATGCAGGCCGAGGGAGGCCGGACGATCGAGCGGCGAAGCGGCACTCGCGCGGCAACCACGTTCAGAAAGCTTCCGAGCGCCAGGCCGGGGGCGAATGCTACGGCTGCAAGAGCGAAATCCACGTGCTGCGCCCCGAGGAGGCCTACCCGCCGGTCATCTGAGGGGCCTGGGCGAGCGCGTACACGGTCGGGTTTCCGGGCATTCCGACCGGTACGAAGGTGAAGCCGCGGAAAGTGGAGTTCGAAGACTGCCCGAGGATGACCGTCGACCCATCGAGCGGGCCGTCGACGATCGACGTCGTCCCGATGTCGACGATGTTGGTCGCGTAGACCGCGCCCTGGAAGTAGGCGCTCACGAACTGCGCGCCGTCTCCCCCGGGCACCTGGCTGTCGGCCGGGAGGGAGCCGTTGCCGTTGACGACGAAGCCGAGCAGATCCTGCACCGAGTCCCAGCTGCCGACGGCGCAGGTCGGCCCGGAACTGTAGCCGCAGAGGCTCGTATTCTTGATGAGCACCGTTCCCGACGTGTAGATCGTCGCCTGCCCCTTGTAGCGGACGACCCCGCCGATGTCGACCTTCGCGCTCCCGTCGATGAAGATCGTGCCCGTGACGGTGAGGACCTTGGTCGGATAGTCCCAGGAGATCTCGCCGCCGACGGTCTTGCACTTGTAGGAACTGGAGGGCGTGAGGTTGGCGACCCCCTGGTTGTCGTTCTTGTACGTGAGCTTGTTCGCATCGCTGTCGCTCAACGCGCCGACGGGGTTGTCGAAGGCAAACGCCGGGTTGGCCGGATCGCCCACCTGCGGGGCCGCGCACGCGTAGTACGGGCCAGGGCTCGCGTTGAGATACCAGTTGGTCCAGTCGACGACCGGCGCCGTGACGTTGGGCGGGGTCGCGTCGAGGATCGTCGCCCAGACGTTGTCCTTCGTGCCCGAGCCTCCGCCGGCGCCGTAGACACAGGGGTTGTGCAGCGCCTGCGCTCGGTAGCGGCAGCCCTTGCCGATGTGGGCCTCGTTGATGTCTGCGCCCGCGGCACCAACCTGGTTGCCGTTGGCCGTAAGATCCATGGAGCCCTTCACGATGAGGGGCCCCTTGCTGATCTTTGCAGTGTTCTGAAGACAGAGATTGCCCATGACGTACAGCGGCGCAGTGACGTCCACGCTGTTCGCAAGCGTCATGTCGCAGCCGCTGAACGCAACACCGGTTCCCGGTGCACGCGAGAAGATGTAGTTCCACGACGGATTGTTCAGAGGCTGCGTCGTGGTGGGAACGACCGGAATGGTGGCGCGAATCGTCTTCTGGTAGTCGGCGCCGCCGAAAGGATTACGGACGTGGCCGGTCGAGAAGAGATCCCAGTACGCCGTTCCAGCCGCGGGATTCTGGTAGAGGTTGCCGTACCAGGTGACTGTTCCGGCAGAGTACGTGTCGGTGCGCTGGCATGGGAGTGTCGGAAGACTCGCGGCGTCAGCGCAAAAGACATACTTGTCGAGGGCGTTGTTCGTCGGCAGGCGCAGAACCGACATCGCGTTGTTGAGCCCCGCCTCGGCAAGGTTGTAGGCGGCTGAACGGCCGCCGGTCATGGTGGAGCTCCGCTGATTGGAGGTTGCGGACTCGATGACTGTGACGACGGTCATGCTCAAGACCACGGTCACACCGAGCGCGATGACAAGCGCGAAACCTCGCTCGTCCCCGAAGGCGCGCCGAAGGCGGTTTGTGAGTCGGCGGGCCAAGGTCATCAGATCCTCGTGCTGTTTCGCAGAAAGATCGTGTCCGCCAACTCGTAGGCGCCGACGGCGCTCCCCTTGACGCTGACAGCAAAATCGACCTGGAGAGAGGCAAGGCAGCCGCACCCGACATCGTGCGCGAACGCAGGGAAGATGAGCGGAGGGGAGCCGTTCGTGCTCGTAAGGTAGTCGCCGATCTTCGTTCCTGCAGAGCTGCAGCTCGTACCGACCTGGCGATAGAGGCGGTACCTGTTCGTGTAGCCGCTGACCAGGAACGTGCACCAGCTGACATCACCGCCGCAAGCCGCCGGAATTTTCAGCGTCACCGCATTCGTGGTAAATGGTGTGACGTCGTTGGCGCAATGGATGTCGCGGCGAATCTTGTCGAGCGCCAACCGGGTCGTCAGCTGGGCCTGGAAGCGGCGGTCCTGTTCCGCTGCCGCCTTCGAGCCGGCGACGAACACGGATGTGATGCCGGCGAAGACGATGCTCATGATGATCATCACGGTGAGCATCTCGACGATCGTGGTGCCAACCTCTCTCGTGAGGCGCAACTTGATTCGCTTGATCACTTGGTTTTCGCCCCGACGTCCGCGAGCGCTCTGCGGGCGACGAGCTCGCTCTTCCTTCCAATGCCCCAACGCTGCTGCGCGACTCGGTCGACGACGATCAGCTTCCGGAGCGCTTCCGCTCCGTGCCACCAGCCGAACGCAGCGCCGGTGACGATCCAGCTGTGCTGGTAGAGGTAGTGGCGGACGTTCGCCTTCGTCTTCGGATGAGCGCCGATCCAGGCCGACAGCAGCTCCGCGCGCTGCGTCAACGCCATCTCGTCCAGAGGCTCAGTCGGCGCGCCGGTCACGGCGAATGCGGGAGGACGATTGATCGGAGCAGCCACCTTGGGTTGGGCCTTCTTCGTTGCCGGCTTCGTCTGCGCTCCCCTGGGAGCAGCGGGAACCGGCGAAACCGGGGTGACAGAAGTCGTTTTGACTCCTACGGGTTGGACCGAGGTGCCTGCATAGGGCGAAACGTCCTCGGGACTACCCTTCTCGGGATAGGCGGTGCGCTTCAGGGTGACGGTGATGGTCGGCGCGCCGGTATCGCGCACCCGCGTGCCAGCGGGCGGCGACTGGCGGGCAACCTTGTTCGCCGCATAGCCGTGCACCGAGCCGATGACCTGCCAGGCGAAGCCCGTGTCTTCCAGCGACCCCTTGGCGAAAACGAACGCCTGGCCTGACACATCCGGGACGACCAGAGTGGCGACGGCAACCGGCGCCGGGGCGCCGCTTGGGACCGCGGTCAGACGCTTCGCTGCGCCGACCGCGAGAGTCGCGCTGGCGAGCAGCAGGACCACGCCCAGCATCGCAAGGCGCGGCAAGCGGGTGGCTATCCGCAGAGCCATGTTCTGCGAATCGGCAGAAACCGGCTTGAACTCAAGCCCCACCAAGAGTGAAACCGATCACGGCATCCCTCGAATTGGGGACGACGGAGAAGATTTGCCCCGAAGCTGGCGTCGAGTCGGGCAACTCGAGCACGGTCGGCGAGTCCTGCCAGCCGAATGCCGTGCCCGCGAAGTTCTGGAACCAGGGCTGATCCTGCGGATAGGACGTCGCGGGCTGAAGTTGGAGATGGAGATGGGGCCCGGTCGAATGGCCCGTCGATCCGACGAGACCGACCTGAGCCCCCGCGCTGAGGGAGACGCCGTCCATGACGGCGGGATCCAGGTAGGCGAGGTGGCAGTACGTCCAGACCTGCCCGTCCATGGTGCGGATCGTCATGCCGATGCCGCAGCCCGGGTCGGCCGAGTGCCAGGCGTTGACCACCACCGCGTTCGAGATCGCGTAGACGGGGGAACCGGCCGGCGCCGCGATGTCGGCGGCGGGATAGTCGTGATGCGTATGAGCGACCGAGACGAGCTGCGGGCCGCCGCCCACGGGGAAGACGTAGTCGCCGTGGTAGGAGGCCGCTCCCATCAGCGTCCCTACACCGTTTGCAAACGAAGGGGCCTGGGCGCTCTGGGTTGCGCTCGCGAGCGCGGACTGCGCCTGTTCGAGACTGGCGCGTGCGGCATCGGTGGCTGTACCGGCCGCGTAGACCCGAATGTCGTAAAGAGCTACGCGCTGTTCCGCGGCCAGGCGATCCGAAAGCAATGCCGCGGCGTCGACGCGTGCATGCAGCCCCTGCGAGACCGTCCGGAGCTGCTCTTCGGAGTCCTGTGCGGCCAGGAGCTGCTTGTTGGCGCGCACGATCTCTCGCCGCGCTTCGTCGAGCTTTGCCTGCAGTTGTTGCAGATCGGCAGTCTGTGCGATCCCGCCCTGGCCATAGACCTGGGCGAGATCGAGCACCTCGCGGACATACCAGTCAGCGTGGTTGTAGGCGAACACGCCGCGTGCGATGTCGGTCTGGCCGCCGGCGGCAGCGAGATAGCGGGCAGCCGCGTAGATGGCGTCGGTCGCGTTCCACGGGTCCGCGATCCCGTCGCCGTCCGCGTCGAGGCCCCAGCGCAGCCAGGTCGAGGGCATGAACTGCATCCAGCCCACGGCACCGGCCGAGCTCGGCCCCATGTTCTGGCCGAAGTTAGACTCGATCTTGTTGATCGAGGCCAGGACCTGCCAGGGGATCCCATACGTGGAGCCCGCCTGCTGCCAGAGGACGTGGAGGGTCGAGAGCGGAACCTGCTGCGGGCTCAATGGCGCCGACGTGAAGGAGACCGGGATCGAGATCGAGCCGGGTGCATTAGGCACCGACGCGCTCGGCAGGGAGACGCGGGTAAGGCCCGTCTGTGCGCCGGAAGAGATGGAGAAACCCAGCACCGGAGGGCCGGCGGCTCGGGCCGAGCCGGCCAGCAATGCGAGGCCGATGGCCGCGAAGACGAGGAGGCGCATCAGTCTCCGGCTTGGGCGAGACGGAGCACCGGGAGCTCTTCGTCGGGCTCGGCCTCGCGGCCCTGTTCTTCGTCGGCTTTCGTCTGCTTTTCCGTCGCGGCGACGTCGGCCTTCTGCTGCTTCAGCGAGTGCTCGAGCGTGACAAGGAAGTCGTGGCGGTTCGTGGCGGCGTTCTCCGCGACCTCCTGGTCGACCTTGCCCGAGACCACGAGATCGATGAGCGCCTTCGAAAAGGACTGCATGTCGAAGAACGAGCCTTCTGCGATTGCGTCGGTGATCGACTCGGGCTGGTTTTCGCGAATGAGGTCGGCGATACGGGTGTTGGTCACCATCACTTCGACTGCGGCGATGCGGCCGCCGTCGATGCGCGGGAGGAGGCGCTGGCTGACGACGCCGCGCAGCACGCCCGCCATGATCGAGCGGACCATCTGCTGCTTCCCTTCTGGGAAGAACTCGATCATGCGCCCGATCGTCTCCGCCGCGTCAACGGTATGGAGCGTCGAGAAAACGAGGTGGCCGGACTCGGCAGCCTGCAACGCCGTCTGCGCCGTCTCCGCGTCGCGCAGCTCGCCGATCAGGATCACGTCGGGGTCCTGGCGGAGTGCGCGCCGCAGGGCTCCCATGAAGTCCGGGGTGTCGAGCCCCACTTCGCGCTGGTTGACGATGCACGAGTGGTCGCTGTGCACGATCTCGATCGGGTCCTCGATCGTGACGATGTGCTGCTGCCGCGTCCTGTTGATGTAGTCGATCATCGCTGCGAGCGTCGTCGTTTTTCCCGAGCCCGTGGCGCCGGTCACCAGCACGAGCCCTCGATGCCCGTCAGCAAGCCTTTGGATGCCGGGCGGCAGACCGAGCATTTCGAAGTTCGGGATGCCTTTCGGGATGACGCGGAACGCGAACGAGATATGCCCGCGCTGCCTGAATGCGTTGACGCGGAACCGAGGGAGATCGCTTTCCTGGAAAGCGATGTCGAGGTCACCCGTCTGCTTGAAGGCTTCGAGGCGCTCAGGCGAGCGCTTCCCCACGACCTCGATCAACGAGTCCATGTCCTTGTCCGTCAGGATCGCGTACTCGTCGAGAGGGCTGAGCGCGCCGTCGCGCCGGAGGATCGGCGGGAGACCGACCTTCAGGTGGATGTCGCTGGCGCCGAGTTCAACGGCGCGTCTGAGCAGGGGATTGAGCTCCATGGCGGGCTTCCATGGGCATCGGCAGGTTTTTCGAGGCGCTTTAGGCCGGGGACGTGCGCGGATTGCGTGCCAGGCGGGCGAGCCCCTCGATCAGCTGCATCGCTCGCCCGCCTGCGCCCTGGACCTCACCGGGATGGGAGACCTCGCCCAGCAGGAGCTTGTCGATCACCCGCCACGCAACCGGAAGCCGCAGGACGGCGAAAACCGCGCGCGGGTACCGGTCAAGTGCGATCTTGGCGCTCCAACCGGCCGAGGCGAGCGGATCGAGCTCCCGCCGGACCGCCGACTCGTAGGGCTCGAGTGTCTCAGCGGCGCCGTCGAGCAACGCGAGCGTGTGCTCCGCGGCAAGGCGCGCCGTGACGAGCGCCTCGTAGATGCCGTCGCCCGACACCGGGTCGATGGCCCCCGCAGCGTCCCCGATCACGAGAGCACGCCCGCGTGCTAGCACCGGTCCAGGCCGCCGCATCGGCAGGCGATGCCCGCGCAGATCGGTCAGCCGTCGGAGCTCGATGCCGTAGTGCTCGCAAAGGACACGGAGGTGACGGCGCAGCTGCGGACCTTCGTGTCCCCAGCCGCCGACGCCGACGTTGACGTGGTCGCCCTTTGGGAAGATCCAGCCGTAGCCGCCGGGTACGGCGCCGAGCTCGAGCACGAGCATCCCGCGCCACCCAGCCGACGGAAGCTCCTCATACGGAAGGTTGCCCTCGAGCGCCACGCCGTTGACGATCGCACCGCCAAGGCCCAGCGATCGAGCAGTGATCCCGTTCGCGCCGTCTGCCCCGATCAGCGCGCCGACCTCGACCGGCTTCCCGTCGACCCGCAATTCGGTCTCGGAGTCGATGGTGACGTGGACACCATCGCGAAACTCGGCCCCGGCAGCGACTGCCTGCTCGACGAGGAAGGCGTCGAGCCGGCGGCGCTGCGTCATCAGACAGAGCACGCGCGTCGATTCGCGTTCGATCTTCGGCCCGTACCGCAGCCGGCAGCGCATCCGAGTAATCCTGTCTTCCACGACGGGCTCGACGGAGAAGGGCAGCTGCCGGACAGCCCGCATCGTGAGCCCGCCTCCACACGGCTTGTCCCGCGGGAAGCGCGCCTTGTCTACTAGTAAGACGCGCGCGCGAGCGCGTGCAAGGCGGTAGGCCGCCGTGGATCCCGCCGGGCCCGCCCCGACGATCGCGACATCAAAGCGCTCCACGACCTCAAGGCTACAATCGCTTCTCTCCCCGGGGGTGTGCCCGAGTGGCCAAAGGGAACGGCCTCTACGCCAGAAAGTCCGGCCGCTTCGCGGCCATGATGACTTTCTGGCGATCTCATATCGATGAGCGCCACCTGCCGCACCGAGCAAAGCCCCGGCGCGGCGCCAAGGGTCTCCAAGGCCGCGGCTACAATCCGTTGTCCCGGGGGTGTGCCCGAGTGGCCAAAGGGAACGGGCTGTAAACCCGTCGGCTCAGCCTACGGAGGTTCGAATCCTCCCGCCCCCATTAGACGCGACTCACCAAACTGCTTTTCCGCAGATTCCGTCGTTCCGGCGGCTTCCGCGTTGTCAGCGGTGGCGGCAGCCCAGTCGAGTTTTCTGACTGACTCCATGCGTTGCTCACGGTCGAGTCGGCGCAGGTAGCCCTCGGTTGTTTTCGGGGAGCTGTGCCCCATCAGGTCCTGGCAGGCCTTCATGTCGCCGCCGGACTCGAGGTAGAAGACGGCGAAAGCGGCCCGGAGCGCGTGCGGGTGCGCTTTGACGCCGGCTTTGGCGCTGATCTTGTTCACGAGCCGCCAGATCACCCTGTCGTCGCGCTCCTGCTTCACCAGGGGGCCTTCGGGCGGGATCAGGTAGTCGGAGGGCTGCTCGATCACCCCTGCGGCTATGGCGGCTTCTAGAAGGTTCCTGAGCGGGTCCGGGATCGGCTTCCAGATCGTTTTTCCGCCCTTCTCGTAGAAGCGCAGCCGCCCGCGGAGCCGGTCGTAGTCGACCAGGCGCAGACGTGCTGCGGCGCGACGGCGTGGGCCGAGGTAGGCGAGCACGCCAAGGCAGAGCCGTTCCGCCCATGTGTCCGCGGCCTCGAACAGACGCTGAACCTCGGGGCTGGAGACCGTGGTGACGTCGAGGGATTCCGCCGGTAGGCGCCGGGTCCGCTGCAGCCGGTCAACGGGGTTCCGCTTGATCTTCTCCTGGCGGTACAGGCATCTGAAGAAGCTGTTGAGGACACACTCCGCGTGGGCGCGGGTGCCGCGCGCATGGCCTCGGCCGCGAAGGGCGAGGAAGCGGTCGCAGTCGTCGCTCGACAGCTTCGCAACGTCCCAGCGGGCGGGGAACCGGTCGGCGAGCTCGTACAGGATTCCGCGGTAGGTGGCGCGCGTCTTGTCCGTTAGTCCGCGGCGGGCACAGTCCCCGTCGAACAAGTCGATCGCGTCGGAGATCGTCAGCATGGGGCGGATGATTACCCCTTCGGCGACCTCGTACAAAGCCTCGTCGCGCTTCACGCTGCCCCTCCGGGCTTCCGGGCGCCCCGCAGCGCCTTTAGAAGGCCGTCACGGCGCTTTCTGTCGGTGGCCGACAGTTGGGCCGATTGGCCGTTCATCGTGGCCAGGACGCGATCGCGGAGCTCGGTCGCTGTTGGTGGCTTACTGATCGGCGGCAGGATCACGACTGCCCCTGAGGTCCGACGACGACGACCAACATGACCGCGCGAACGTGGCTACAGACACCCCGGGTCGGGCAGGAGCAGGCCCATCGGCCGTCGTCATAGGTGACGGTGTAGATGCGGGCACTGTCGCCGCGAACCTCGGCCAAGACATATCCGTTGTCCTCGTTGGCGCTAAGGACGCGGATGCGACCTTCGACGAGCAGCCGACGACCTTTGGTGTGGGCGCTCTCCCTCACGCCCACTCCGGCCGCTTCATCTTCACCGGCATCTCGAACAGCGCCTCCGGGGGTTCCGCGTCGAGCGTGCGACGCGCGACAACCGCGCCGAAGCGTGAGAAGTGACGCGTGAAGTCGTCCCGCCGCGGCCCGATATA
>JBBRZA010000031.1:0-32376 GCA_038237145.1 Gaiellales bacterium
GAGCTGCAGAACGCGTCGAAGCACGACGTAGCAGAGTGACCAGAACAAAGACCAGCTCCTCCGAGGACGACGGGACGAGCGGACGACTCTACGGATCAGAACCCGCCCACCCGAGGCGAAACCGAGTTAACGCACCCCTCAGGTCAAATGTTCCCTAATGTTCCCTTGGCGTTCCCTCGCGTGCCTGAGCAGGCAACAGTAACCACCAAAACACGCTATTTGCAAGGTTTGCGCAGAGCCCTCTGACGGACTCGAACCGTCCTGACCCGAGGTCGCTTGCTGATTTCGTCATCGGTAGTCGCGCAGTCGAGCGCGACGACTTTACTGCGGCAAACGGCGGCGATTTACGCGGCCGAACCCACAGGGACGGGACGATTGACCCGCAGGAACCCGTGGATCCGTCTGATGCGGCAGGCAGGTCATTCCCGCGTCAGACGTCGTCAAGGCCGGTGTAATTCTCGGCGAGCGCCGTCGCCTGTGCATGGGATGTCGTCACGTAGCGCAGCTGCGAGCGTTGCAGGCGGAGGTCGAACGGGTTGGCATCGGGCGGCGGGTGGAGCATCGTCGTCATCCACCAGGAGAAGTGTTCGCAACGCCAGACGCGGCGTAGGCAGCGTTCGGAGTAGCTGTCGAGCAGCGATGCGTCGCCGCGTTCGTACCAGCGGATCAGCGCCTCCGCGAGTACCCGTACGTCGTGGATCGCAAGGTTCAGGCCTTTGGCTCCAGTTGGCGGGACAATGTGTGCGGCGTCGCCGGCGAGGAAGAGCCGGGCGTGCTGCATAGGCTCGCAGACGTAGCTACGCATGCCCGTCACGCTCTTCTCGAGGATCGGGCCCTCCTTCAGCGTCCAGCCGTCGACGGCGGTGCGGCGTTGCAGCTCTTCCCAGATGCGGTCGTCGGGCCACCGGTCGGGGTCCTCGTCCGGACGGCACTGGAGGTAGTAGCGTGAGCGTGTCGGCGAGCGGAGCGAGAGCAGTGCAAAGCCGTTCTCGTGGTGTGCATACACGAGCTCGTCTATCGACGGCGCGACATCCGCGAGGATGCCGAGCCAGCCGTACGCGTAGTCGCGGCTAAACTCCCGTAGACCGCGCCCTGCCAACGACGCGCGGCAGACGCCGTGGAACCCGTCGCACCCGGCGATCACGTCGCACTCGAGGTCCTCCTCGCGGCCTTCGTGGGTAAAACGAATCCGCGCCCGGTCTCCATCGATTCCGTCGAAGCCGATAGCCCCGGCCTCGAAGAGCAGCGGCAGGCCGCTCTTCAGCCGCGCCGCGATCAGATCCTTGACGACCTCGGTTTGGCCGTAGATGACGATCGAGCGTCCGCCGGCAAGCTCGCTGAGCGGAATTCGGTGACGCTCTCCGTCGAACTGAAGCGCGATTCCGTGGTGGACGAGCCCTTCGCGGTCAAGCCGGTCGCCCACGCCTGACTCGCGCAAGAGGTCGACGCTTCCCTGCTCGAGAACACCGGCGCGGATGCGGGCTTCGCAGTACTGACGGGTGCGTGTCTCGAGGATCACCGAGTCGATGCCGGCGTTTTCGAGCAATCGACCCAGCACGAGCCCTGCAGGTCCGCCGCCGACGATTCCGACCTGCGTTCTCACTCGTCGAGGACCTGCTGTGCGATCGCAAACGCTCTGTTCGCCGCCGGGACGCCGCAGTAGATGGCGACCTGCAGTAACACCTCCTTGATCTCGTCTGCCGTCAGCCCGTTGCGCAGCGCGGCCCGAACGTGCAGCGCGAGCTCATGGTGGTGTCCGAGCGCCGTCAGCGCGGTTAACGTGATCGCGCTGCGGGTGCGACGGTCGAGACCCGGTCGCGCCCAGACCTCCCCCCACGCGTAGCGGGTGATCAGGTCCTGGAAGTCCGCGGTGAACTCGTTCGAGCCTGCGATCGCACCGTCGACGTGCTCGTCGCCGAGCACCTCGCGGCGGATCCTCATGCCATCGTCGTGCGTCATGCTGCCTCCAGGACGTGGTGGAGTGCCGCGTCGGCGAAGGCGTGCGGCTGCTCCAGGTTGGCGAGATGCGCCGCGCCGTCGAGACGCGCGTGGCGGGCACCCGGTATCCGCTCGGCGAGGAGGTCGGTATCTGACGCCGGCGCGGCCTCGTCTTCCGAGGCAGCGATCACGAGCGTCGGCACGGAAACGCGTCGGAGGTCGTCGCGAAAGTCCCATTTGGCGAGCGCGTCGCAGCAGCCGGCGTAACCCTCTTCCGGCGTCGCAGCGAGGATCTTCCGGAAGCGCGCCCGGAGCTCGGGCGATGCCGCGGCGGTGAACCAACGGCCGACGACGGCGTCTGCGATCGGCTCGATTCCGCCCGCGCGGACTACCGCGGCGCGCTCGGCGTATGCCTCCGGCTCCGGGACACGTGCGGAGGTGCAGGCGAGGACGAGCGAGACCAGCCTCCCCGGCGCGTTCGCGCCGAGCCACATACCGACCATGCCGCCGAGCGAGAGGCCACACCACGACACGCGCTCGAGTTCGAGCTCGTCGAGCAGTGCCAGAGAGTCCCGCGCCAGCTCGTCCATCGAATACGACCCAGCAGGTGCCGCGGAGGCGCCATGTCCACGATGCTCATAGCGGAGGACGCGGAACGAGTCGCTGAACGGGCGGAGCTGCGGCGCCCAGAGCTCGCGGGACGTCCCGAGGGAGCACGGGAGCACCAAAACGGGCGCGTCCGCCGGACCGTGCAGATCGTAGGCGAGCTTCATGTTCTCTCTCCCCACCACGTGAGCGCCCGCTCGACGAAGGCGGCCGTCGCGCCGAGGTACGCGGGATCGTCGAGCCCGAGACGATCGCGTTCCGAGTAGAGCTCCGGCGTCATGTTCTCCCGCATCCGATCCGGAGAGACCTCGAGCGACTCGAGCGACTCGCCGATCGCGGCGGCGGCGCCGCCCGTGTGAGCCAGCGATTCGCTTAGCGCCGTCCACTCCGCCTGCCACGCCCCGGCCGCCCGTTCGTGCTCGTAGTCGCCGGACGTGAGCAAACCCGCGTTGGCGTGCACGAGGCGCGCACACGCGCGCGCGCGCACGGCGCGGGAGGGGTTACGCTTGTGCGGCATCGTGGACGAGCTGCCGCCGGCCGCCTCGGCGACCTCTCCCACTTCCGCCTGCGCGAGCAGCACGATGTCGAGCGCGACTTTTCCGCACACGGCCGCCACGGCGGCGAGTGCCGACGCCAGCTCCACGACCGGTCTGCGGTGTGTGTGCCAGGGTACGACGGGCTCGGCAAGTTCGAGCTCGGCGGCGTACGCCGCCAGCACCTCGGGCCCCCGCGCGCCGAATGCGGCGAGCGTTCCGCCGGCCCCGCCGAGCTGCGCCGGGAGGCTCAGTGCGGCCAAGCGGTCGTCGACGTCGGCGACGGCGACGAGCCAGCCTGCCGCTTTCGCGCCGAAGGTCGTCGGTACGGCTTGCTGCATCACCGTGCGCGCAGCCATCGGCGTCGCGCGGTGCGTCTCCGCGAGGCCCGCGCACGCTCGGCCGACGCCATCAAGCTGCTCGCGGATTAGTTCCGTTGCCGCGCGCGCCACGAGCATCGCCCCCGTGTCCACGACGTCCTGACTGGTGGCGCCAAAGTGCACCCACGGCTTCGCTTCCTCGCTCACTTGCGTGCGCAGCGCCCGCACCAGCGGCTCCGCGGGGTTCGCGACGGCGCGGCCCTCGGCGAGGATCGCGTCGAGGTCGAAGCGGTCCTGAGCGCATGCCTCTGCGATCGACGCGGCCGCTGCAGCCGGAATGACGCCGGTGAGTGACGACGCGTTCGCGAGCGCGCGCTCGGCGTCCAGCATTCCCGCCAGCCAGGCGGCGTCGGAGACGGCTTCCCGCAACTCCTCCGGCACGAAGATCCGAGCGAAGGTCGTCAATGCTCGAAGAAGACCGTCTCGTGGTCGCCCTGCAGGCGGATGTCGAGCCGCAGTCCGTCTCCATCGGATTGTGCGAGTAGCGTCTCTCGCTCGTCCGACGAGAGCCGGTCGAGGACGTCGTCGTCGACTGTGCGCACGTAGATCCGCGTGCGCTGGTGTCGCAGCAACCCGCGTGCGAACACGAAGACCTCGAGGACATCGCAGTCGCGCGGCACCAGGAAGCGGAACCGGCCTGTCGCGTCTGTGCCCGAGCGTCCCCAGCGCCGGCCGACAGCGTCCCACACCTCCACGAGCCCGTCGATGATCGGTTCGTCGCGACCGTCGAGCAACCGGCCGCTCAGCTCGACGCCGTCAGGGTCGAGCTCGTCGTCGGAACGCCGGCAGAGGCCGATGGCGTAGTACGGGCCGACGGTTTGCGAGGGAGTGGTGGTCATTCCTCGACAGGCGTGGCGCGCAACACGATGTCCCATGCATATGCCAGCGCCCACTCAGGCTGCGTCGTATCGAGGTCGAAGCGCGCGACGAGGAGCTCGCGCGCGCGTGGGTCGCGGACGGCGTTGAAGATCGGGTCGTACGAAAAGAGCGGGTCGCCCGGGAAGTACATTTGCGTGACGAGGCGTTGCTCGAATGCCCGTCCGAACAGGGAGAAGTGGATGTGGGCGGGACGCCACGCGTTGTCGTGGTTCTGCCACGGATAGGCGCCCGGCTTGATAGTCGTGAAGCGGTATCGGCCCTCGTCGTCAGTGAGGCAGCGGCCGGCCCCCGAGAAGTTGGGGTCAAGCGGTGCGGGATGGCCATCGACCTCGTGGCTGTAACGCCCGGCCGAGTTCGCCTGCCAGACTTCGACGAGGACTCCGCGCAAGGGGCGGCCCTCGTCGTCGAGCACGCGGCCGTGGACGATGATGCGCTCGCCGAGCGGTTCGCCGCCGTGCTGTCGCGTCAAGTCGTTGTCGAGTGGCGCGAGCACGTCTTCGCCGAAGACAGGCCCGTCGAGGCGGTGCAGCTCTTCCGGGAGCGTCGCGAGCGGATGTGCCGGCGCGCGCCAGCGCGTCGAGCGGTAGCCGGGGTAGTCGATCTGCACCTCCGGACCGAATCCTGGGTCGTCCGGCAGGACAATCGGGCCTTCGTAGGCGCTCGTTCCGCTCACGCCGCGGTCCTGACTTGGAGCGAGCGCAGCGTCTCGAGCTCCGCGGCCGTCGGGGGCTCCGTCTCGCGCAGCTCGTCGGCCACGTTCAGGTCCCAACCGCTCGCGTCGCGGGCGTCGTCCGCCGAGACTCCGGGGTGAGCGGCGACCAGCGTCAGCTCGCCGTGGACCCGTTCGAGAACGCCCAGGTCCGTGACGACGACACTCACGTGCTCGCCGAGGCTCGTCGTGAAGTCGAGCTGCGAGACGAACGTCCGCCGGGACTGGCGGAGCATGACGAAGACCTCACGCACGCCGAGCGCGATCTCGGGTGCGCCGCCGCCGCCCGGCAGACGAACCACAGGTCGCGCGTACGGACCGATCACGGTGCTGTTCAGGTTGCCGTGCCGGTCGATTTGCGCTGCGCCGAGAAAGCCGATGTCGATGCGCCCGCCCTGGAGCCAGTACGCGAACATCTCCGGCACCGAGACGACGGCGTCCGCCGTCTCGGCCAGTTCCCCGTCACCGATCGAGAGCGGCAGTCGCTCCGGCTTCGCGCCGATCGTGCCGCTTTCATAGACGAGCACGCAATCGGGGGCGTGCGTTCTCCGCGCGAGGTTCGCTGCGAGACTCGGCAGCCCGATGCCGACGAAGCAGACCATACCGTTCCTGATTCGGCGTGCGGCCTCAACGGCCATGAGCTCGTCGTTCACGCGACAACCGCTTCCGTCAGGCTCGCGAGGTACTCGACTACGTCGGCAGTCTCGAGCACATGCCGCTGCATCCAGGCGGCGAAGCGGTCGCGGTCGCGGCTGATCTCGTCCCACGAGACATAGAAGTCGTTGTCTCGCTCGTAGTAGCCGTGCGCGTACGACGGGTGGGCGCCTCCAGGCGCGAGGGCGACGGCGTCGACAACCCAGGCCGGTAGCACGAGCGCGCCCGGTCGAGGATCGAGCCGATCGACGATTTCCTCGACAGTGACGATCGTCCGGGACGACGCGAGCACCGTCTCCTTCTGCACGCCGGTGATGCCCCAGAGTTGGACGTTTCCGCCGCGGTCGGCTCGCTGCGCGTGGACGATGCCTACATCCGGACGGTGCGCCGGCACGGCCGACAGCTCCTCCCCGGTGAAGGGGCACGCGATGCGCTCGATACGCGTCCGCTCCGGCAGGTCGCCACCCCGGTAGCCGCGCAGGACGCCGAAAGGGAGAGCGGCGGCGCCGGCGGCGTATGCGGCCGCCATCCCGGCATGCGAGTGCTCCTCCAGCTCGAGCGGCTCGGGCCACCCGTGCTCGACGGCATCGCGGAACCGGTGTAGGGAGCCGACGCCTGGATTCCCGCCCCACGAGAAGACGAGCTTCCGCGCACAACCCATCCCGATCATCTGGTCGTAGATCACGTCCGGCGTCATCCGTACGAGCGTGAGGTCGCGCCGACCCTGCCGAATCAGCTCGTGTCCGGCTGCACTCGGGATCAGGTGCGTGAAACCCTCGAGGGCGACTGTGTCTCCGTCTCGGACGAGACCGGCGACTGCTTCGGGGAGCGAGACGACCTCTGCCACTAGAACGGGAAGGGATGCGATCCGCTCTGGACGGTGATCCAGCGGAGGTCGGTGAACTCGTCGATCGCCGCGGTGCCGCCGAAGCGGCCGAAGCCGCTGTCCTTGACGCCGCCGAACGGCATCTGCGGCTCGTCGCCCACCGGCTGGTCGTTCACGTGGACGATTCCGGCGTCGATCCGTTGTGCGAGGGCCAGACCGCGGTCGTTGTCCCGGGTGATGATCCCCGAGGAAAGGCCATAGCTTGTCGAGTTGGCTCGCTCGACCGCTTCGTCGGCGCTGTCGACGATCTCGATCGCCGCAACCGGGCCGAAGGTCTCTACTCGAGCGAGCTCGGAGTCTGCCGGCACGTCGGTGAGTAGCGTCGCCCGATAGCAGCTCCCCACCGCTTCGCCGCCGGAGAGGACCTTCGCGCCACTCTCGACGGCGGCGTCGACGCGGGCCTTGATCGCCTCGAGCGCGTCTTTGCTGATTATCGGTCCGATGATCGTGTCGGGCTCCTTCGGGTCGCCCGCCTTGAGGCCGTTCGTCTTCTCCGTCAGCCGCGCGATGAACTCGTCGGCGATGGGGCGCTCGACGATGATCTTGCGCGCGGACATGCAGATCTGACCCTGGTGCAAGAAGGCGCCGAACGCGGTTGCGTTGACCGCGTACTCGATGTCGGCGTCGGCGAGTACCAGAAGCGGGTTGTACCCGCCGAGCTCGAGCACGACCCGCTTCAGCTGGCGGCCGGCTGCTTCGGCGAGCTTGCGGCCCACTGCGGTCGAGCCGGTGAAGTTGAGCCGGCGCACGGCCGGGTTGTCGACGAGCTCGTCTCCGATCGCCGCGGCCTCGCCGGGGCCGTGCGTCACGATGTTCAGTACGCCGGCCGGCAGCCCGGCCTCGGCGAAGATCTCGCCCCAGATCAGGCCGCCGACGTACGGGGAGTGCTCGGACGGCTTCAGGACGACGCTGTTCCCGAGCACGAGCGGCGCCGCAATCGAACGGGCCGAGAGAATCAGTGCGGCGTTCCAGGGCGCGATCGCGCCGACAACGCCGACGGGTCGCCGCACGCCCATCGCGAACGCCCCGGTGTCGGACGGAAGAACCTCTCCCCTCGGCGCGTAGGCGAGCGCGGCCGCCTGTCTGAAGAGGCCCGGCACGAAGTGCATCTGGAACATCCCGAATCCGAATGTGCAGCCGGTCTCTCGTGCCAGCCAGTTCACGACCTCTTCCTGCCGGCTCTCGAGGATGTCGGCAGCCTTCAAAAAGATGGCCTGGCGAACAGCCGGCGGCGTGACCGACCACTCCGCGAAGGCTCTGGCAGCGGCGTCGATGGCGGCGACGGCGTCCTCGCGCGTCCCGGCGGGAACCTGCGCGACGACCTCACCGGTAAAGGGGTCCCGGTCGTCGAAGGTCGCCCCTCCGGTTGCGTCTATCCATTCGCCGCCGACGAACTGGCGGCACTCCTTGACTGCTGATTCGGTTGTTGCCATCGTCGCCTCCTCTCAGGCCATGCGGAGCACGGCCTTGATCGTCTTGCCGGACTCCGCGTCGTGTGCGGCCCGGTCGATCTCGTCGAAGTCGTAGAAAGTCATCAGCCGCTCGACGGGAAACCGCCCCTGCTGGTGCAGGGCGACAAGCCGCGGCAGGAAGACATCCGGCACGCTGTCGCCCTCGACGATGCCGCGGACGACCCGGCCTCCGGTGAGAATCGTGTTCACGTCGAGCGTCACCTCGGTGCCGAAGGCCGGCGCGCCGATCACCCCGCAGACACCGGTCGGCGTGAGGCAGTCGACGGCCTGGCGCAGGACCTGTGGAAGTCCTGCGGTCTCGAGGCTGAAGTCAGCGCCCGAGCCGGTGATCCGTGTGATCTGCTCGACCGGGTCACCTGCGCGCGCATCGAGGACATGTGTTGCGCCGAGC
Organism: Gaiellales bacterium; assembly: GCA_038237145.1. Lineage (GTDB taxonomy): Bacteria > Actinomycetota > Thermoleophilia > Gaiellales > Gaiellaceae > 3-1-20CM-4-69-9. Next base: position 8,449 of record JBBRZA010000031.1, read on the forward strand.
TCGCGCGCCAGCTCGAGCCGGGCAGGATTGACGTCGACGCCGACGATGGTCGTCGCTCCTGCGAGCGCTCCGGCCATCACGGCCGCGAGCCCGACGGTGCCCGTGCCGAACACGGCGAGGCTGCTCCCTGCTGGGACGCGCATGCTGTTGAGGACCCCGCCCGCGCCGGTCTGGATCCCGCAACCGAACGGCGCCGCGATGTCGAGACCGATTTCGTGGCTGAGCTTGACGATGTTCCGCTCGCTCGCAACCGCGTGAGTGGCGAAACTGGACTGCCCGAAGAAATGCGCGTGGACGAGCTCGCCTTCTCGGGAGAGCGCGCTCGACCCGTCCTCCGGTCGCGACGACCCGAAGTTGTGCTCGAAGAAGGCATAGCAGTAGGAGGGCCGACCGGTCGCGCACGTCGGGCAAGCGCCACAGGAGTCGAACGTCATGCCGACTCGATCGCCAGGGGCAACCTTCCTCACCGAGCTTCCGACTTGCTCGACGACGCCTGCGCCCTCGTGCCCGAGCACGGCGGGGAGCGGCACCGGATACCACTGGTCGCGACAGATCAGGTCGGTGTGGCAGATGCCGGCGGCGGCGACCTTGACGAGCACTTCGTCCGCGTGAAGCTCGCCGACCTCAACGTCCGTGAGTACGAACGGCGCGCCTTTGCTCTCGGTCACTGCGGCCGTGATCCTCACGACTCCCTCCCCACGGTCGCAAGGCGCCGCACGCGGTACCCAACGGGTAGCAGGCGCACGCCCAGTCGGTCCTCGAGCGTTCCCCACAATCCGCGCGGCAGCAGCAGCGCGAAGAGCACCGCCGTCAGGCCGAGCCCCACCAGGTACCAGACTCCCTGCTGGCCGAACTGGTCCTGCACCACGAAGAAGATCACTGCGCCGATGATCGGGCCCTCGAACGTCCCAAGACCGCCGACGAGCGTCATGAAGAGCATGTAGGCGGTCCACTGTACGCTGAAGAAGGAGTTGGGCTGGAAGGTGAGCTGGCCCGCAAGCCAGACGGCACCGGCGGCCCCGCAGCCGATCGCCGCGAGCACGAAGACGACGAGCTTCGTGCGGAGCACACGGACGCCGACCGAAGCCGCGGCACCTTCGTCGTCTCGGATCGCCTGCATCGACGCGCCGAGCCGGCTCCGCAGCAGCAGGAAGACGGCTGCCAGCATCAGCGCCATCGCCGCGAGCGCCAGCCAGTAGGTGTAACGACGGCGGTCCGTCGGGTCGTACCGGCCGAGTGCGATCAGCGATGTGCCGGTGACGCCGCCGACCGAGTGGTCGAGGTTGACCAGCAGGTGAAAGACCTCGGCCACGACCCACATCGCGATCGCGAATTCGCCACCGCGCAGTCGCAGCACGAGCAGGGAGGTCGGTAGCGAAATGGCGCCGGCCACGAGCCCCGCCAGGGCGAGCGCGAGGTAGACATTGAGCCCATGGTTGCTCAACTGCACGGCAGCGTAGGCGCCGAGGCCGAAGAAAGCCTGCTGCCCGACAGAGACCAGCCCCGCGTAACCGGCAAGAGCGTTCCACATCGCAGCAAGAATCACGTAGACGTAGAGCTCGGTGAGCTTGTCGAGCGCACTGGCACCGAAGAGGAGCGGCGCAAGCGAGAGCGCTCCAAGGAGTACCGTGCCGGTGCCCGTGGCGAGTAGCGAGACGGGCGTCCAGCGTTCGACCTTGATCGCCTGCGCCGCGCTCATGCCTCCATCCCAAGGGCGGCCATGAAGCCGCCGCGGCCTTCGGCGGCGGCCTTGATCAGGCGCAGCGTCATGACCGCGAGGAAGACGAGATGTCCCGTGAGGATCGACCACTGCGGGTCGAACTGTGCGCCGACCGTCTGGGCCACGCCGATTGCAATTCCGCCGAAGAGCGTTCCCCAGAGAGACCCGAGCCCCCCGATGACGACTGCTTCGAACGCGAAGATCAGCTGCGTCGGACCTGCGTAAGCGTCGAAGGTCGCGCGCATCCCGAGGAAGGCGCCCGCAAGACCCGCCGTGGCGACTGCAATCGCCGCCGCCGCGAGGTAGACGCCGCGCGCGTTGACGCCGACGAGTTCCGCAGTGTCTGGATCCTGGGCGGTCGCCCGCATCGCCCGGCCGAGGGGTGCGCGCGAGAGGAAGAGCTGAAGCCCGCCCAGCATCGCGAGCGCTACGACAAAGATCAGGACGGGCAGCCGACCGACGTAGATCTCGTTCGTGATCTTCCAGCCATCGAAGGCGAGGTTCCCGATGTCGAGCGATCGGATATCGGCGCCGAACTTTTGGAAGAGCAAGTTCTCGATCACGATCGCCAGTCCGAACGTCGTCAAAAGCGGCACGAGCACGCCGGCCCGCAGGCTCCGCTCGAGCACAGCGCGCTGGAGCACCACGCCGAGTAGCGCCATCGCCACGAGCCCGACCGCGAGCGAGACCGCGATTGAATGGCCGCGGTCGTGCAGCCACCAGATGAGGAACGCGCCGACGACAGCGAGGTCACCGTGGGCGAGGTTGATGATGCGCATCACCCCGAACATGAGCGACAGGCCGGTCGCAAGGAGCGCGTAGTAGCCGCCGAGCAGAACGCCTTGGATGATCTGGTTGAGCCAGATCACGTCTCGCCTCCGCCATTGCCTCGCCGGAGGCCGAAGTACGCCTCGACAATCTGCTCCCGGGTGATCTCCGTGGCGGAGCCCTCGAGCACGATCCGCCCCTCGAGCATGCACACGATTCGCGAGGCGACACTAAGCGCGCGCCCCAGGTCCTGCTCGACGAGGACCAGTGTCGTGCCCGTGGCGACCACGGTCTCGAGTGACTCGTAGACGCGTTCCACCGCCACCGGTGCGAGACCCAGCGAGGCCTCGTCGATCAGCAGGAGGGTCGGATTCGTCATCAGCGCACGTGCGATCGCGGTCATCTGCTGCTCTCCCCCCGAAAGCGTCGCCGCGCGCTTGCGTCGTAGCGGGTGAAGTATCGGAAAGGCCTCGTACACGCGCGAGAGAGACCATTCGCCCTTGCGCCCACCACGAGCCGCTACGAGAAGATTTTCCTCCATAGTCATCTCTGGAAAGAGGCGCCGCCCCTCCGGCACGAGGGTGATCCCCCGCCGGACGCGCCGGTGCGCCGGAAGCGAGGTGACGTCCGCGCCGCCGAAGACGACCGTGCCGCTCGAGGCCCGGTGACCGCCCGCAATCGTTCGCAGCAGCGTGGTCTTGCCCGCTCCGTTCGCGCCGACGAGAGCGAGCGTCTCTCCCTCGCCGACCGACAGCGAGACACCGCGCACCGCTTGCAACAGCCCATGATGCGCGTTGAGCTGCTCGACTCGCAGGATGCTCACCGAGCGGTGCTCCCAAGATACGCGTCGATGACCCCGGCGTCCGCCATCACAACGTCCGGGTCGCCGTCCGCGATCACGCGTCCAGCATCCATACAGACGAGTCGGCGAACGACCTGCACGAGGACGTGCACGATGTGCTCGATCCAGACGATCGCGACTCCCCCTGAGTGAACCTCCTGAATCGTCGCCACGAGCTCCGCCGCCTCGTCGTCTGTCAGGCCGGCCCCGATCTCGTCCAGAAGCACGACGACGGGATCGGTCGCGAGCGCTCGTGCGAGCTCGAGCCGCTTGCGGTGCATGAGCCCGAGGCTCTCTGCGGGTCTGTTTGCGAGCTCCAACAAATGGCATTGCTCGAGCACTCCGAGGCTGCGCTCGTAAGCAGTCGACCGGGTGTGACCCGCGCCGGCCGCCGCAGCGACGAGGACGTTCTCGAAGACGGTCATACCGCCGAAGGGACGCGGGATCTGATGCGCACGCGCCAGGCCGAGGCGGCAAAGCGCAGCTGAGGTCCGGCCGGTCACCTCCTGGTCGCGAAAACGCACCGACCCGCGAGTCGGCCGCTGCACTCCTGCGAGGATGTCGATCAGCGTCGTCTTGCCCGCTCCGTTCGGGCCGACGATGCCCACGGCTTCGTCGGCCCGAAGGGCGAAGTTGACGTCCTCGAGGACCGTCAGCGCCCCGAAGCGCTTGCGGATCCCGGACGCGACCAGGACGGGCGTCGCTGCGGGTGCCTCCACGCGGTCTTACGAGTATGGCTGGAGCTTGGCCTGGATAGGGATTTTCGGATCCGCCGAGTGCTCGACGAATCGCAAGTCGAGCTTGAACGGGCCCTTCTTCGCTTTCACCCACTGTGTGCCGGGAATCGGGGTTGCGACGACGTTCGGCACCGGACCCTTTCCCCAGTGCAGCTTCCCGACGGGTGTCTCGACCTGGAGGGTCTTCATCGCCGCGGCGACCTTCTTCTTGTTCTTTGGGTTGCCCGACTTCCGCATCGCGGCCGCGGCGACGTCGAAGAGCGCGAGGCTAGGACCGAGTTGCTGGTTCCACTGCTTCTTCGTCTTCTTGGTGTAGCCGGCGCCGAGCTGCTTCGAGGTGATGCCGGTCAACGTCGACTTGTACGGCCACGTCGGGCCCCAGTATGCGGCGCTAGCGATCTTGTAGCCGAGGCTGCCGAGCGCCTCGAGCTGTGACGGGAAGAGCCCGGTCTTGGCGATCTGCACGATCTTCACCTGTCGCGCGAGCCCCTGTTGCGCAGCCTGCCGCCAGAAGGTCGCGAAGTCCGGCGGAATCGGGAACGTGTTGAAGATCTCGATCCCTTCCCGCTTGAACCTCGAGATCTGGGCCGAGTAATCGGTTGTGCCGTCCTCGTAGGCGCCCGGGTCGACAATCGTGTACCCGGCTTTCTTGAGGAGCGGTCCGAGCGAAGCGCGAATCGCGTTTCCGTCTGCATCGTTCGGCCACATGACGCCGACCTTCTTGTTCGTCTTCACCTGCGGCCACATGTGCGTGTACGCCTTGAAGAATTCCTCGACCCCGAAGCAGAAATGGAAGGTGTACTTGAAGGGCGACGGCTTGCCGGGCTTCGCCCCACGGCCGAAGTACCACGCCTCCCACGGCAACGTCGTCGATATGCAGGGGACGCCGGCGGCTTCGCATGCATCGGCGACCGGGTTGACTGTTTCCGGCGTCGAGGTCGTGAGCATCAGGTCGATCTTGTCGCCGGTGATCAACTTCTTCGCCAACTGACCGGCCCGCGCCGGATCGGACTGCGTGTCGCGATCGAGAATTTTCACGCTGTAGGTCTTGCCACCGATCTTGATTCCCTTGGCGAACGCGTGACGCGCGAGACCAAGGACGTAGGGGTCCGGCTCGCCGAAGCCTGCGAGGGGCCCGCTCCGGGGGCTGATGAAGCCGATCTTGATCGTGCCGGCGGCCTCCTCACTCAGCGGGCGCGCCCAGATTGGCTCGGCGGCGGCCCCGCCGAGGACCAGGCCGCCGACACCGACGCCTGCTCGTTTGACGAGCTCGCGTCGGGAGATGCCTGCTGCCCGTAGGTCGTCCTCCATTGCTCCTCCTCCAAGGTCGCCGGTGAGAGGACAGAACTTACGACTCTCGCTGCCGAGAAATCAAGACCGCGTTCTATTATTCGGAACATGGCGGCAGATGTCGGCTACTCGCAATCACTCGAGCGCGGCCTCTCGATCCTCTCCGCGTTCCGCACGGGGCGCCCGCTGCTCGGCATCAGCGATTTGGCACGGGAGCTCGAGCTGACAAGGAGCACGGCGCATCGCTACGTCGCAACACTCGCCAAGCTCGGCTATCTCGACCAGGACAGTGCGTCACGTAAGTACAGGCTCGGCCCCCGCGTGCTCGACCTCGGCTTCTCGGCCATCAACTCGATGGAGCTGCGCGAGATCGCCGCACCGCACCTCCAGCGTCTCAGTGACGAAACGGGCCACACGGTGAACATGGCGATTCTCGACGGCACCGACATCGTCTACGTCGAGCGTTGCCGCAGCGCACGGCAGGGACAGCGGGGCATCGACTTGAGTCTTCACGTGGGGTCCCGTCTGCCGGCGTATTGCACATCGATGGGAAAGATGCTGCTGGCCGAGCTTTCGGACAGCGAGCGTGAGGCCGTGCTGAACGAGATCGAGTTCACGAAGCGCGGGCCGAACACGCTCGTCGAGCGTGACGCGCTCGTCGCCGAGCTCGACCGCGTACGCGAGGCGGGGCTCGCGATCAACAACGAAGAGCTTGCCTACGGGCTTCGGTCGATCGCGGCGCCGGTGCTGTCGCAGTCCGGCGCGATCGCCGCGGCGATCAATCTTGCCGTGCATAGCTCGATGGTCTCGATGTGCGAGCTGGTCGAACGGCTGGGACGGCCGCTCAGGCAGACCGCCGCAGAGATCTCAGCGCATATCGGTTACCGTCCGGACGCTTGATGCAGCGCGAGGCGACAAGGTCAATCGAGACGCGAAGGCGTGTCAAGCCGCCGTTTCGCGCCGATCATGTCGGCAGCCTCTTGCGGCCAAAGCGCCTCCTCGCTGCACGCGACGACTTCGCCGCGGGTCGCATCGATGGCGTGACATTGCGCGTGATCGAGGACGAAGCCATCCGCCGAGGTCGTCCGCAAGCAGGAGGAGGTCGGCCTGCAATCGGCAACGGACGGCGAGTTCCGCCGCGCCTCCTGGCAATTGGGGATCGTCAGCCGCGCGCTCAGCGCCGCCCGCGACGAGCTGATCGGCTTAGGTCGGGAGGCGATGAAGGCGTGAGAAGCCGCGCCGGACGGCCGGACCGCGCTCGCATTTGACTCCACGCGTGAGGCCACCGGGCGGTCGCCGCGAATGAGCCAAGTCGGCTGTCGGTGGCGATGACGTCGTAGTTCCCGGTCGGCGACTCCCGAACAGCAAGGAGCCACGCCGGGCCCTTCCGGCAACGAATGTAACTGGGCCGGTATCCATCGAGGCGACGAGTCGCTTCACGCGTGCGCAAGAGTCCTCCTCGGCATCGCGAGTCAGCGTCTCCAGCGAGACCGGAACAAAACCGAAGGCGCCGAGTCCCCAGAGGAACCTTGAGACGTGCCACGACTGGACGACCGTCAATCTGGCGTTTGAACTGCGCGCCAGCTCGGCCGCGTCGCGCCGACAGCTGTGGTCCGATCCGAGGACGACCAAGACATGAAGGAGAGGACGTGAGGTGAATTTGCGCCGGATCAAGGAGCTGAGGCGTCCGGCAGTCCGGTCCACCGCCACGGCGAGTCCGCTCCCAGATCCACCTGGTCGAGCATCCGCAGCACGCTGTAGTCGACGACGTCGTCCAGTGTGCGCGGACGATGGTAGAAGGCCGGGACCGGAGGGAAGATCGTCGCGCCCAGCTCGGCGAGAACGAGCATGTTCCTGAGGTGCACGGGGCTCAGCGGTGTCTCTCGCACGACGAGGACGAGTGGCCGACGTTCTTTCAGCACGACGTCGGCGGCGCGGCAGACCAGGTTGTGGGCGAAGCCGGTGGCGATTCCCGCAAGCGTCTTAGTGCTGCACGGCGCGATGATCATCCCGCGCGTGCGGAACGAGCCACTCGAGATGGATGCAGCCTGATTGCTCTCCGCGTGCACGACGTCGGCGAGGCCCTTGACCTCCTCGAACGACAGCTCGGTCTCGTGCTCGATCGTGACCCGAGCCCAACGCGAAGCGACGAGATGCGTCTCGACCGGTAGCTCTCGCAGTCGTTGGAGCAGCCGGACGCCGTAAACAGCGCCCGACGCTCCGGTGATCCCGACGATCAGCCGTGGCTGGGGGGCCTCCAACCGACTAGGAGATGGCTGCGCCGGCGAGTTCGCCGCTGCGTTCGAAATGCGGGATGACCGCGCTCGCGAACAGCTCCTGATTCTTGATCGCCATCCAGTGGGGAGCGCCGCCGGCGTTCACGGTGATGCCGATCTCCTGGATGCCGTCGCAGACCTTCTGCGTGCTCTCGATTCGCTCGATGATGTCCGCGGGCGTGCCAACCCATACGTAGTCGTCCTCGATCAGCTTCTCGTACGGAATCTCGGCGAGTCCCTCCATGATGCCCGCCGCGTAGAATCCGTAGCCAGCCTTGTTGAGGTCGTCCGCCGGCGGCTTCGGCCACTCGGTGAGCGGAGAGGCGTTGCCGTGGATGAAGCCGGTGATCCAGTCGCGCGCCTCCCGAACGGCCGTCTCGCGATCCTCGTCCAGGTGACAGGCGTGGATCCAGACGATGTCCGGCTCGGTTCCGTGCTCTGAGCACGATTCGCGGTACAGGTCCATCTGCTTCTCCAGCGCGGCGTACGGGAGCAGGGGCGGCACCGCAACTCCCCAGCCGTGCTCGGCTGCGAGGGTGTACGTCCGGTCGGAGGTTCCGCCGAGGTACACCCGATGCTTCGTCTCGACGAAGGGAACGACGTGTGAGTCCTCGACGTGGAAATAGGTGCCGTCGAACGAGAATCGCTCTTCGTGCAGCGCCTTGAGGAGCAGGTCGACCGCCTCCTCGTACTTGGGACGTGCGTGCTCGTCGAGCGACTCGCCGGCAGGCAGGGGTATCCATCCGTGGCCGCGGCCCACACCCCACTCGTAGCGGCCGCCGGTCAGGATCACCGCAGCGTTGATCGCGCTCGCCAGGACGAGCGGGTTGTGGTAGGGCAGAGCGTGCAGCATCGTGCGAAAGCGAAGCCTTTTCGTTCGTTGCGCCGCGGCGGCGAAGAGTGCCGTGGGATTCGTCGAGACCGAGAACTTCGGGAAGAAGAAGTGCTCGATGGCGGCGTAGACGTCGTAGCCGAGGCGGTCGGCGTTCTCCATCTGCTCGAGCACTTCGCCGTAGAGCTGCTCGGCCGTCTTTCCCGGGTGGAGCTGCAGCTCCGAGTACAGGCTGAACCTCATGGTGTCGACCTCACCTTCGCGTCGTTGGCCCTCCGCTTGCGCGCGATACTCGCTTTAGTCGACTTGACTGTCAATTTCCGAGATCGACGACTGCCATAGCCTCGGGTTATCCCCGCCACGCCGTCGGCGACCGCGGCAGCGACACGACGAACGTCGTTCCGACGCCGGGCGTCGACTCGACCGCGATCTGGGCGCCGATCAGGTTCGCCGATTTCTTGACGATCGCGAGGCCCATTCCGGTGCCGCTGCGGTCTGCGACGTTCGAGGCGCGAAAGAAGGGGGAGAACAGTGGTTCGAGATCCCGGTGTGGGATGCCGATGCCGTCGTCTGCGACGACGACCCGACTGCTGGTCGCGCCGCCGTCCACGGCAACGCGAACCGCAGACCGGGCGTCGGAGTACTTGATCGCGTTCTGGAGGAGGTTGACAACGATGTAGCGGACGTGCAGCGGGTCGCTCGCGAGCTGCCACTCGGGCACCGCGGCCGTCAGATCTACCGGCCTTGCTGCCCTGACGGCAGCCACCTCCGCAGTGACGAGCGCGACGAGGTCGAACTCGCTGATGTGCACGTCGACGCCATCCGGGTGGTAACGGCCAAACTTCCCGAACGCCATAACGTCCTTTGAATAACTGCTGGGAATGGCTATCGTCAAGCGATCGACTCCCGGCGCCTGCAGTACTTCCTCGCTGTCTACGACCACGGCAGCCTCGGCCGGGCGGCCGCTGCGCTCGAACTGACACAGCCGGCGTTGAGCAAGACGATCCGCCACCTCGAGCGAGAGCTGAAGGTGCGGTTGTTCGACCGAACGCCGAAGGGCCTGATGCCGACGGTCTACGGCGACACCCTTTCGGTGCACGCTCGGATCATCGACTCCGAGTTGCGCCACGCCGAACGTGAGGTAGCCCTCTTGGCGGGTGCAGCGAAGGGGCTCGTCCGCATCGGTGTCACGCCGAGCATCGCGGGCACCGTGATGCCGCTCGCGGCCAAGGACTTGCGTCGAGCGCGCCCCGGAATCGAGCTGGCCGTCTACGAGGGGCTGGCGCAGAACCATGCGGCACCGCTTCGGCGCGGCGATCTCGACCTCGTGATCGGCGGCTGGGCCCGCGGCATGGGCTCCGACCTCGCCAGCGAGGTCCTGCGCGAGGACCGGGTGCGGGTCTTCGCACACGCGGGCCACCCGCTGACGGGCGAGACCGCCGATCTTGCTGCGCTCGCGGAGCACGCCTGGGTGCTGCCCCCGCCCACGGAGTACTGGCTCGATCACTTCGATCGCGCATTCATCTCCCGTGGACTTGTGCCGCCGACGCCGGCGGTCGTCAGCAACTCGGCCGCCTTCATCGTCGGCATGCTGTTGCGCAGCGAAGCCCTCGCCTTCCTTCCGACGCTCCTCGTCCGGCGCGTCGTCGCCGCGGGCGAGCTGGTTGCCATCGACGTCGACGGACTCGAGGTCTCGATCGACGTCAGCGTGACGGTTCGCGCTCGCGCGGAGCCGACCGCGACCGTCGGTGCCGTGATCGAGGCCGTTCGCAAGGCCTGCGAGGCCCTGGAACCGGATTCGGCCTCGAGTTGAGCCGAGGTTATGGCCGCAGCCCCTTTCGTCAATTGACAGCTATTGCCCGGCGCAAGATCATTGCGCCGACAACCTGTCCGGCCCCCTTCCACAGGCACAGAGGAGAACCATGACCACCCGCAGACTTACGTTGCTCATCGCGCTCGCAGCACTCGTGACCGCAGCGGCTGCCACGGCGGGGTCGTCCGGCGACAATCCGGCGAAATCCGTCTGTGGCACGAAGATCAGGCTCGGCTTCACGATTCCGCTGCCTGACCCGAACTACGACTTGATTTACGGCCTCGTCGCCCGGGACATCAAGGGCGCGCACGGCACGAGCCAGAAGACGCAGGCGAACCTCGACCCGAACAAGCAGATCGCGGACGTTCAGTCCATGGTCTTGGCGGGAGTCAACGTGCTCATCGTCGCCCCGGTGAACCCGCAGTCGATCCAGCCCGCCCTGAATGCGGCCCGGAAGAAGGGCGTCAAGCTCGTCGCGACGGACGTCTTCATCGGAGGCCCGTACGCGACGAACGTCGCCACCAGCCCGTTCACGGCCGGCTATCAGGCCGCCGCCTACCTGAAGCGGACGGTCGGGGGCGGAGCGGTCGCCGCAATCCTCGCACCGGCGTTCGCCGGTCCTGTGATCGCAGCCCGGAACAACGGCTTCCTCGCGGGTGCGAAGGCCGTCGGGCTGAATCTCATCGCCCAGGACACCGCCTCTGCGTTCACCCCCAACGAAGGCGCGAAGATTCTCGGGAGCTACAAGGTCAAGTACGGCTCGTCGCTGAAGGGAGTCTGGATCTTCAACGACACGCTGGCCCTCGGCGCCCCGGGCGTCACGGACGGATCGTTCAACCCGGCGATCGTCGGCGTCAACGGCATCCCTCCGTTCATCCAGATGATCCGGGGCGGAAGGGCCGCGGCGACGTGGAACCTCCATCCCGAAGCGATCGCTCACACGCTTGCGTGGGCGGCTGAGCGAGCCGTTTGCGGGAAGAAGCTTCCCAAGACGATCTACATCCCCGTCACGCGGGTCGACAAGGCGAATGCTTCCCGCTGGGTCTCCTGGGACAAGCTCGGCAGTCTCCCGTTCAGCGTCAAGTTGCGGAGGGTAGGCGGCAAGACGTACGTTCGGCTCGGAAAGAATCCGTAGGCCGTGAGCGGCGACGCTGTCCTCCGTGTGCGGGGGATCGCGAAGCGCTTCGGAGCCGTCCAGGCCCTCGCGGATGTCGATCTCGACATCCGCGAGGGCGAGATCCTGGCGCTCGCCGGCGAGAACGGCTCGGGCAAATCGACGCTGGCGCGGATCCTCTCCGGCGTCATTCGAGCGGATGCAGGATCGATCGAGCTCGACGGGCAGTTGGTCGCCTTCCGCACGCCGCGCGCCGCGCTCGATCAGGGAATCGCCATCGTGACGCAGGAGCTGACCGCGGTGCCGCAGTTGACCGTCGCCGAGAACGTCGTTTTGCCCGGGCTGCGACCTGCCGCGGCCGTCACCCAGGGGCGCATTGCGCGTGCCGCGGTTCCGCACCTCAACCGCGTCGGGCTCCACGTATCGCCGTACGCGCCCTTCCACGAGCTGCCTCCCGGGCGACGCGAGCTGGTCGAGATCGCAAAGGCGCTCGCGGCAGAGCCCCGCGTCCTCATTCTCGACGAGGCGACGACCCGCTTGCCCGACCCTGAGCGGCTCTTTGCGCTCGTCGAGGAGCTCTGCGCCGAGGGAACCGCCGCGGTCTTCATCACTCAGCGGTTGCGCGAGATCCGGCGACTCGCGCATCGAGCTGTGGTGCTTCGGGACGGGCGGGTTGCGGGCGAACTGGCCAAGGATGAGCTCAGCGACGACGCCTTGACGCGCCTGATGGTCGGGCGCGATCTCGGCGGCTTCTTCCACAAGGAGCGGCGGGAACTGGGAGAGGTGGTGCTCGACGTGCACGGCGTCGTCACCGACCGTTCGACCGAACCGGTCTCGCTGCAGGTCGCGAGCGGCGAGATCGTCGGGCTCGCAGGCCTCGTCGGCTCCGGGCGAAGCGAGCTGCTCGAGACGATCGCCGGCGCGCGCAGGCGCCACGGCGGGAGTGTTCGAATCGCCGGCCGCGCCGTGCGCTCGGGGTCCGTGTCGGCCTCGCTTGCCGCAGGGGCGGCGCTCGTCCCGGAAGACCGGCGCTCACAGGGGCTGATCCCCGGCTCGTCCCTGTACGAGAACCTTGCGCTCGGCCACTGGCGGCTGCGCTCGATCCGACACGCCCAGCGCGAGCGCACGCGGGCGCGGCGTGCCGTTGAGCGATTTCGGATCCGCTGCTCCAGCGTCGACGCCGATGTGTCGACGCTCTCCGGTGGGAATCAGCAGAAAGTCGTCTTTGCGCGCTGCGCAGCGCGCCGCCCCCCGGTACTGCTCCTCGATGAGCCGACGCGCGGCGTGGACGTCGGCGCGCGTGAAGAGCTCTACCGCCTGATCGCCGAATTCGTCCGGTCCGGGACCGGTGTGCTGCTCGCATCCTCGGACCTCCCCGAGCTTCTCGGCCTCGCCGATCGCATCCTCGTGATGTGCGAAGGAGCGTTGATCGGCGAGTTGGCCGCAGCCGAGGCAACGGAGGAGTCCGTCGTGCTGCTCGCTGCGGGCGGCCGACTCGAGGGTGCTGCGTGAGCGAGGACGCCGGCCGGGAGCCAGAGGCGGGAGCGCGCGACGTCAGCGCTGCCCGCGCTGTCGTCGTGGCGCGCCGGGTACTGGTCCAGTACTCCGGGGTGGGGATCGTCCTCATCGCGATCTCGGCGTACCTGTCGGCTACGCAGCAGAACTTCGCGACCTGGACGAACGCCAGCATCATCCTCTCCCAGGAAGCTGTCCTGATGGTCGTCGCCATCGGTCTGACCTTCGTGCTCATCGTCGGCGGCCTCGACCTTTCCATGGGCGGGATGCTGGGACTGGCCGGTGTCGTCACCTGGGAATTGACGAGGCGGGGCGTTCCAGTGCCGATCGTGATCGTGACCGTGGTCGTGGGCGGCTTCGTCGTCGGATGTCTCACGAACGGCTTCCTGATCGGCAAGCTCGGTCTGTCCTTCCTCGTCGTGACACTCGGGACCGGCGGCGCCTTCACGGCGCTCGCACTGATCAGCACGCAGGGCCAGACGGAGTCGCTCCTCTCCTCGAAGCAGCTCCAGACGATCGGCTCGGGCGGGATCGGATCGGTTCCATGGGTGGTCGTCGTCGGCGTCGGGCTGCTCGTCCTGAGCGCGATGGTCCTTCGTTACACAGGGTTCGGACGAATGATCTACGCGACGGGAGGCAACCAGGAAGCCGCTCGCCTCGCCGGCATCGATGTCGTTCTGGTCCGCATCATCGTGTACGGGCTCTCATCCGCGTTCGCCGCGATCGCAGGCGTGCTCGAGGCAGCGCATCTGGCGTCGGCGAATCCTCAGGCAGGTCAGACGATCGTGCTCGATGCAGCCGCCGCGGTTCTGATCGGCGGCACGAGTTTCCTCGGCGGAAGCGGAACGATGCTCGGCACGTTCCTCGGCGTCCTCTTCCTCGGCGTGCTCTCGAACGGGCTCACGCGCCTCAACATCAGCGCGTACTGGAACGGATTCGTGACCGGCGCGGTGCTGATCTTCGCGCTCCTCGTCGATCGGCTGCGGTTCCGGGGGAGCCGCTGAGCCGGCGGGCTAGAAAGGCGGCGCTGGGAGATCGGCAGGAGCTCTTCCGCGGCGAGACACACGGTCGCAACTTGAGTCGATTGATCAACGGTTATGTCTACAAGCTCGATCGTCAATTGACGGCTATGCCAGACCACAGGATCATCGACCGCGTCCCTCCTCGAGCGGTTACCTCCCAACGAAAGAAGAGCGCACATGGGTCTTGCTGACATGAAGGGATATGCCGTCCCGTTCTCGCCGAACGGGCGAGCTCAAATCGCCGGCGGCCCGCCCTGGAATTTTGCCGTCGATGTCTTCGCGATTCAGTACCGGACCGATCCCGATGAGATTGCAAGGCTGCTTCCCGATCCGCTCGAGCCTTCGCGGGTCGAGCCCGACGTCGCGTACGTCTGGTTCGGCGACTGGCAGGGGCTCTGGCAAGGGCACGATGACATGCTTGGCGTGAACCCCGAGCGCTGCCTCTACACCGAGTGCCTGATCGGCGTTCGCTGCTCGTACAACGGGGTCGAGGGCCACCGCGTCGTCTACATCTGGGTCGACAAGGACTTCAGCCTGGCGCGCGGCTGGTTCATGGGGTTCCCGAAGAAGATCGGGGAGATCAGCATGGGGACGACCAACCGCCATCTGCATGCGCTGAACCCCGCCATGCAGCCCTGCGGCCCCGGCTCGCGCTACGCGGCCGTATGCGGCGCGCACGCAGAGCGACTGGTCACCGCCGCGATCGAGGTCGAAGGGCAGATCAGCCCCGACGCCCTCCCGAAACCGTTCGGCACGGATCTCTTCCACACGATTCACATGCCCGGGGCAGATGTCGACGGCAAACGGAAGCCCGTCGCGCACCAGTTGATCCAGACCGTCAGCAGCAACATCAAGTTCGGCGAGATCTGGTCCGGCCGGGGCGAACTGACCTACCACGAGTCTCTGTTCGAGGAGCACACGGCGATCGCACCGCACGAGATTCTCGGCGCATACATCATCCCGGTCGGGTTCCGGATCGAGGGAACGAAGCTGATCCACGACTACGCAGAGGAGACGGATGCCGTTCCCGTGGAAATCCTTTCGTGACTGGCTGAGCGACGAGGAGAGCGTCGACAACCTCTTCCGCTTCACGACGCCGATCAAAGCTGGAGACCCCGATTCGATCGTCGACGCGGTCCCGGCCGACCTGCGTGAGGAGCACCTGCGCGTCATCAACTGCGCGGGCGCAAACGGCAAGCAAATGGAGACCGAGCTCCGCGCCGCTCTCCGCTACCTCCACACACTCCCGAACCTCCCCATCGGAATCATCGAGCAGCCGGTAAACAACCGGCCCGACATTCCCGTCGTGATCAACCCCTGGGCGACGCGCGAACGCATGCTCCGCCTGTGCGGAGTCGACACGAAGGAGCAACTCGCCGAGAAGATCGGAAAGTTGAAGACGAACCTGATTCCGCCCGTCAAGGTCGGTCGCGAGACGGCGCCGTGCAAAGAGGTAGTGATCCACGACGTCGACGCCTACCGCGATCTGCCCCGCAACTGGGTCGAGTTCGAGACCGTGCCGTGGAGCCCCTGTGGCGGCGGCAGCTTCATCATCCACGATCAGAAGACCGACACACACGACCTCGGAATCTGGCGCGGAGGATTCTTCGAGTGGGACGACGGCGACCCAGAGCGCCCACTGCCCGAGGATCGACGCAAGAGCCACATGTGCGTGGCGATGATCTACGACGGCCCGATCGCCTCGGACGGCGGAACGTTCTACCGCGAGAACTTCCGGCGCCTCGACAAGCCGATGCCGGCGGCGTACGCGATGTGCCCTCCGCCCTCGATCTCGGCCGTCGCCGCCGTCCGAAGCGGCCTCGTCTGGCCGAAGGACGGGGCAGACGAGTACGCGGTCGCCGGCGGCTTCGACGGAGAGCCCGTCGAGGTCGTGGAGGCCGAGACGATCCCCGGCCTGATGGTGCCCGCCCACGCGGAGTTCGTGCTCGAAGGCGAGTTCCTGCCGGAGGACTACCTCGTCCCGAAGTACGCAGAAGGCGTCTATCAAGGACATCTGCTCGGAAACCATCTGATGCCGGTCTTCAAGATCAACTGCATAACACACCGTCGCAACCCGATCTGGATGACGACGTGGTCCGCGAGCGGCTTCAACCACGAGGGCCCGCACACTGCGTTCGCCGACCTCTTCTTCGAGGTCGAGGCGCTGAACTACCTGCGCGCGAACGACTACAAAGTTCGCGACATCGTCTCGTACGACCTCGAGACGCTGGTCGTGCAAACCGAGGTCGACGGCCTCGAGAAGTCGCCGCACTACGGAAAGCAGCTGCTGACCGCCGTGTACGCGTGCCCGCACGGCTACATCGGCAACGGAAGCAAGTACTACATCGCAATCGGGCCGGACATCGACCCGTACAACCTGCGAGACGTGATCTGGGCGCTCGGAACGCGCGCCCAGCCGGTCACCGACACGATCGTTATCCAAGATGGTCTTTGCGCGTGGGGGGACCCGTCCGGCCTACCGGGGCCGCTCGGCTGGCGAACCTACGGACAGCAGGTGCTGATCGACGCGCTGATCAAGGTGCCCGAGCGGCGCACGGAATGGGAACCGCGGAGCGAGCCGCGGCAATGGGAGCTCGACGCGATCGAGCGCATCAAGGCGAAAGTGGAGGCACCCTCATGAGTAACACGTCTGACCGCAAGCAATGGGCGCGCGAGCACCTGCGCGGCATCGAGAACTGCACGTTTCCGTCGTTCGACCCGACACTCGCGGCACTGGACGAGGAAGGGATCCGGCTCGACATCAGGCAGGCGATCGCCCACGGCTTCGTCAGCACGCTTTGCACCTGCGAAGCCGGCCTGACGATGGACGAGGCGAAGCGGTTCCTCGAGGTGGCAGTCGACGAAGCAGGCACCGATCTGGGCGTCTCGACCACGCTCATCCGCGACTCGTTCGAAGAGAATCTCGAGCTTGCCAAGCACATGGAGCGGATCGGCGGGCACGGCGCGTTGATCGGCTACCCGTTCAACTGGTACCCGCAGGACGAGAACGATGTCTACGAACAGACGCGAGCACTCTGCGAGACGGCCGACCTGAACTACGTCCTCTACGCAACGTTCAAGTTCAACTTCGGCCGCTTTCATCCGAGCGGATGGCCGCTCGACGTGCTCGAACGCATGGCGATCGACTTCCCCAACACGGTCGCCTGCAAGCTCGGGATCCTCGAGCCGGGCTTCATCTACGAAGCCTTTCATCGCCTCGCCGACAAGGTGGTCATTCAGTTCCCGTGGGAGCGCTGGTGGCCCCTACTCCGGTCGAACTACGGTGCCAACTTCCAGTTCGCGGGTGCTGGGGCGTACGAAGCCTTCCAGTCGACCGGGAACACGCTGTGCACGGACTACTTCCAGCTGCTCCTCGAGGATCGCATCGACGAGGCAATGGCGATCTACTGGCGCTTGACGCCGGTGCGGAACGTGTTCGAGAAGCAGTTCATGCCCACGCAGATGATCGGCACCTACCACTGGCCGCAGCAGAAGTATTACCAGTGGTTGGTCGGCGGAAACGGCGGTTTCACACGCCAGCCGGTGATGAAGATGATGCAGTACGAGATGGATGAGATGCGCGGCGCGATGCGCGCCGTCGGCATCGCGCCGAGCGAGGATGACAGCGAGTTCTTCCTGGGGCGGTCGAACGCCGTGCGGGGTGCGCAGCCTGTCGGAGTACACTCCGCAGGCTGATGGGGGCAGTGAGGGCGCGGGAAGGCGCAGGAGCTACGAGTGCCTTCCCACGCCTGTTCGAGCCGTTCAGGCTCCGGGGCGTCGAGGTGCCGAACAGGATCGTCTGCCTGGCGCACGTGACCTTCTTCGCCGAGCACGGTCGGCCATCGGCCCGCCACCGCCATTACTACGAGGAACGCGCGCGCGGTGGTGCCGGGTTGATTGTGACGGAAAGCCAGGTCGTTCATCGGGCTGGTGGACACGGCAAGTGCGTCTTTGCAGACCGCGACGGCCTCCTCGGGTGGGGCGAGACGATCAAAGCGGTCCACTCGCACGGAGCGCGCTTCTTCGCCCAGCTGACGCATCACGGCGCGGAGGCCTTCAGCGCAGACACTCTCCTGCCGTTGTGGGGCCCTTCCGCGGTGGCCGACCCGGCGGTCGGCGAGATACCGAAGGAGATGACGGGCGCTGAGATTCGAGAGGCGCAGGACGCCTATCGACAGTCGGCGGGACATGCTGTCGAGGCCGGCTTCGACGGCGTCGAGCTCAAGGTCGGGCACGACGGCCTGCTGAGGATGTTCCTTTCGCCCTTCTACAACCACCGCAGCGACGAGTACGGCCACGGGTCGGCGGAGGACCGGCTCCGTTTCGTCCTCGAGACGCTCCGCGGCGTCCGCGCCGAGATCGGCGACGTGCCGCTCGGGATCCGGTTCTGCCTCGACGAGAAGCTGCCCGGCGGCTACGGCCTCGACGAAGGCGTCGCGCTCGCGCAGGCGATCGCCGAGGCTGGTCTGATCGACTATCTGTCGGCCGACCTCGGCACATGGACGAGCGTCGAGGCCCAGGTCCCGCCCGAGGGAGTGCCAGAGGGGTACGCCGACGAGGCGACCGCTGCGGCGCGGCGCGCGACGGGACTGCCGACCGTGGCGTTCGGCCGGATCGTCAGTCCGGGCCACGCCTCCGACCTCCTCGAGCGTGGCGCGGCCGACCTGATCGGGATGGCCCGTCAGCTGCTCGCCGACCCCGAGTGGCCGCGCAAGGTTGCGGAGGGCCGGGCGGATGAGATCCGTCCGTGCGTGCACTGCAACCAGGAGTGTGTCGGCCGGCTGATCCGCGAGCTGCCGATCTCGTGCGTGCACAACCCGGCCGCGGGCCGGGAAGAGCGCCTCGGCCGCACGACGCTTCGGCGAACCTCGGCGCGACGCCGGATCGCTGTGGCGGGCGGCGGGCCTGCCGGGCTGAAGGCTGCTGAGATCGCCGGCGAGCGCGGGCATGCGGTCGTGCTGTTCGAGCGTGAGCGGATGCTCGGCGGCCAGGTCGCGCTCGCCGCGTCGGTGCCACATCACGACGAGTGGGGAGAGATCACTTCGGCGCTCGCACGCCGCGTCACTGCTCTCGGTGTGGACGTAAGGCTCGGAGTCGAAGCCTCGCCGGAGCTGATCGATGCGGAGCGCTCGGACCTGGTCGTCGTCGCAACCGGTTCGGGCCCTGGAACGCTGCCGTTCGTCTCAGACGGCGTCCCGGTGTTCGACGAATGGCAGGTCCTCGCCGGTCACGGCCCGACGCAACGGCGCGTCGTTCTGCTCGACCTCGGAGTGCGCGCAGAAGGCGCAACGATTGCCGAGGCGCTCGCCCAGCAGGGCAACGAGGTGCACTGGGTCGCTCCCACACCGAGCGTCGGGTTCGGTCTCGATCCCGGAACCCTCGCGATCATGCTTCCAAGACTGGCGCGAGCGGGGGTCAGGCGAATTCCAGAGACGACGATTCTTGCGGCGAGGGACGGTCGGGTCCGGCTTCTCAACGTGCTCGACAAGACCGTCCGTCTGCTGGAAGCGGACGCCGTCGTCGTCGCGGGCAACAAACGGGCGAGGTCGAGGCTCGCCGCCCAGCTCGCTCGACGCGGCAAAGAAGTGTGCAGCGTAGGCGATTGTGTCGCTCCGCGACACGTCGCGATCGCGATCTACGAGGGTGAAATCGCGGGCCGGGCCGCATGACGATCGCGCTCGCTCCGACGGAGGAACAGGTCGCCCTGCGTGAGACGGCGAGATCGTTCGCCGAGCGTGAACTTGCACCCATTGTCGAGAAGATCTACGCGCAGCGCGACGACCGCGATCCATGGCCACTCCTTCGCGAGGTCTACTCGCGCTGGTGCGAGCTCGGCTTCCAGGGCCTTCTCGTACCGGAGAGCGAGGGGGGCGCCGGAGGCTCGTGCGTCGACGCCGTGCTCGTGCTCGAGGAACTCGGCGCCGTCGATGTCGCCTGCGCAGCGAGCTACTTCAGCCTGACCGCGACGATGGCGCAACTCATCGCCCGCGCCGGGACGCCTGCGCAGCGCGAGCGGTGGCTCGAGCCGGTCCGAGCAGGCCGCCCGTTCCTTCTGAGCGGCGCCCTCAGCGAGCCCGATCGCGCGGGCTCCGATCTCTTCTCTCCGGCGACGGATCCGGCGATCGGCGTGCAGACGGTAGCCCGGCGCGACGGCGACGGCTGGATGATCGACGGAACGAAATCCGCGTTCGTCACGAACGCTGGGGTGGCCGACGCCTATTTCGTGATGGCGCGCACGGCGTTCGACCTGCCGCCCGCCCGGGCGATGACGATGTTCCGGATCGCCACGGGCACGCCCGGGCTCTCTTTCGGCCGCCGGACGAGGCTCGCGGGCTGGCTTCCGTCGACCCACGCCGAACTTGTGCTGACGGGCGTGCGAGTGACCGAGGACGAGATCGTCGGAGGCGTCGGCGAAGCGGGGCGTGTGTTCGCGCAGTCGCCCGAGATCGCCATCGGGCTCGCAGCCTGCTTCGTCGGGCTGGCGCGCGCCTGCCTCGAGTATGCAACGGCCTATGCGGAGGATCGGAAGAGCTGGGGGGTTCCGATCGCGCGCCATCAGACCGTCGCGCTGCGCCTCGCCGAGGCCGCGGTAGACGTGCAGGCGGCGCGTCTGCTCGTCTGGGACGCTGCGTACGCTGCGGACACCGATCCATTGAGCGCAGCCACCCGCAAGGCACCTGCGGCGAAGGTCTTCGCCGTCGACGCGGCGATCCGCAACGCCCAGCGCGCGGTCGAGGTGCTGGGAGCCTACGGCGTGTCGACCGAGTATCGCGCCGCCCGGTACCTGAACGACGCCTGGGTGGGCTGGTCGTGCGACTTCACGCGCGACCTGCTCTTGCTCGGGCTCGCTCCTTAGAGCTCGGCGCCTTGCCAGCGCAGGTCGCGGGCGCTGACCTCGATCGAGGGGGCCACGCGCTCCGGCTCCGGTTCGTTCGGATCTTGCGTCGGCGACCAGACGCCCCACGAGCGCCGGTAGTACATCAGCGGCGGTTTTGGCTCGGGCATCACGCCGCCCTGCGTGACGCGGGCGACGAGCACGGCGTGGTCTCCGATCTCGATGTCGTGCACGGTCGCGCACTCCGCCCAAGCCAGCACATCTCCGTGCAGGAGCGGCAGCCCCGTCTCGGTTCCCACCCAGTCGATTGCGGCGAACTTGTCCTCGGTCTTCGACGCGAACAGAAGGCACAGATGACTTCGCCCCTCGCTCATGAAGTTGATAACAAAGCGACGACTCGCCCGCAGGGCAGCGAGAGTGCGTGAGCCCAGGTCGACGCAGACGAGCACGGTCGGGGGGTCCGCCGACACCGTCGAGACGGCTGTCGTGGTCAACCCGCGCGGCGCACCGTCTGCATCGATGGTCGTCACGATCGCCACGCCGGATGGGAACGACGCCATGATCTCGAAGAACGTCTGCCGCGGGACGATCCGCGGATCAGGATCTGGAGACGCCGACCTCATCCTCCGGCGATCGGCTCCCGATCGAGTTGATGCGTGGCCATGTCGAGATAGTCGTCCCGAGCCGGAGCGAAGACGTCGACACCGAATGCGGGCTCGTCGCCGAGCACGCGCCCGATATGCGGGACGTCGGCGGGGATGTAGATGATGCTGCCCGGGCCGAGCTCGTACTTCTCGTCTTCGTAGAGCGTCACTTCCACGTGACCCGAGACGAGGAAGATCGCCTGGCCGAACGGGTGGACATCGGGCTTTCGGCTGTGGCGGCACGGCCCGTCATCTCGCCGGACATCGGGGTCGCCCACGAGAACTTCAGCAGGGCGCCGTCCATGACGACGGCAGTCTCCTCCATCAGGCCGCCGAACCGAGACTGGCGCGGGAGCTCGGTGACGTTGACGCAGTAGGGTTTCGAGGGCATGAGTCGCTCCTTCGCACGGGGACGGGAGGCCATCATCCGAAGCCCAGCAATAGCTGTCAATGTCGGAGAAGTGGTCGTTCCATCACCGCTGGGAATGCCCTTACGGGCCTGCTTGGCGAAGCGCTGACGCTCGCCGTCGCAGAGAACGTTCCCCGCGCCGGCCTCAACCCGCCGGCAACCCGTGCGCGCCAGCGACTTCTACACCGAGACCGTGCTGCCGACCCTCGCGGAGCGCCTCGACCATGCCTTCCCCGAGTTCGGCTGGCGCCGCGACGCGCGCGGCTGGGTCGCGACCAACGAGCAGCACACGGCGAGGATCCTCCAGCGGTGCGGGTTCGAGGTCATGAACCAGCTAGGTTAAACCGAGCGGAGACGAAACGGGAAGCGACGACCGTCTCGCGGGCGTCACGTCCCGAACGGCAGGGGTCTGACCCCGGCTCCTCGGGTCACCGTCTCGTGCGCGCACGGCCCGAACGGCAAGGGTCTGACCCCGGGGGAGCAACCGCTCCCCGTTCACATTTCGCCTAGATCTTGCCGAGCTTGCGCCACTTCGCGTAGATGCTCTTCATCTCCTTGTCGGCAGCGCTGACCGCGTCGGCGGCGCTCATCTTGCCCTGCGAGACCTGGGCGAACATCTTCGGGATCAGGAACTTGCCGAACACCTCGGAGAACGCGGCGTTCGTGTAGCCCGGATAGCCGGGGTTGACCGTGTACTTCTGCGCGATGGTCGTGAGGATCTGGTACTTGCCGCGCGGCTTGTGCGTGTCGGCCGCCGCAAGCTTCTGGATCTTCTTGAAGGGAAGCGCGCCCGGGAACGTCGGGAAGTTGTAGAACTTCGATGCGACGAACGCGTCCTTGTAGTTGACCTCGAGGTCGGCCATGAACTTCTTGGCCGCCGCGACGTTCTGGGCGAACTTCCAGATCGAGTAGGACCCCATCACATGCTCGAGCCCGAGTCGCTGCACCGGGCCCTTGGGGATCGGATAGATGTAGAGCTGATCCGAGAACGGCAGGCCGAGATCCTCCGGCGTCCGGGTCGCCGAAATCGCGTTGAGGATCATCGAGCCCTTGCCTGAGTAGATGAAGTTGTTGTTCGAAGCCGGCGTCCAGCCGAAGATCTCGTCAGTCTCACCGCGCTTGAAGATGTCGGCCATGAACTTCACGGCCTCGATCGTGCGCCTCGACTTGATCGTGACGCGGTGCTTCTCATTCTGGACGTACGCGCCGAAGCACATCATGAAGGCCATCAGCGCCATGTTCGAGTCGAGCTCGGCCGACTGGCCGATCCCGATCGGATGGCCTGCCGCCTTCAGCTTCGGCGCCGCTTTGCGCACGTTTTCCCACGTCGAGGGTGCGATGCCGACGCCGTTCCAGAGGTCGCGCCGCCAGACAACGGGGTCCGGGACGTAGTTGTCCGCGAAGGCGAACCACTTCTTCGTCTTCGGGTTGTAGGTCGCCCGCTTGCCCAGGTGTCCGATCTTGCCGACCTTGCGCTGAACCTCCTGGACGATTTCCACATGGTTGATGACCTGGTCCTCGAACTGCGCCTGCGGCGACAGATTGAAGAAGAGGTCGTGGCCGGAACCGGCCGCCGCTTCCGCCGCAGCGCGGGCCGGCAGCAGCGTGTTGAGAATGAGGTCGACCTTGACCTGGACGTCGTTCTTCTGCCCCCAGTTCTTCGACCAGACGTCTGTGAACCACTTGTCATACGCGGGAACGAAGTGGGCCCACTGGATGATCGACAGGTCGCCCTTGAGCCAGCGGCCCTTGAAGCGCAGCGGCCCGTAGAACGCCTGCCCGAAGCCCGAGCCCGCCACGCCGATCGTGATGCCCGCCGCGCCGGCACGGCGGATCAGTTCGCGACGGTCATACCTTCCTTCGCGCCGACTGGGATCGTCTGAGCTTGCCACTACCCACTCCTTTCTCGGCCTACCGGAATGCTCCCCCGGTGAAGCCTGCGATGAACCGGTCGAGGAACGTGTTGTAGAGGAGCGCGAGCGGGATGCTCGGTATGAGCGAGGCGACCATGATCGCTCCCCATTGCGGCAAGTCGCCGCGGATCAGGTCGGTGTAAACGCCGGTGGACAACGTCCTGCTCGTCGAGCTGGAGATGAACGTGAACGCGTACAC
>JBBRZA010000032.1:0-31161 GCA_038237145.1 Gaiellales bacterium
ATGCGAAGCTGATTGCCGCGCATGCCTGGGATGTGGTCGGCGCGCGGGCAGCGGGACTGCGCGCTATCTGGGTCGCGCGGCTCGAGCGACGCTGGCCGCTCCCCCTCCCTGCGTCCGAGGGGACCGCTTCGCTGATCGAGGCAGCGACCCTGGCGTCGTCGGTCGCCTAGCATCGCCTGCAGTGACAACCTAGAAGGTGATCACCGCGTAGCCGTCGGCGACGAGCCGGCGGATGCTCGGATGCTGCTCGTACTCGTCGAGCAGCTCCACCTGTGCTGCCTCCAACTGCTTGCGCACACCGAAGGCAGCGGCGCAGTAGGCGCAGGCGCCGGCCACTCGGGGCTTCACCGCCGTGAAGCGCTGGTTGTGCTTGTGCTCGGGGTTGGCGAGTCGGGCATCCACCGTGTTCCGGCGCCGTCGAAGACGATCGTCACCTCATCGCCTGCCTGGTCGAATTCCTGTGCGGTGACAAGCGCGTTGGCGATCCGGCCGAGTCCTTCGCGGCTGTCGGTGTCGGCGAGCATGGCGAGCGCAGCTTTTGCCATCGTCCGGTTCCTGGTCAGGGGGGAGGGCCGTCGCCAGCGTCGGTGCGGATGCGGGCGACGACCGAGTCGACGAACGCCGGCTGGGGAGGCGGGTCGGGCGCGGCGAGCGCGCGCAGGCCGTTCATGGTCGCGAGCAGGGCCTGCCAGACCGCCCGGCAGCGGCGGCACATGCGCAGATGGCGCGCCAGGCGCCGCCGTCGCCGATCGCCGAGTTCGCCCTCGACATAGTCGGAGAGCAACTCCCTCGTCTCCTGGCAGGAGGCGGTGAATGGCATCCACATACGCATCGTCGAAAGCTTAGATGCGGGCATCCTCTGGTCCGATGTAGCGTCGGCCGGGTGATGGCGGAGGCCGACGATCGAGCGCTGCTTGTCCGCGCCCAAAGCGGGGACCTGGCCGCCTTTGAGCAGTTCGTGCGCCTGTTCGAGCGGCGCGTGCGCGGTCTGCTCGGCCGCATTCTCAACGACGAGCGCGACGTCGAGGAGGCCGCGCAGGACACCTTCGTGCAAGCGTGGCGGCACCTCGACCGGTTCCGCGGCGATGCCGCCCCGTTCACCTGGCTGTACCGGATCGCCGTCAATGAGGCGCTGCAGCGGGCGCGGCGCAAGCGGCTCGACACGCAGCCGCTCGACGACGAGAAGCAGGCCGCGAGCGCGTATCGGGACGCGCCCGGAGCGCCGCGGCCACTGCCGCCTGGGCTCGCAGCCGAGAGCCACGGGTGCGGGAGTACCTGGCTGCGCGGCTGCGTGAGCTCCCGCTCGGCTTGCGCGTCCCGCTCGTCCTGCGCGACCTCGAGGACTGGTCGAACCAGGAGATCGCCGACGCGCTCGAGCTGTCGCTGCCCGCGGCGAAGAGCCGCATCCACCGGGCGCGCATGCAGATCCGCTACGAGCTCGAGACCTGGTTGCGTGAGCGCGACGGTAAGTGAACGGGATCCGGTCGCATCGAGCGGCGCGGTCGTGACATCGAAAGCCTGTGGTGCCTGTGCGTGAGTTCGAGATCGTCGTCATTGGTGGTGGTACGGCCGGAATGACCGCCGCGCTCGCCGCCCGCGCGCAGGGACGGAGTGTGGCCCTGATCGAGCGCGAGCACCGGCTCGGCGGTGACTGCACCTTCTATGGCTGCGTTCCCTCGAAGGCGTTACTCGAGATCGCCAAGCTCGTGCATGACCTGCGCAAGGCGGTCGACGAGGGGATCGTTGCGACGCTGCCGCCGCTCGACTTCGCGCAGATCGCTGCCCGGCGAGCGCGAATCGTGGACGAGATCGCCGCGGACGAGCGCGACGAGCGCTTCGCCGATGCCGGGATCGAAGTGGTCCACGGCGACGCTCGTTTCCTCAGCACGACCGAACTGAACGTTGGCAGCGAGATAATCGGCGCTGAGAAGTTCGTGATCGCCACCGGCAGCGAGCCGGCCATCCCGCCGGTCGACGGGCTCGGCGAAATCCCATACTTCACGAACCGGACGATCTTCGCGCTTGAGCGGCTACCGCGGCGGTTGATCGTGCTCGGCGGCGGCTCCGTCGGCCTCGAGCTCGCCCAGGCATTCCGCCGCTTCGGCAGCGAGGTCGCGGTCGTCGAGCTGCTGGGGCGGCTGTTGCCGTGCGAGGAGCCCGAGGCAGGCGAACTGATAGAGCGCGTGCTCGCCAACGAAGCCATCGACTTGCGTCTAGGCGTGAAAGCGGTCGCGGCCCGCCGCGACGAAGACGAGGTCCTGCTCGAGCTCGAGCAGGGCGAAGTGCGAGGGGACGTCCTACTTGTCGCCGCCGGCCGCGCCGGCAGCGTTGCGCAGCTCGGCGTCGAGCAACTCGGCGCTGAGCTCGACCACGGCTACGTGAAGATCGACGAGCGCGGCCGGACGAGCGTCGAGAACATCTTTGCCGCCGGCGATGTCACCGGCGGCCTCCAGTTCACGCACATCGCCGCGCACGAGGGCCGGGTCGCCGGCCTCAGCGCCACCGCCAAGCGGGCGAAGATCGATGAACGGGTCGCGCCCTGGGTCACCTTCACCGACCCGGAGATCGCGCACGTCGGCTTGACCGAGCAGCAGGCGCAGCAGCAGCGCACCGGCGTCGAGGTCGTCACCTTCCCGATGGAGCGCGTCGATCGGGCGCGGATCGAGGAGCGCCCGCTCGGCTTCGTCAAGCTCGTCACCGCCCGCCGTCGCTTGCTCGGCCGGTTGGGCGGGGGCGAGCTCGTCGGAGCACAGATCGTCGGCCCGCGCGCCGGCGAGCTGATCCAGGAGTGCGCGCTCGCGATGCAGACACGCTGCTTCGCCGGGCGGCTGACGCAAACGATCCATCCCTACCCAGCGATGAGCCTGGCGGTGCAGCAGGCGGCGGCCCAGCTGTTTCCGCTCGGACGGGCCCTCGTCGAGAGCGGCTACGCGGAGTCTCCGCCGGTTAGGCGTTCCGATTGACCGCGCCGGTGGCGATCCGCTCGATGATCCGCGTCGACTCGTACGTGGCGGTGCCGTCGTCTTCAACCAGCACCGGCACCCTTGGCTGGCCGGTCAGCTCGATGATGCGCAGGCGTTTGTCCGGCTTCGCCGACAGCGGGACGCGTTCAGTCTCGAACTCGATTCCCGCCGCTCCCAAGGAGCGCGCCACTTGCTTGCCGCATGGACAGAGATGGTCGGTTGGCGTCTTACAGCGGTAGAGCTTCACGGGCACTCCCCTTTTGGACTCGTCCGAGCTCAGGGCACCGCTTCGGTGTCAACGGAGGCAACAGAGTTGCGAAGCGCCGCGGCGATCGTCAAGGCGAACGTGAGGATTCCGCCGACAGCACCGGCGAGCACGAGCGGCGCTGCGCCAGGGACGCCCAGTGCGGACAGCGCGATACCGCAAAGCACGACGACGCCCGGCCACCGCCCGGAGACGTAAGTGTCAGTCGGCGGCGCCTCCGCGCGCGCGAAGTAGCTGGCCGCAACGAGGACCCAGGGCAGGACATAGCGCGCCGCGACCAGCAGCGCGATCCACAACGGCAGCCGATCGACTCGCGCGGCTGCAACCGCGGCGACTGTAAGCACCCAGCTATCGACGGCCGGATCGAGCGAGAACCCGAGCCTTGTGACTTCATCGCGGTTCCGCGCGATCCACCCGTCGAGGATGTCGCTCGCGCCGGCGGCGAGCAGGACGGCTGCGAGCGCGGTCGGCGGCAGAACCACAACCAGCGGCACGATGGCGGCGCGTGCAAGTGAGAGCCGGTTGGCGACGCCGAGCCCGTGCAGGGGGCGGCCGTCCGGGCGCTCGAGCATGCCCAAGTGCCAGTCGAGCATCAGCAGCACAAGCAGCCACCAGCCGGCGGCGAGCGCTGCTAGCGCCGGCCGGCCCGCAAGCGCGACCCCGATCCAGGCGACCAGACCGGCACCGGCGAGCGCCACGAGTTCGCGGTGCTCCCGCTGGCGCTGCCGGCGGCGCAGTCGTGCCCGGGCGAAGCTCGCTCTCAAGAAGGTGACCCAGGCGGCCGGGGCGAACTTCGCTTGGCGCAGGTCGCGCAAGGCTGCTTGCGCCCAGAGCTCGCCCTCGGTCGGAGCATGAGCAGCCGCGGTCGAATGACGAGCGATCTTTTGCATCAAACCGCCTGCGAGGAGATGAAGGTCACGTGAGATCCAGAGGCAGCGGCAGGACGTCGGTGGTCTGGTTGAACGACGCAGTCGGTGTCTGCTGCATACGGGCGAACCTGCGGCGCACAGTCAGGATCGCCGCGGTCGTCGGCGTGGTTCTGACCGCGATCAATGAAGGAGACCTCCTGCTTCAAGGCAAAGCGTCATCGGCGACGGCGATCAAGATTGGATTGAACTTCGTTGTTCCTTTCATCGTCTCGAACCTCGGCGTCCTCGCGGGTGATCGCAGCGCCCGCGGCTGAAGCCGAGCGGAGCGGGGCCCCGGAAACTGCGTCCGATCGGTGTCGCTTGCCGAGCGCACGACTCTTCGATGCGGGAGCGGCAAGCAACGCTTCTCGCCTACCCCGAGCGCTCGAGGTACCTGATCAGGAACTGGATCGTCGGCGCCAGCGCGCGCGCCGAGTACTGGGCCGCGTGCAGGCGTCCCTTAACGACGATCAGCGTGTGCTCGACGTGCGCCCGCCCGAGGCGGCGGGCCAGCGCTTGCGCCTGGTCGAGCGGCACGATCTCCTCGCTCCCATTGACGATCAGCATCGGCGGATCGCTGCGGTCGACGAAGCTGATGGGGGAGGCGCGCGCGTACCGGGACGGGCAGCTCGCCGGCGCACAGCCGATGTACTCCTCCACGAACGGATGGCTCGAGCCAGGGCGGAGTTCGCGGTCGAATCGCGCCAAGTCCATCGGCCCCGACCACGAGACACCCGCGAGAACGCGCGCGCCGGTCGTGCGCGCGCCCCGTCCCGAAGTGGCGACGAGGGCTGCAAGATTGCCGCCGGCCGAGGCACCGAACACAGCGATCTTCGAAGGCCGAACGCCGAAGCGTGCCGCGTGCGAGCGCAGCCAGTGGACGGCGGCGGTCACGTCAGTCAGGGCGGCCGGGAACGGTGCGAACCGATAATTGACCGAGAAGGCGGCGATGCCGGCGTCGGCAAACCTTCGCCCGACCGCGGCAAACGCTTGCTCGCCGGGAGCGAAGGATGCCTTGTCACCGGAGCGCCAACCGCCACCGTGGATGAAAACGACCGCGGGATGCGCTCGTTGCGTCACGGGAAGGTAGGCATCGAGGCGAAGCCGCTCGCCATCGACCCGGCGATACTCGATGTTCAGCGTGATCCGGACGCCGGTAGACGCAGTGGCCTGCTTCGCTTGCCAACGACCCACGACGGCCCGGGCGGACTCTGCAGGCACGAACGCGAGAACGGTCCCCAGGCAGAGTCCCGCAAGCGAGAGAGTGATCACGCGACTGCGCACGGGCCGATCTTGACAGCGCCGCATCCGAACGACGACGACGGCGTGTACCACAGAAAGAGATGAAGTCGGCGTCACTCGTGCTCGTCCTGCTCGCCCTGGTCGTGACGGCGTGCGGATCGCACCGCACCGCCCGTCCTGCCTCAGCCACAGACGCTGCATCTGCGCCGTCCGCTGATGTCGGCGCCCTCGAGGCTGGCTGGCGCACCGACTTCCGCCGGCGCACGGTCTCGCTGGCGCAGTTTCAGTCCGGCGGCCCGGGCAAGGACGGGATCCCGGCTCTCGATCGCCCCCACTTCCTCCCGATTGCGCAGATCGGTTTCCTGAAGCCGCACGAGCCGGTGATTGAGCTTGTCCTCGGTCGAGAGGCACGCGCCTACCCGCTGCAGATCCTGGTCTGGCACGAGATCGTCAACGACCGCGTCGGCGGCGTGCCGGTCGCGGTCACCTTCTGCCCGCTCTGCAACACCGCGATCGCCTTTGTCCGCCGCGTCGGCGGCCGCACGCTCAGCTTCGGAACGACGGGCAACCTGCGCAACTCCGACCTGGTGATGTACGACCGCCAGACGCAGTCGTGGTGGCAGCAGTTCGGCGGCGAGGCCGTGGTCGGCCGCCACGCCGGCACGCGGCTGCGGCAACTGCCGGCGCGGATCGTCTCCTGGCAAGCGTTCCGAAGCCAGCACCCGGATGGGCTCGTGCTCTCCCACGACACCGGCTACTCGCGCCCCTACGGCCAAAACCCCTACGTCGGCTACGACGACGTCAACAGCCCGCCCTTCTTCCCGGCCGCCCACAGCAGCGACCAGCGGCTGCGGCCGAAGGACCGCGTCGTCTTGGTCGAGAGCGGACACAACGCGGTCGCAGTCCCCTTCACGGCGCTGGCGAAGAAGAAGCGAATCGAGACCACCGTCGGAAGCCTCCGGCTCGAGATCCGCTGGCAGGGCGGCGTCAACTCCGCGCTCGACGCCTCGCACGTGGCGGCGGGCCGTCAGGTCGGAAGCGCCCAGGTACTCGCCGGCGGCCGACCGCTGCCGTTCAGCGAGCCGTTCTGGTTCGCGGTCGCGGCCTTCCGGCCCCACACTCGCATCGTCCGTTAGCCCACGGCGCCGACTGCATCCGTTCGCGCGGCCGGGCCTGTACCTCGTTGCATGGGGCGACGCCCCACCGGCGCCGAGCGCGCCGAAAGCCGTCAAAGGAGGGTCGATCTTGCGCTTGAATTCTTCCCGAATCGCACTCACAGCAGTGGTCGCGCTCGCTGGACTGGCGATCGCCACCCTGGCCGCCGCCGAGCCGCCGATGATGGCGCACACGGGCGCGAATGTCCGGGTCCTGAAACCGACCCCGTCCACGCTGGTGACCGGAAACAGCGTGCCAACGGCCGTCTCGATCACTCACTTCAAGCTCGATTGCGCCCTCGCCGGCACCGCCAACCGCAAGGGCGTCGGCCATTACCACATCGAGCTCGACCACTCGCTGATCAACATGTTCTGCGCACAGCACACATCGATCAGCATGCTCGACGTCGCTCGCGGCAAGCACACCCTCGCCTTCGTCCCGGCGGCGAACGACCACGCCGAGGACAAGAAGGCCGCGAAGACGGTCAGCTTCCTCTACAAGCCGTCCCACCCGCTGCCCTCGGCGAAGCCGCTCAGGTTCCCCGGCAAGCCGTCGGTCCGGATCGTCTCGCCGAAGAACGGCGCCAGCGTCCATGGCGGCTTCGCCTTCACTGTCGCCGTCCGCAACTTCCGCCTTTCCTGCGCCCTCTACGGCAAGGCGGCGGTGAAGGGCTACGGCCACTGGCACGCCAACGTCGACACGACGAGCATGGGGATGATGGGGATGGGGACGATGCTCGGCATGAGCTGCGGCAAGACCTTCCACGTCTCGCTTGCCGGCATCAAGCCGGGCAAACACCGTTTCATCGCCATTCTCGAGGACAACACGCACGCGCCCACGATCGGTGCGCAGGCGTCCGTCAGCGTCAACGTCCGCTAGCCCCCGCAGGCTGCCTCTCCCCACGAGAGCGGCGGCGCGCACACGTCGCCGCTCTCCGTCTCGGCCGCGAACCGAGTCCGGACGCCGACGCATCCAAATCGTGGATGGCCTCTGTACCTCCATCCGTGAGCCCGCAGCAGCACCTGCGCGTCCAGGCCGACGAGCCCGCAGCCGCAACCGACGGCGAGCTCCTCGGGGCGATCGCCGACGGCAGCGATCGTGCCTTCGAGGAGCTGCGCCGCCGCTACCGGCGTGTGATCGAACGCACCTGCCATGCGCTGCTGCGCGGCGACCAGGCGGACGACTGCGCGCAGGAGGCGTTCGCACGTATCTGGCAGAAGGCACCGCTGTTCGACCGCGAGCGAGGAAGCGCGGCCGGCTGGTTGCTCACTCTCACCCGCAATGTCGCCCACAACCTCGCGGCCAAGAAGATGCCCGAGCCGCTGCCCCTCCCCGAGGAGATCCGCCTCGACGACGAAGAGTCGGCGCACACCATCGACACGGTCTGGCTCGACGGAGCGCTCGCGCAGTTGACACCGCACGAGCGGCGTGTGATCGAGCTCGCCTACTTTGCCGACCTCTCTCAGACCGAGATCGCCGCCGCCCTCGGCGTGCCGCTCGGCACGGTGAAGAGTTGGACGCGGCGCGGCCTCAACCGGCTGGCGACGCTGCTCACCGGGGAGAGGGCGCGGTGACACACGACGCGGCTCTTGAGCGGCTGCCCGATCTGTTGTTCGAACGGGAGGACGCGGCGCTGCTCGCGCACCTGCGCGAATGCCACGACTGCCAGCGACGGCTGTTCGCGCTCGGGCGGATCGATCGGCTGCTGCGGCAACGCGGGGCGAAGATCCGCAGGTCCCGCTCACGCATCAGGCACGCGCTCGCCGCGACAGCAACCATCGCTGCTGCCGCCGCAGCGGTCGCAGCCTTCGGCCTGCCACGACACCACACCACTCCCGCTTCCTTCGCGCTCCGAGGCCTAGGGGGCTCGGTGGTCGCGCGAGCGGAGATCCACCGCGCCGACTCCGAGAACCAAGCGATCGCGTTCGTCGCGCAAGGACTGCCGACCGTGCCGACGGACACCTACCTGCTCTGGACGACCTCACCGGGTATGGCGGAGCCGTTGCTGGTCGGCCGCTTCATGGTCAACCACTCGGGCGCCTGCCGGACGCGCTTCAACCTCGCCGGCACCCGCCACCCAGCGCGGTTCTGGATCACCCGATCGACGGATCGGGCGGTCGTCGTTGCCGGAACCTGACGAGCTGCGGCCCTACGGGCGCCGCACATTCCTGCTCGTCGTCGCCGGCGGCCTCTCCTCGCTCGCCTGGGGCGCCCCGGTCTGGCGCGCAGTCTCGTCGGCCCTGCGCCCGGCCGCCGAGCTGCTCCCCAAAGACGTGCGCGCGCTGGTGCCCTCGCAGGGCTGGCGGATCTACACCGTCGGCTCCTCGATGCCCCGCTTCGACCCGGAGACGTGGCGGCTGGCGATCGACGGGCTCGTCGAGCGCCCGCACCAGCTGAGCTACCGCGAACTGCGGGCGCTCCCACGCGCCGAGCAGGTGTCGACCTTCCACTGCGTGACCGGTTGGACGGTCAAGAACGTGCACTGGGCCGGTGTCCGCTTTCGCGACCTGCTCGCCGCCGCAGGGCCGCGTCGCGAAGCGAAGGCGATCCGGTTCGTCTCGGCCGAGGTCCCCTACTCCGATTCACTCACGCTCGAGCAAGCCTACCTCGGTGACGCGATGCTCGCCTACGAGATGGACGGGCGGCCGCTCGCGCGTGAGCACGGTGCGCCCGCACGCGTGGTCATCCCCGAGATGTACGGCTACAAGAATGTCAAGTGGGTCGAGCGGATCGAGCTTGTCGCCAAGCCGCTGGATGGGTTCTGGGAGGGACTCGGCTACGACCGCGATGCCTGGGTCGGCCGCTCCAATGGCCACGGCTGAGCAACAGTACCTGCGCCGCTTCACGCGCACCGAGCGCGCGCTCCACTGGACGCACGCACTCGCCTTCTTCGTCCTGCTCGCCTCCGGGCTCGCGCTCTACCTACCGCAGCTGATCGCCCTTGTTGGGCGCCGCCCGCTCGTCAAGGAAATCCACCTCTACAGCGCGATCGCCTGGCTCGTCGCGCTCTCCGCGATCATCGCGCTCGGCGACCGCCGCAGCCTGCGCGCAAGCTTGCGCGAACTCGACCTGTTCGACGGCGACGACCGCCGCTGGCTGCTCGCCAAGCGCGTTCCGCAGGGGAAGTTCAACGCCGGGCAGAAGCTCAACTTTCTGGCTGACCGGCGCGTTCGCCGTCCTCTTCGCCGTCTCCGGCTTCCTGCTTTGGTACGGCGAGCGCGACACCCGCTTTCGCTTCGCCAGCACGCTGCTGCTCCACGACGGTTTGATGTACGTCTCGCTGGTGCTGCTCGTCGGTCACCTCTACCTGGCCGTCATCCACCCGGCGACACGGCATGCGCTCCGTGGGATCACGGTCGGAGCGGTCAGTGAGCAGTGGGCGCAGGCGCACCACGCAAAGTGGGCCGAGCGAGCCGCGCGCCAGCGCTCGAGCGGCGATTAGATCGAGAAGCCGGAGAAGCGTGCCAGCTGGGTCGTCAGCCGCACCAGCTCACCGGTGGCGAGGAGCACGCCGAAAACGACGAGTAGTGCTCCCGAGCCCACGCTGACCAGGCGCCAATGGCGTCGCAGCGCCCGCACGAGCGCCAGGCTGCGCGTGAACAGCAAGCCGAAGAGCAGGAACGGCACGCCGAGCCCGAGCGAATAGACGGCCAGCAGAGCCGCTCCCTGCGTCGGATGGCCGCCGCCCGCGGCAAGCGCGAGGATGGCCGCCAGCGTTGGCCCCACGCAGGGCGTCCAGCCGATCGCAAACGCGACACCGGCCAACGCCGGCGTGACCGCGCCGCCACGCCGCGGCAGCTGCGGCAGCCGCTCCGCCAGTAGCGCGCGTGGCAACGGCACACCCGCGTAGACGAGGCCCGCGAGCGCGATGAAGACGCCGGCGGCGATCTCGAGCGAACGGCGGTTCCGCAACAGGGCGGTTCCGAACCAGGCCGCGCCCGCACCGAAGGCGACGAACATCACCGTAAAGCCGAGCACGAACAACGCCGTAGCGGTCACGACCCGCCGCGGCCGGGCGCCCAGCTGGTCGAAACCGACGCCGGAGACGAACGACAGGTAACCCGGGATCAAGGGCAAGACGCAGGGCGACAGGAACGAAACGAAGCCGGCGGCGAACGCGGCCGCGAATGCGCCCGGCCCAAAGTGCAGCATCAGCTCTTGCTTCGCCGCGCCAGTCGCAGCCCCTGGTCGAAGCCGGCCAGGTTGGAGGCGCCGATGATGCTGGTCACGATCTCATGGCGCGCGTTCAGGAAGAACGTCGTCGGTGTTCCCTGGATCGCAAGCTTCGCCGCGAGTGCTCCCTGCGGGTCGGCGATGCTCGGGTGGTGCCAGCCCCAGCGGCGGTAGAACGCGTTCGCACCACCGCTCGTGTCCTGCGTGTCGACGCCGACCACCTGCACATTCGGATGCGTCTGCGCGAACCGTTCCAGGTCGGCCGCCTCGGCGATGCAACCAGTGCACCAGGAACCCCAGACGTTGAGCACGATCGGTTGGCCGCGAAACGAAGCAAGATCGACGTGCTTGCCCGTGACCGGATCGGTGCCCGAAAGGACAAGCGCGTTTCCTGATCTGTGCGCAATCGGCGTCGCCGGGCCGTTTCCACGCGCGGCGAGCACGCCGCCCACAACCGCAGCCGCGAGCGCAACCAGCCCCAAGCCGATCAGCACGCGGCGGCGAGCGATCCGTTCACGCCCGGCAGGTCGCGGCGTTGCAGCACGGGCGACCTGCCGCGCCCGCTTCGCCTTCCGCTGGCTCATCTATCACCACCCCTTCCGTCGCAATGCTCCCGGCGGATGCGTTCAATCACCACCGCCGCTATCGAGGCAGACCGGTCCGGCTCACTGCCGCGCAAGGAGCGGAGCTGCTCGATCGTCCGGCCGAGCGAGGCGAGCAGCGACCGGCAACGGGCGCAACCTCGTAGATGTCCCTCCACCCGCCTCCGCGTGGAGTTCGCCAAGTCACCCTCGAGGTAGCTCGAAAGCTGCTCGGCCGCGTCTTCGCACGTTGTCCTCCAGCGCTCGCTGACGACGCGCACAGCCGTGGGATGCGAGCGCGCGAACGACCGATTCGCCCCAACGACCTGCGCCCGTCGAGTTGTTCCGCATCCACACCCTAGGTACAGACGGGACCCGTGCCGCGGATGCGAGCTACGGCCTGGGCCGAGAGTTCATCGGCCCAGGCCGTAGCCGCCTACTCAGCTCAGGCTGCTGCTCGCGGCGCGTCTCCGCGCAGCCGCGGCGTTCGCGCCAGCGGCAGCGAGCGAGCGTGGCTGACCGCCACGTAGAAGATGCCGGCCGTCATGCCGAGCAACGCGTGCGCAAGCCACCACACCCACTGCGGGCTGACGATCGAGCTCGTGAAAGTGCCTTCGTCGAGGTGCGTAGCGGCAGGATCCCGTAGCGCATGATCACCCACAGCAGAAGGCCGTACGCGACGCCGAGCATGATTGCCGCCAGTTCGTTGCGGAGCCGCAGCGCGCTCAGCAGCGCCATGAACATGACGCCCGCGATCATCGAGTTCATCATGTGACCGCCGAGACCGAGGATGATCGGGCCGATGTGGTTCGCCGGCTGGCCGAAATGGTTCAGGCCGCCGATCCAGGCCCAGATCGCCATCGGCGCCTCCCAGAACGAGTGCGCGCTCGAGACCCAGCCGTAGACCATCTCGGTCATTGCCATCATCATCCCGGCGAGCACGCCGCCGAGCGCGCCGAGCACGACGATGCGTCGGGTGTCAGGACGTGTAACCGTCACATTGGATGTAGCGCGCCAACGGACCAACACCGCACCGCAGGTAAGCATCGTCGGCGGCACACCACGCGCGACGCAGCCGCCCCAAGCGAGACGACCTCGACTTCAATTTGCCCTCGTTCAGCGCCAGCCTGCGTCGTTTGTGACCCCGGCTGCAGCGAGCGCTTCGCCCCGGTGTCGGTAGTCGACGATGCGTACGATCCGGCCTTGGCGCAGGGTGAAGACGTTGAAGATCTGGCGCTCGAGCGGCTCGCCGCCGACCTCGGTGATGCTCGGGCCACGGGCGCCGAGCACGACCTGGTCGCCGGCGCGTGTGAACTCGAGCGCGTCCACGTCGCGGCGCTTGTCGAGTCCCGAGCGAAAGGTCTGGATCACCTCGTCGCGGCCGTGGCAGACCCAGTCCTCGCGCAACCCCTGCCAGGTGATGTCGGGATCGAGCAGCGCCGCCGCGTCGCCAAACCCGCCGCGCCGAAGGGCGCCGAAGAAGTCGATCATCACCGTCTCCAGGTTCTCTTGGCCGATGCTGGTCATTGCCTCCTCCTCGTTTTGCCGTCAACAACTCACCACGACGCTTAGAAGTCGCACAAAGAGGCGCACGAGCGCCGCCGCCGAGCCACTCGGGTGCAAGCGCCCGCCGCGACGGCAGCGTCGCCAGCGGCGCGACGCCCGCGGACTCGAGCGTGCTCTAGCGTCAACCGGGCATGACGAGATTCTACGCCGAGGGAACGTTCGCGGGGGCGCTGCTCGCGACTTCGAGCAGCGAGCAAAAGGCGTCCCGGCGCTGCTATGTCGGCGGCTCGAGCACTGCCGTGCCTGCACCGCCGTCGGGTCGGGGGCGTCGTGGCTCGCAGGCCTCCGCTCGCGATTCAGACGCGACGGCATAAGCCTCCATCGCTGGACGGTGGTACCGTCGGTCAGGTGCGAGTGAAAGCCTCTCCCGAAGCGATCGAGGTCGTCCAAGGGCAGGGGGGAAAGCTGTACGTGTGGGCGAAGAGATCGCGCTGCCACGGCTCGCTCATATTCCTCGAGACCTCGAGCGAGCCCGGCGAGCGGCCGTTCCGCCGGGTCGACGCCGACGGGATCGAGCTCTACCTCGATGAGCGGCTCGGCGAGCCCGAGGAGCTCGTCGTCGAAGCGAAAGGGCGTCGCCGCAAGCACGTGCACGCATACTGGGACGGCTGCGCGTACGTCGTCTAGAGCCGGAGCGGGCTGCGTCGTTCGGCTTGCAGCGCGAATCGAAAGCCGCCCAAGGAGGGCCTTTGCGCACCTCCACCGAGGCGCTCCGGGTGCGAGCGCCCCCGCAAGACTCGGCCGCCGGGAGGCGCCTCCGCGTCGGCGCCCGCAGGGTTCGGGCGAGACGCGCGATGGCGGTCGCCCACTCGCCGACCTGCGCGAATCGATGGGCGACAACATCCCAGACGCGGTCGGCGGACGCATCGATGATGACCTCGTTCGACACTTCACGGCGTAGGCGGCCTCTCCCGACCGGAGCTCCACTCAATACGCGGTTACAAAGGGACTCCGGAGTCTTCTCGTTACGGCAACACAGGCAGGTAGTGCCACTCGTTGCGCGCTGGCGGCCGCCCGTCCCTTCAGGCGACGAGCTAGCCCAGAGAGTCGCCGATCCTTCAACGCGGGGGATGCTCCTCGCCTGGCAAGCGGCCGGGCGAGGAAGATCCCCCGCTTACTGCCTAGCGGACGCGAATCGTTTGTTTACGGCTGGACAACCGGGCAGCGGAAGTCCGCGCCACCTGCCCGGGTGACTGTGACGTCGCCGGCGTCTCTGGCCGCAAAGACGGCCTCGTCTGATGTCAGCAGGTACGGCGTTACGGCGTTGAACGTGACGAGATAGACCTGCCAGCTGCCGCCGTGATAGGGGCCGTCGCCCGGTGCGACACCAGCAATGCCGAGCTGGCCCGCGGCACCGTTCGTCACGTTGTAGAAAGGATCGAGTCCGGCGCCAGCTGCGATCGGCGCCGGCGTGACGACCGTTCCGACCACCGACCCGTCATGGAATAGTTGGCCTTTCCCTGTCGTAGCGATTGCGGGCATCGCCACCAGCAGCGCCGCCGCAACAACGAGAAGCGTGGGAAGCGTGAAGCGCATCCTGAGACCTCCTTGGTCCGTTTCAGCCACGCTACGGCTGGAGTCTTTCGCTGGTCTTACGTTCGCCTTAAATGGCGCTTACAGGCGACTCTGTCTTGCCGATCCCGATCTTCACGGTAGGAGCTCGGCCGTTCGCCTTCAGCCGGAAACGCAGCGACGACTCTCGCGTCGCACGGGTATCCGGCTACCGCACAAGCTGACCGTTCGGCCGCACAACGAGCCAGGTGCCGCCGAACTCGGCGACGTTCTGGCACAAGACCTGGCCGGCGCTTTTATCCCCGATGTAGTAATAGAGCGGCCGCCCGTTGTAGGTGACCTGCCGCCGTCCATCGCGCCTGCGGCTCGTGGCGATGAGCGATTGCTTTACGCCTGTACCGGCGAGCAGTCGTCCTTTCGCGACATAGACCGGCCATTTCGCCGCGCAGTCGCCGTAGCAGCGGCTGCCTCCGCCGCGGCGATCGCGGGTGAACGCGTACAGGGCGCGGCCGCGGCCGTCAAGGAGGATGCGGCCGTACCTTGTGCTGCGTACGGTCAGCGTGCTCAGCGTCTTCGTAGCGTCCGCGGCCTGCCGGCCGGCTCGAGCATCGGCGGAAGAACTGAAGCCGCCCACCAGCGCGAGGAGAGCGAGCGCGCCGATGCGAGGAAGCAGATGGTCCGAATTCTTTGGACATTCGCGATCACGATTACCTCCCAGGAAGATTCAAAGCCGCCGCGGAGTAACGGGCCGCGGTGGCACGAGGACGATCCACGCCCTCGTGACCTAATTCAACGTGCCGGCGCTTACGCCGGCATGACGCCGGCCTTACGAGACGGTGAAATCTCCGGACATCGGAGCCCATACGTTGTGCCCAGCGACAGGCTGCTGCGCGGCTCGATTTCACAGTCTTGTAAGGACTTCCGGGCACAATGCGCCTATGGAGACGGTTCTGGTCGTCGACGACGAGCCCGCAATCCGAGATGTGGTCGTTCGCTACCTGCAACGCGAGGGCTATGCGACGCTCGAGGCGGGAGACGGGGACGCGGCGCGCGAGCTGTTGGAGCGGGAGTGGCCAAATCTCATCGTCCTCGACCTGATGCTGCCCGGAACAGACGGCCTCGCGCTCTGCCGCTGGATCCGCGACCGCTCCCAGCTGCCAGTGATCATGCTGACCGCCCGCGGCGAGGAGGCGGACCGCATCGTCGGGCTCGAGCTTGGCGCCGACGACTATGTGACGAAGCCGTTCTCCCCGCGAGAGCTCGTCGCGCGTGTGCGCACCGTCCTGCGCCGCGGCGCTGCGGCGAACGACCGACCAGACGAGCGCGTTCGCATCGGTGAGATCGAGATCGACGCCGGCGCGCGCGAAGTGCGAAAACGTGGAAGCACGCTCAAGCTCACGGCGCGGGAGTTCGAGCTGCTCTGGTTCTTCGCCCGCCACCCACGTCGCGTCTTCTCGCGTGACCAGCTGATGAGCCGCGTCTGGGGCTACGAGCCCGCCTTCGACAGCGGCACGATCACCGTGCACGTGCGGCGCCTGCGCGAGAAGATCGAAGACGACCCCGCGCGGCCGCGCTACCTCGAGACGGTTTGGGGCGTCGGCTACCGCTTCTCCCCGTGATCGGGCTCGCCCTCATCGTCGCGGCCTCGACGCTCGCCGCCGGGCTCGCCGCCGGCCTGGCGCTTCGGCTGTTGCCGAGCGTGCGTGCGCGCCTCGCCGGCCTGGCGTTGCTTGCGGTCGCGCTTCCGCTCGCCGCCGTGCTCCTCTCGGGTGTGGCGATGTTCCACATGGGCGCCGACGTCGTCATCCTCGCCGTGGCGGCCGCGTCCTCGACGGTCGCGATCGCTGCCGCCCTGCTCATCGGCAGGTCGATCACGGCACCCGTGGATCGGCTGCGCGCCGCCTCGGCAGCGCTCGCGCTAGGCGACCTGTCCGCGCGTGCGCCGGAACAGGGCCCGACCGAGATCGTCGAGCTCGGTACGGCCTTCAACGGGATGGCGGCGCAGCTCGAGGAGCTCTTCGACGCCCGCCGAGAACTCGTCGCCTGGGCGAGCCACGATCTGCGAACCCCGCTCGCCGCGATCCGGGCGATGCTCGAGGCGGTCGAGGACGGGGTCGCGACGCCTGAGCAGTACACACAGGCGCTGGCGGAGCAGGTGCGAACGCTCGGGACGCTGGTCGATGACCTTTTCGAGCTCGCGCGGATCGACGCTGGCGTACTCACGCTCGAGTTGAAGGAGGCGTCGCTTGCGGGCCTCGTCCAGTCGTGCGTGCGCGGCCTCGAGGCGGAGGCCCAGCGACGAAACGTGCGCCTCGAGACGCACCTCAACGGGGCGCTGGCTGTGCGCTGCGCGCCAGAGAAAGTTGAGCGCGTCCTCCTCAACCTGCTCACCAACGCGCTGCGCCACACACCGTCCGACGGCTCGGTCGCCGTGCTCGTCCAACCCTCATCCGACGCGGTGACCGTCAGCGTCGAGGACTCCGGTGAGGGCATCGCGCCCGAGGCGCTGCGGCGGATGTTCGATCGCTTCTGGCGCGCCGACCCAGCGCGTTCGCCCGGCGGCTCGGGCCTCGGTCTCGCAATCGCGCGCGGACTTGTCGAGGCCCAGGGCGGCAGGATCTGGGCCGAGAATCGCCCCAACGGCGGCGCGCGCGTCTCGTTCACGTTGCCCGCCTCCTAGCGGGCCCCTTCCGGCGCGTGGGCTCCCAAGAGAGGCGGCTTGTTTAGGCGCGCGCCCCTTCGAATGCCGGAGCGAATATCCGGTGCGCCGGCAGGATCGTGACCTGCGGCTCGCCCGCGATTCCTGCCTGGTTTGTTCCCGGCATCAGCCGCTCGTCGACGAAGCGCTGAAAATCCTCGGCCGAATCCCAAACGTCCGTGACACAGCAAATGATCAATCGCTGAAAGCTCGCACCGACAACGGCGGCGAGCTCCACCCGGCAAGCATGGAGCATGTATGGAGCCAAGCGGACGCAACCGCTGGCAACTGGTCGCAAACGAGACGGCGCCGAAAACGGCTCAAACAGGCCGAACGGCAGCCGGTCGCAACCAACGGCAACGGTTTCGGAGCGCATGGTAAGGAGGGGGTCGACGGTTCGAGTCCGTCAGAGGGCTCTGCAAAAGCGCCGCACGTCGACGCTTTTCTGTTCGGATCGACTTGCTCCAGGGCGAACGTGCGGTGGGTATGGAGCCGTTTATGGAGCTTTCAGGTTCCAAGGCCTCGCAGTTCGTGTCCCGCTGAACCCAAAGTCCCGGGCCGTCGGAGCGAGTGTTTCGGGGTCGAGCTATGGTCGACCGCGTATGAACAGGCGGAACGCCTTGTCGATGGCTCGCACGTGAGCAAGCTACTTGCGCCCCTGGCCGTCGGCGATCGACTCCCTGGGAAGCTCGATCGAGAAGGCCGGCCACGGTGGTTGGTCGTCGACGTGATCAGCGCGACGAGTTACCTCGTTCAATACCCCGACGGTAAGACCGAGATCCTGGTCGACTCGAAGTAGCCTGTGGGGTGCGTTAACCCGGTCCAAGGGCTGGGAGGCGGATCCCGAACGTAGA
Organism: Gaiellales bacterium; assembly: GCA_038237145.1. Classification (GTDB taxonomy): domain Bacteria; phylum Actinomycetota; class Thermoleophilia; order Gaiellales; family Gaiellaceae; genus 3-1-20CM-4-69-9. The sequence continues at coordinate 17,918 of JBBRZA010000032.1, forward strand.
GTCGTGCTCCCGTCCCGCTGATCCCGAGGATCTGGTCTTTGTTCTGGTCGTTCTGCTACCTGGTGTTGCGCTGCCTGTTCACGCTCGCGCGTCGCTTCGTCCGCGCTCGGAGGAGTTCAAGGAGCTTGAGATCGTGGTGCTCCGGCACGAGCTCGCCGTACTTCGTCGGCAGGCAGGCCGACCGCAGCTGACCTCAGCCGACCGCCTGCTTCTCACCGCGGCGAGTCGGCTGCTGCCGCGATCGCGCTGGCGTTCGTTCTTCGTCACGCCAACAACGCTGCTTCGGTGGCATCGGCGCCTCATCGCCCAGCGCTGGACCTATATGGCCGTCGCACGGGTCGGTCGCCGATCGGCACCGAGATCCGCGCGCTGGTGCTTCGCCTAGCGCGCGAGAACCCCCGCTGGGGCTATCAGCGGATCGTCGGCGAGCTGCATGGCCTCCGTATCACGCTTTCCGCGACGACGGTGAGGAAGATCTTGCGGGAGGCGGGGCTCGGTCCCGGCGGCGAGCGCGGCGACTTTCCTGGCGTGCCTTTCTGCGGGCGCAGGCGAAGAGCATATTTGCGGTTGATTTCTTCACCGTCGAGACGGTTTCGCTGCAGCGGTTATACGTGCTCTTCTTCATCGAGTTCGGCAGCCGTCGCGTCCACGTGGCTGGCTGTACGACGAATCCGACCGGCGCCCGGGTCGTCCAGCAGGCCCGTCAGCTCGCCTGGACGCTCGCAGAGCGCCCGTCGCGGCTTCGCTTCCTCATCCGCGACCGCGACAGCAAGTTCACCCGCGACTTCGACACGGTCTTCGCGAGCGAGGGCATCGAGATCATCAAGACGCCAGTGCGAGCGCCGAAGGCAAACGCGATCGCGGAGCGTTTCGTCCGCACCGTACGCTCCGAGTGCCTCGGCTGGCTGCTGATCGTGAACCGGCGCCATCTCGAGCGTGTGCTCCGCGTCTTCGTCGACCACTACAACGGCCACAGGCCGCACCGCTCACTGAACCTCGCGCCGCCGGATCCGACCACACGAAAGCTCCGTGTCGTTCGCCCACCAACGGCCGGCGTCGAGCGCCGAGACCGCCTGGGAGGGCTCGTCCACGAATACGGCCTTGCCGCGTGAAACCAAGTTTGCGCACCCCACAGGGGGCCGCGTGCTGCAGGAGCGGCCGGATCTCGGTTCCGTCTGCGTTCATGACGAAGATGTCAGCCCTGCCTCCCGTGCCACCCATTGCGAAGACGATCTGTTCGCCGTCCAGCGAAGGAACGGCTCCGACACGCCCGTGCGGGTCCTTGCCGCCGGCAGGCCGTCGATCACGGTCAATACAGGCGGCCCGCCGGCATGAAAAGGATGCGCATCGCGCCGTAGCGAAGCACGCGAGGTGAGCCCGGTGCGGGGCCGCAGCACGTCGGGCTCACGCTCTTGCCGCTGCGCTTCGCCGAACTCCCGCTCAGCACACTCCGGGCAGTCGAAACCCAGGAGCTCGAGGTTCGAGCTCTCGGCGCATCTTCTATCGGCAGCCATCTCTACGGATCCGGGATCGCCACGGTCCGCAGAGTCGTTCTTTGAGAAGTCGGAGAGCCTCCCAGTACGGTGAACCGAAACGGGTTGCTCGGCGAATCAGTCTCGGCGACCGCCAGTTCGTCCTCAACCCCGGTCGCCGGAAGGGGAGATCAATGCACGAGTCAATCGAGCGAGACACGCCCGCGGTAGAGGGCGTCAACGCCGGAAAGACACGGAGGTCGTTCCTCAAGCAGGCGGGCGTCGGTGGTGCGGCGGTGCTCGGCGGAGGCGCGTTGCTCGGTGCAGTCGCGGGCCCGGCTCGCGCCGGCCACAGCGACAGCGTCCCGGATCTCGACATTCTCAACTTCGCCCTCACGCTCGAATACCTCGAGGCGAGCTTCTACACCGAGGCGCTCGGCGGTTCGGGGACGACGGGTGTCCCCGCAAGCTCCGCGGAGTTCGGCCGCGGTGATATCACCGGCTCGGGCGTGTTCGCCGGCTTCGGCGGGCGGATTCGGAGCAACGCGTATGGCTACTTGACCGACATTCGCAACCACGAGGTCACGCATGTCGACTTCCTCGTCGGCGCCCTCGGTTCGAACGCTGTCCGGGCCTGCACGTTCGACTTCTCCTCGGCGCTCGGCAGCGTCGAGTCGTTCATCGATACCGCGCAATTGCTCGAGAACACCGGCGTGATGGCCTACGACGGCGCTATCCGTTACGTCGACTTCGGCGACTACCTGCAGGCCGGGGCGCAGATCGCCACCGTCGAGGCGCGCCATGCGGCCTACCTCAACCTGATCAACGGCGACTCGCCGTTCCCGGACGCCTTCGACATGGGCAAGCTGCCGTCGAAGATCATCGCGGCCGTACAGGCGACGGGCTTCATCGTCAGCTGCCCGTCCGAGGTAGGCGCGCTCTTCAGCCGCCTGCCGTAGACGACTGACGTAACTGCGGGGGGCGGCACGCGACCGCCGCCTCCCGCAATCTCGGCTTGTCGGTCAGACTGGCCGCGACTTCAGCTCCCATTCTTTGCAGCGGGGGGCTGGCGGCGAACCGAACGCTCCCAGCGCCGAACCGTTTTCTCGAGCAGGCACCGAGCGACGGTTGAGTAGGGCCGGGGCGTCGCCGCAAACCGTCCCGGCCCATATGTAAGGACACGTCGATCGTTACTGGCCTTACGGCTGCACGACGAACCCGAGCGGCGACTGGGTCACCCAGCAGGCCCGTCAGCTGGCCTGGCGACTAGCGGAGCGCTCAACACCGGTTCGCTTCCTGATCCGGGATCGTGACAGCAAGTTCACCCGCGACTTCGACATCGTCTTCAGAAGCGACGGCATCGAGATCGTCCGCACGCCGGTGCGGGCGCCGAAGGCGAACGCGATCGCCGAGCGCTTCGTCCGCACCGTCCGAGGCGAGTGTCTCGACTGGCTCCTGATCCTCAACCGTCGCCATCTCGAGCGCGTCCTCGCGAGCTTCGTCGACCATTACAACGGCCACCGGCACATCGAGCGCTCAACCTGACGAGCAGCGGCGCGGCAGCACCCGACTGAGCGCTGCGAGCAGCAGCCGGTCGCGCGCCGCGAGCTGCGGCCTGCTCACCTGCGGCCGCAGGATCGCCAGCTCATGCCGCAACACCAGGATCTCGAGCTCCTTCGATCGCTCCCGGCGCGTGAACAGCACCACCAACTCGAGCAGACGGCATGCGAGGACATACAGAAACGACACGGGCAAGAGCACCTCCAGAAGACGGGGCCCGCCACGCTAACCGCGACCATCCCGCGCGCCGCCTATACGTGCCCTGCCGCGCGGCCGAGTTTATGCACCCCACGGGGTCCCGCCGTCGCGCTCAGCGCGTCTACCGAAGCAGTTTGCCCGCCGCGAGCAGCAGGCGGCTTCCCGCGCGGGCATACCGTGCGGCCAGGCGTGCATGGCCGACCGCCGCCGCTCTGAGACCGCGCAGGCGCGCTCGGCCACTGAGCGCCCACTGCCGCCCCACGATCGCGTAGTCGGAAAAGGCGGCGAGCGCGAGCCTCGTCGCCCGACGGCCCCGAGCGCTCGAGGGCTGCACCGCAGCCAGGGCGTGCCGCGCGCGCAGTGCTTCGAGGCGGAAATGCCGCGCCCTCCGGATCATCCGGCGCGGGTGACGCCGCGCTGCACTGAGACCGATCCCATGCGCATCGAGTGCGATTCGGTGCGACCACTGCGACAGCGTCGCCCGCAGCGTTGCATCGCTGGCGTTACCGAGGGCGGGGAGGGAAAGCGCGCCCGCGGCAAGGCAGCTCAGCGTCGCGAGACCCATCCGCCACCATGGGTTCAAGCCTCTGCGGCGGCCGCTTACGGTCGTCGGCTCTGGCGCTCCAGGGAGGGGAGAGCCGGAGACGCTAGCCGTCGCAGTTCTGGTCTTCGCCCTGGTCGTCGTTGTTGTCGCCCTGATCGTCGCCGGCCTGGTCGTCAGCCTGCTCGCTGGCGGCCTCCTGATCGACCTCGGTAGCGGCCTGCTCGACCTCGGTGGCGGCTTCCTGCTCATCGCTTCCGCCCTGTTGGCCTTCTTGATCCGAGCAGGTAGTGGTCGCCGCCGGAGTCGGCGTCGAGCCGCTTGCGACTGCCCCCGCGACGGCGCCTCCGGACAGTAGGGCCAAGGTGGCCAGGGTAACGATCAACTTCCTCAAGTGCATCGCGGCAGCCTTTCGTCTCGAGTCTCTTTCGCGGCACGGTCTGGAACCTGTTTCGGCAAGAGCAGGTGCGGAGTGTAGCCCCGGTTGGGCGACAGCGTCCTACAGCGGATGGAAGCCGCACTCGGAGGTCGTGGCCCGAAGCAGATCGCTCTGGCGACGGTGTGGGGTGCGCAAACTCAGTTCAGGCGGCGTAGCTGTATTCGTGGATGAGTCCGCCGAGGCGGTCGCGCCGCGTCAGGGACGATGAGGAGGAGGCGACGCGACGTTCGCATCCGATCGCTGCCGGCGGCCTGAGTTCGAGGATCGGTGCGGCCTATGGAGCGTTGTAGTGGTCAGCGAAGACACGGAGTACGCGCTCAAGGTGGCGGCGGTTCACGACCAGGAGCCAGTCGAGGCATTCTCGGCGGGCGGTGCCAACGAAGCGCTCGGCGTTCGCGTCGCCTTCGGCGCGCGCACCGGCGTCTTCACGACCTGGATGCCTTCGCTGGCGAAGACAGCGTCGAAGTCGAGGGTGTATTTGCTGTCTCGGTCGCGGATCAGGAAGCGAAAGCGCGATGGCTGCTCATGGCGTGTCCAGGCGAAGTGGCGCGCCTGCTGGGTGACCCAGGCGCCGGTCGGGTTGGCAGTGCAGCCGGCCAGGTGGACGCGCCGACTGCCCAGTTCGATGAAGAAGAGAACGTAGAGGCGCTGCAGCGAGATCGTCTCGACGGTGAAGAAGTCAACCGCGAGCATGCTCCGTGCCTGCTGGCGCAGGAACGTCCGCCACGATAGGCCGGAACGGTCACCGGCAGGACCCATGCCCGCCTCGCGGAGGATCTTCCGGACGGTCGTCGCCGACACTTTCAGGCCAAGCCCGTTGATCTCGCCGACGATGCGCTGATAGCCCCAGCGCGGATTCTCGCGCGCGAGACGAAGAACGAGCTCGCGGATCTCGCCGCCGACCGGCGGCCGCCCGGCCCGACGAGCGTATGTCCAGCGGCGAGCAACGAGCCGCCGATGCCACCGAAGCAGCGTCGCCGGCGTCACCAGGAATGAGCCCCAGCGCGAGCGGGGCAGCAGCCGGCTCGTCGCCGCGAGCAAGAGCCGGTCGCTCCGCCGCAGCTGTGGCCGACCTGCCTGGCGGCGCAGCACCGACAGCTCATGCCGCAACACCACAATCTCCAGCTCCTTGAAGCCCTCCGACCGCGGGCGCAGGAGCACGAGCTGCGACAGGCAGCGCAACGCGAGGTAGACGAGCGACCAGAACACAGACAACTCCTTGAGATCAGCGGGGCGGGACACCGACCCTACGCGGGAGCCAGGGGCCTCCTCGCACCGAACCGATTTAACGCACCCCACAGCCACTCCGAGCGCGGGGCGTCACTCATTCTGCCCTTCGTTTACATAAGGTCGCGCGTAGACCGCTGCTTTCCTATCGCGAAGCTAGACCGGTTGCCTAGAAAACGCCGGCGCGAGACGAACGCGTATTACCCCGTCCAGCGCCGCGCGGACGACCCACTCGTCGGCGCTCAGGCGCTCGGCGTGCGCCCCCCGCGCTTCTCGATCGCGTCCGGTAGGATCGAGTCGGGGAGGCCGACGAGCTCGGCGACCGGGCGCATCTCCCGCGCGAACTGCTCGCCTAGCGGCGCTTCTCCGATCCGGTCGGCCCGTGCCTCCTCCTTCACCCGGTGCAGGCGCACCGCGATCTCCCCGATCGTATCCGGGGTCAGCTCCGCCACCGGTAGCCGGGCCGTGAACTCGTACACGCTCCGCTCGGTGAGGTAGTGACCGTGCTGGTCCGGAGGACCCTGCGGATTCGGGAACGATCGCTGGACGCCCAGATCCGGGAGGGCGCCCGCGTGTAGCAGCCGGTCGCCCAGCGTCACCTCGTAGGCGTTGCTGCCAGCAAATCCGGTCGCCTGACCGAGAGGGCCATCGACCAGGTGGCTGTCGACCACCGAGAGCCGCCCGTTGCTCAGGCGCATTCGCAGCCGGACATACTGCTCGCCATCCGAACCGCCAGCGCCGCGGCCGCGCCTCGGCCGCTGCTCGCCGAAGTCGACCTCCTTGGAGCTGCTTCCTGGTCGCCGGATCTTCGTCCGCTCGAGCGGCGGCTTGACCTTCTCCGCTCGGCGCCCTTCGGGCGACTTGGGCTTCTTGTTGGTCTTGGCGGAGCCCCGATACGTCGGGATCTCGGCCTCGGGAATGTCGACGCCCTCGGGCGGAACGGCCATCTTGCTCGGCCGCTTCTCGTCCCGCCGGATCGCTGCTGTCCGCTTTGCCTTCTTCACGACCGCCTCCTCACCAGTTCCGGCCGTACCGGTAATCGCGGATCCACCGGTGGTAGATCCGGTCGAGACTGTATCCGCGGCGACCGTTGATCACCCCGAACCAGTCAGTGTTGTGGACGTAGAGCTGCGGCTGGCCGGTCTTGCCGCTGAACCGCGCCACCTCGAAGGCATCTAGCGGGCCCAGGTTCCACTCGCCGACCCAGTCTCCGATGAAGCCGGCGCTCAGCGCCGTGCCCGAGGAGATCATCCGACCGAGGTATTCCTCGGTCCAGTCCTGGTAGTTCCAGGCCCAGAGGTCGCAGCGGCCATTGCCATCGATGTCCGCCGGGAAGAACCGGTCGTGCCGCGCCATTCCGCCCCAGCCGGGCACGTCGCCGTCGTACCGGTTCACATAGGCGAGCCCGTTGCCGCTGGCGCGGAACATGCCGAGGTACGGCATCGACCAGTCGTCTCCGTTGAAGATGAAGACGTCGCAGCGTCCGTCGCCGTCGAAGTCTCCCAGAATCAAGCGGTCGTTCCGGGCGAGCCCACCCCACCCCGGGATATCGCCGTCGTAACGGGCGGTCATGGTCACCCCTGATGCCCCAGCCCGGAAGAGCCCGACGTAGGCCATCGTCCAGTCCTGGCCGTTGAAGATGACCAGATCGTCGCGCCCGTCGTTGTTCAAGTCGCCGACGAACAGCTCGTCGTGCCGCGCGAGGCCGCCCCAGCCCGGGATGTCGCCGTCGTAGCGATTGGTCAGGTAGAAGCCGCTGCCGGTGCTGCGCAGCAAGCCCACGTAGGTTATCCACCAGTCGTCGCCGTTGAAGACGACTAGATCTTCGCGGCCGTCGCCGTTCAGGTCCGCCTTGAAGAAGCGGTCGTTGCGGGCGAAGCCGCCCCAGCCCGGTATGTCGCCGTCGTACCTCGCGACCAACTTCAGGCCTCCCGCGCCGTCGGAGACGAGCAGGCCGAGGTAGGGGATCGCCCAGTCGACCCCGTTGAAGATGACGACCTCGTCCGCTCCGTCGCCATTGAAGTCGCCGACCACGATCTGGTCGTTGGCCTGGAACTGCCAGGAGCCCGGAACCCGTTCGACGCCGCTGAAGCGGTGCGCGAACCCTGCGCCGCTTCTCTGGAAGAGCTGGATGGACGTGCCGTGGTGGAGAAGCAGGTCGCTGAAGGCCCCGCCGTAGAAGCGCCCCGCGTGGGCCCCGCGGAAGTGGTGGTCCGTCTCGTGGTCGCGGTTGGTCTTGATCGACGTGTAACAGACCGGGCAATACTCCGGCGTGTTCCCGTTCATCCGACAGTTCTCGACCGGCCGATAGATGCCGGTGTTCATCGTGCCCCCGCCCTCGAAGAGCCCGACGTCGAAGTTGCTGCTCCAGCCGGGCGGCCGCGTGCCCTGGTTGTAGTTGGCCGCCGCCCCCACCCCGGTCGGCAACGGCGTGGTCGAATCGATGAACTGGTGCCACTTGGTCGTGGCGCGGTTCGTGATCGTCGTCAAGTTGATCCAGCCCTGCTCCCCGCTGGTGTAGTTCCCCGTCACGGAGTACTCGTCGGCGAACCCTCCGATGCCGTGGCCGAACTCGTGGGCGATCACGGTCCAGCTGACGCCCATCGGCACGTGCGCCCGCCCGTTGCCGCCGCAGCCGCCGTAGTTCGGGTTGTTGAGCACGACGAGGAGCTCGTTCCAATCGGGAACCCACGTGTTGAGCGCGGCCTGCAGGAGCGTCTCGGTGTTGGCGTCGTACTCGAGCCAGCAGTGCGACCACGAGCCGCTGAAGATGATCCCGAGGGCGGTGTTGCGGATCGTCTCCGAGGCGATCGTGTCGTCGCTCGGGTCGACGGTGCCCTTCTCGTCGTAGGTCCGGACGCTCACTCCCGAGTCGACGGACTCGAGGTTGACCCGGTAGATGTTGAACGCCGAGGCGTCCTCGGAGTAGTAGTCGTGTCCGAACACGCCCTTGATCAGCGTGTCGTCGACCCACTGGTTGTACGCGGGCTGGTCGGCTGCCGTGAAGCCGTCGCCGAGGACGGCGATGTTCCGCTTCGTCCCGGGCGGCCCCGCCTTCCGGAGAACGGTCATGCTGTCGGCCATCGTTTCCCTTCGTCCGAGCCGCAGCACTGCCGAGCGATGGAGCCCCGAACATCATCCTCCAACGGAAGCCCGAATGCCAGCCCTTCAAACGCGCCTAGGCAACCTGCTCCTGGTCGGGAAGCTCCAGCTCGGGCGCGAGGGCAGCTCGAGCAGTGCCTCCAATTCGCGCCAGTTCTCGCCGCCGTCGTCGCTGCGGAACAGCCGGCTCGGTTCGGTCCTCTGACCGCTCCGGCGACCCACCCCGTCAGTCTCGCATCGTTCAGTCGAGGCAACGGACGGTCGGCTGGGCCAGTGTTCGCGAAATGTCACCCGCCCCCGACCGACCTACAAATGGGCTTAGGGTGGCCGTCGTGGGCGGCGGAATAACCGACTGGGTTGGTGCAGCGCTGATCTATGTTTGTCGCGGGCACGATCATCTTGATCGTCCTGCCTGACAATTCGCGGCTGTGCGCAAAGAGAGCCGTCCCGTCTCGGCCAGACTCTTCTCGTACTCGGCGGGATGCGAAACGCAATCGTGTATGCCGTCGTACTCGGGTTGGCGATTGCATACCTCGTCGCTGGCAATGGCTTGGGCCCCCTAATCGGGGCTGGACTCGTGGGCGCCCTAGCCGTCGTCGCAATCTGGCTCGCGTTGAGGCGGAGAGCCGGTTCGTAAGGGCCTCGGTCTCGACTCCCGCGCGAGTGGCCTGACTTGGGCCAGTGCTCCGAATACACCCTGACCGGATAATGACTGGGTGAGAGGCCAGGAAGCCTTATGCGCTACCGCGAGTAGTGGGCGCTCCCTCCGATCAGCGTCGGCTCCCGTTCCACACTGCGCGCAACCCAGAGCAACCGCTCGGGCCGTTTCAATACGAGGCGTCTCGCGTCAAGAGTCACCGGCTCACTCGACCTGACAGCGCCCGCTTCGATCCGGGAGATCCGCCAGAGACAACCGCTGGGAGTGGTTGCACCCATTGCGAGCGGCGTGCGCTTGTGTGAATGTTCAGTGCGGTGTCCGGCGCGTTCGACGATCTTCACCGCTTCGACTTTGTCGACGCGACGGGCGACGCAGCTCGGTTCGTGCGCTTCCTCGAACGGGTGGATGCGCAACCACACGTGCAGGCGAGGCGGCGGCGCTCATACGACCTTCTTTGGCTTACCGCAGCGGATCGCGTTGTCGACGTCGGCTGTGGGACTGGCACGGTCCTGGGTGAGCTTGGAGAGCTTGGCGTTCAGGCGACGGGCATCGACGTCAGCGAGGAGATGGTCTCCCGGGCGCGCAAGCGAGTGCCCGCGGCTACGGTCCTTCACGGGGACGCCGAGGCACTTCCTTTGCCGGATGGCTCGATGGCCGGGTATCGGGCTGAGCGGGTGTATCAGCATTTGCACGACGCGCGAGCGGCGCTCGGCGAGGCGTGGCGTGTCCTGCGTTCAGGCGGGCGGATCGTGCTAGTCGATCAGGACTGGGACGCGCTCGTGATCGACTCGGATGACGCAGCGGCGACCCGCGCTGTTGTGCGCGCCTTCTCCGATTCGCTCGTGGACGGGCGGGCAGGGTTAAAACATCGTGCGCGGCTCATTGATGCTGGATTCCGGGAGGTCGAAGTCGAAGCAGAGACCGTCGCGCTTGCCGATTCCGAGTCGATGGAGCTGATCGTTGGCACGGTCGCCCAGCAGGCCTCGGACGCGCTTGGCCCCGAAGCCGTTCAGGAGTGGCTCGCCGAGCAGCAGCGGCGAGCTGACATCGGGCGGTTCCTCGCATTGATGACGCACGTGATTGCCTCCGCGACCCGCTGACGCTACGGCTGCCAGAGGCTGTGCCGCCGTGGCGGCCCCTCCTCAGGAACACTCGCCTCCCCTTCGGCTCTGCGGGCGCGGGCCGGACACGCGGCGCATGGCGGCTTGGGCCGACCCGGAGCCTCCGAGCGTTGGGACGGCTGTCCGGCGTACGACGGTGGGCGGCTCGTTGTAACAGGGCACGGTGCGCGAGTGACGCGGCTTGCGCCAGCGTTCAAGAATGTCCCCCCGAAGAGTTCGGCCTGACTCTTGCGGGTGGCCGAAGGAACGTGACAGGCTGCAGTGGAAAGCACTCGACGCAGGACGGAGGACGAGGAATGGCTTGGGTAGTGATTCAGACCGCTCAACAGGCAACCTGGAACGACTACGAACGTGTCGCCAAGGCTGTGGGGTAGATGACAATCCGCCAGAAGGGTTGATCCGGCTTGACGAGATGCTTGATCTCGAACGACTCCTGAGGCGGACGCCCAGCCGCGACCGCTTCCTCGCCCATCGCCTCTCGCACAGCGGGCATGAGCCGAGCATCACGGAACCGGTGATACGCAGATTCGGACTCCCGGACGTCGACCGAGCGCCACTTCCCGTTCTCCTCGCCCGCAGCGTGCAGGTAACGGCGTCGTGCACGGGGGCGCTTCGCCGCAGAAAGCCCTCCGGCTAAGGTCTGGCAATAGCCAACTCGCTTGCGCGAGTGTTCATGAGTGCACCTTGAACGCATCCGCGGGTACGCCTAGATCGGGACCCGACGAGCCGCTAGCGGGCACGCCGCTGGTGGCGAGACAGGGACTACGCGCACGCGCGGAAACTCGCTAGCGATGTCGCGCAAGACGCGGTTGTCAGTCTCGTAGTACGCGAGCGTGAGCGCGTCGGCGATACCGAGTCGGCGCATCGACAGCTCCGGCGTGAACGCCGTGCCAGGTTTGCGCTCCGCCTTCCGACTTCAATTTCCTCTGGCCGGCGAGACGCTGCAGGTGCGCCTCGCCTCCCCTACCAGCTTGTCTGGCCCTGGATGTTCGTGCGGGGAGAACTCGTTCGCCGGGGAGCAGCAGCGTCGGAGGACTCAAGGACGGCTGCTGCTCCCCGACGTGTGCTTTGGGTTACGCGACGATCGGGCGGATCAGCACGGTAGTCGTCCAGATCTCGTACGGATTGGCGGCACCGGGATTGATTGCCTCGAAGATGCCGGCAGCTTCGCCCGCCACCAGCTCCTCATAGCTCCGGACAGGGACGAAGGCAGCACTGTAGGCGTATGCCCAGGTGTATCGAAGCTGCACGACTCTGAGGGGGGCGCCGTAGCCGGGCTGACCTGGTGCCGCCACGAGGACGTGGTCGTGGTAGGGAATCGGGGAAGGGAGCCCGTTGTTCTGTGGCTGGTAACCGGACGGCAACGTGATCGGACCGGTCGTCCCGGCTGCGACAGGGAAGCCGATGATGTAGATCGGTGACGCGTGCTGGAGCACGCCCTGCGAGGCGTCGAAGACGATCCCCGCTTCGGTGTTGATCTGGTAGGTCTGGCCGTTGGCGTAAACGCTTTCGGTCCGCGGCTGGGCGAGTGCCGCTGTGGCTGCAGTGAGGAGCAGCGCCAGCGGCATAGCACCCGTGACCGCGATCAGATTTGAGCGTGAGGATCGATGCGACAAGGTGTCTCCTTCGTTCATGAGGAAGGTGCTACGGCTGGTCGACGATGCGCTCGACGTCGATTCGCTCCCCTGTCTCGGTAGCGCGCAAGCCACCGAGGTGAGGATGCCGTTGGGGTCGTACTGGGCCGCGAGCGAGACCGCCGTGAACGTCTGCCCGTCTTGCGCGAGGCGCATGGTGCGGTTCACCTTCTGTGTGCCGAGAAAGGCACCGGTCTGCGGGTTGAATCGGAAGAACAGCATCGTCGTCGCATACGAACGGCCGTCGATCCGTTCCCAGGAGCCGTGGGCGGGGCCTTTGCACAGACCCTCCGCTTCGATCACGGCCGTCACGCTACGTATCGGGCGCGCTCCCTGCCTCGGCCGGGAGACGGAATTTCCGCTTCCTCCAAAAGGAGGAACCTGGTTCAGAGGCGCTAGGACGGCACGGGCGCCGGCTCGCCGTGGCAGCGGCTATGTTGGCCAGGCTGCGGCCCTCGCGGTCGTCGCGCCTCTCGGCAAAAAACTAGCTCCGAATCGTCTGGCGGCGGCCATCCCGCAAGTGAGCCGCCCATTACAACCGCGAGCGCCCTCACCACGGACTCGCGCTGCTCTCACCCGACCCGACAAACGCGGGCCCGCGTGGGGTACGTAAATCCGTCTGGCGCCCGACGCGGTGCGTCGGACGGGCCGCGCGGCCGTAGAGTCGTGTTGTTTCGGTCTCGAGTGGAGGGGGCGCTTCTTGGCGGTGTCGTTGCTGTATCTGTTGTTTCGTCGTGCGTTGGCGGTCGCGGCGCTGCGTTTCCGCTCGCGTGAGTTCAAGGAGCTCGAGATCGTCGTGCTGCGACACGAGCTCGGGGTTCTTCGCCGCCAGGTCACTCGTCCGCGGCTAGACGAGAGAGACCGGGTGTTCCTGGCTGCGGCCAGCCGACTGCTTGGCAGAGCGAGCCGGCCGTCGTTCTTCATTCGCCCAGACACGCTGCTTGGCTGGCATCGCCAGCTTGTACGGAAACGGTGGACGTACGCCGGACGGCCACCGGGTCGGACCGCCGTATCGGCGGAGCTCCGTAAGTTGGTTCTGCGCCTCGCACGTGAGAACCCGCGCTGGGGCTACCAGCGGATCGTGGGTGAGCTGGTGGGTCTCGGTCATCGAGTCTCGGCGACGACGGTCGCCAAGATCCTCCGGGAGGGCGGCATGTCTCCGGCCGGCGCTCGCGCCCAGCTCAGCTGGCGCGAGTTCCTGCGTGCCCACGCCGCGTCGATCATCGCCTGCGACTTCTTCACCGTCGAGACGCTTTGGCTCGGACGCCTGTATGTGCTCTTCTTCATCGACC
>JBBRZA010000033.1:0-30552 GCA_038237145.1 Gaiellales bacterium
CGTCTACGTCGACGACCTCGTCCAGCGCTGGATCATTCGGCTAGTTCGCGCGAGCCGCGACGTCGAAGGCGTCGCAGTGGGTGCTTCGGTTCGCGGCAGTCTTGTGCTCGAGCAGACGGCGCGCGCGTGGGCGCTGCTCAACGATCGCGGCTACGTGATCCCGGAGGACGTCGAGGGGCTCTTCCTGCCCGTGGTGGGTCACCGGATTGTTTTCCGGCCGTCCTTCCTGGCTGAGACGCGGCACCTGTCTGCGCACGAGACGATGGAGCGCTTCCGCTCGCAATGCATCGCGCTCGCTCCGCGGCTCGAGCCCGATTGGCGGAGCGATACGGCCGCGACCGCCGGCTAGCCGTCCGGGCTCCAATGGACCCGGGGGCTCAGATGTTCGATCTCGTTCCCCGGCACCGGCTCTCGGGGCTTCCCTTCGGGATGGAGCATGGATCGAGGCGGGGTCGAGGCTCGGACGTCGCGAGCTCCCGTCCCTACCAGGTTGGGGACGACGTCGGCTCGATCGACTGGCACGCCTCAGCCCGGCTCTCCTCCGCGCGCGGCGCCGACGAGTTCATCGTCCGAGAGCACTACGCCGAGGAGGCGCCCCGCGCCATCGTGCTCTGCGACCGGCGCGCCTCGATGTCGCTCTATCCGCCCGAGTTCCCCTGGCTCCGGAAGCCGCTCGTCCTGCAGACTGCCGCGGACGCGATCGTGACCAGCGCCCTGGCGGCACAGGGAAATGCCGGCTACCTGGACTACGCCGGCGTCGACAGCCTGGACACCGAGCCGTTCTGGCTGCCGCCGAGGGGAAGTCGCTCCGCCTGGCAAATCGACGAGCGCCTGGCGGCGGAGGTTACCTTCGACGCTCCCGAGGAGAGCCTCTCGTGGGCGTTCGACTATCTCGCCCGCTTCCGGGGCCGGGTCTCGTTCGGGACGTTCATCTTCGTGATCTCGGACTTCCTCGCGCCGCCGCCGCGGGAGGCGTGGCTGCGCTCGCTCGCGCTCGGCTGGGACGTCGTTCCGGTCATCGTCCAGGATCCGCTGTGGGAGCAGAGCTTTCCTGAGCTCGCGGGCCTGACGCTTCCACTCGCCGATCCTGCGACGGGGCACGTCGCGGGGGTTCGTCTTTCCGGCGCAGAGGTTCGGCGGCTGAAGGCAGCGAACGAGCGCCGGCGGGACGAGCTCGTCTCCGAGCTCGAGGCCATGGGGCTCGACTGGGTCCTACTCTCGACCCACGAGGTGACCGCAGTCGAGTGGGCCTTCGTAGAGTGGGCGGGGGCGCGCCGGGCCAGAAGGGTCCGAAGCGTGTGAGTGTGCGCACTGCTCTCGTCGCGGCAGCTCTCTTCTTCGTCCTTCCGGCGGCGGTGGCACAGACCGGCGGGTTGGCCGTTCGTGCCTCGCTCGTTCCGGTGACCGTCCGCTTCGGCGACCCGTTGACGGCGCGCGTCGACGTGTCGGTAGACCGTCGGCGCGTCGACCCTGCCTCCGTGCGGATCGGTACGCAGTTCACTCCCTACAGGCTCCTCCGAGCGATCGAGCGAGACCTCGTTCACGACGGGGACGTCGCGACAGTGACGTTCCGGTTCCGGCTCGAGTGTCTAGAGGTTCGCTGCGTCGGCGGCAAGACCGTATGGAAGCAGCGCCTGCCGAGCCTGCGGGCGTTCGCGCGCTCCCGCGACGGCGAGCGCCTCGAGACCACCGGCCGCTGGCCGCTGATCACAGTCCGCTCGCGTACCCGAGGCGCGGACGCCAACTCGGCCTCTCTTCGCGAAGAGCTCGAGCCGCCGCCCGTGTCGTACCGGGTGTCGCCGACGGGCCTCGCCCTCGTTCTCGGGGGCGCCGCGACTGCTCTGCTCCTGCTGGCTGTCGCACTCGTCGCCCGCGAGGTTCGACGCGCTCGCAGGGGGCGACTGGCGCCGAAGGCAGGCCGTCCGCTCTCCGCCATCGAATACGCGTTAACCCGTGTTCGCGAGGCGGTGTCGCGGACACCGGTCGATCGTCGCAAGGCGCTCGGGCTCCTCGCGCGCTCGCTCCGGAGCGGCGGGGACCAGGAGCTCGCCTCGGATGCGGTCGCACTGGCGTGGTCGCCGGCCCAGCCGTCTGCTCCCTCCACCGAGAGACTCGTCGAACACATCGAGCACGAGCTGCGAGGGCGCTCGTGAGCGCGATTCCCTATCCGGGCACGCGGGAGCTCGTCCGCCCGGCGCGCCGCGCGGCCGCACTACGTCTACTTCTTGCCGGAGGACTGATCGCAGCGGTGGTCGCGACCGCGTTCTCTGTCCGCCGCTCGACGGTGGCCCCGCCGTCGTTCCTACCAACGGATAGGGCCGGCATCGTCGTCCTGGACGTCTCGTCCAGCATCACGGTGGACAAGTACACGCGGATCCACAACACTCTCCTCCAGCTCGCAGCGTCCCACGCCCGGTACGGACTCGTGATCTTCTCCGCCACGGCCTACGAGGCGCTTCCGCCCGGCTCGGCCGCGAGCGCGTTCAAGCCGCTCGCGCGCCTCTTCACGCCGCCGAAGGGGTCGTCCAGGCATCTTTCGGCGCCGCGACCGTGGGGATTCTTCAGCAGCGTCACCGAGATCTCGTCCGGTCTCGAACTCGCGCGGGTCCTGATCGGGAAGTACAGCGTCCAACATCCGGCGGTGCTCCTGATCAGCGACCTGCAGGACGATCCGCAAGACCTCAAGCCGCTCGTCAAGATCCTCGTCGGATACCGGAACGCCCGCATCCCGCTCAAGGTCATCGCCGTCAGTCCCAGTCCGAAGGACCTGGGCCTCTTCGAGGGCATCTTCCGTGCACCAGTGACGAGGGCGCCGCTGCGGCTCGAGGAGTCCTCTAGCGCCGGCGTTCGTTCCTCGCATGAGGTTCCGGGTCGCCCCGTGGCGGCGGTCGTCCTGTTCGCGCTCCTACTCGGGCTCAACGAGCTGTGGAGCGCCCGCCTGAACTGGCGAAAGGGTAGGTCGACAGCATGAGGCCGGCATGGCTCGTCGCCGCGCTCGTTTCGACGGCCGTAGCGGCGATGCTCGGGCTTTTCGCGGCCGATGTCCGCGAGGTGAGCGATCGCTTCGACGCCGTGGACGCCGGGCTGAGCCGCGCGACCGCAACCGCTCCGAAGTGGGACGTCGGCGCGATGCTCCTGCACGATCCGGCTCGTCGCATCCTCGACGTCGAGGACGATCGGGACCTGCGGCAAGGGATCTGGTACTTCAAAAAAGGGCGGCGGACGAGCTACGAGGAGAGCGCGACCGCCTCTGCGCTTGCCGGGGGCTCGTTCGTCCGGGTCGGGACCGGCTCAAACGTACGGGAAGCCTCGCAGGCACAGGATCTCCTCGGCGTCCTCGCTTACTACGGCCGTGCCTCGGACGGAGTCGGGTTCGACGAGAGTGACAGCGTTGCGGCGTTCGCTCAAGCAGTGCTGCTCGATCCGGCCAACGACGACGCGAAGTTCAACCTCGAGCTTATTCTGCGCGCTCTGCGAGCGGAGAAGGTCTACCAGGCCCAGGTGAAGAGCACGTCGGGAGTCCGCGGATCCCCGAGCGGCCAAACCGGAGGGCCGAGCAGCTCCTCCTTGCAGACGGACTATTGATGAACCTGCTCGCCGTGATCACCTTCCTCACGCCCCGCGGCGGGCTCGTCGTCCTCGCTGCCGGCCTGCCACTCGCGGCGCTCGTGCTCGGGCATCGGCGCCTCGTCCGGGCCTGTGTGGTCGTCCGCCTTGCACCGCCGCCCCGCGCGCGTGAGGCTGCGTTCGCCCTCGCCCCGTTCGCGTGCGTCGTCCTACTCGCCGCCGCGGCCACGCAACCGGTCGTCGCGTCTGACACCGGAAACCGCCGGATCCGCACCGACGCCGAAGCGATGTTCGTCTTCGACATCTCGCGCTCGATGCTGGCAGCCGGGTCGCCGGACGCTCAGACACGCCTCAGCCGTGCACGGACGGCGGCGGTGCAGCTTCGCTCGGGGCTCCCCGAAATCCCCGCGGGCGTGGCCACGCTTACCGACCACATCAGCCCGAACCTCTTTCCGATCGCCGACGAGCCGACGTTCGAGGCCACTGCCCGCCGCGTGGTGGACGTCCTCCAGGTTCCCCCGCTCGAGGCCGCTCCGAACGCGACGTTTTTACCGGCCCTGACCTCTGTCGCGAGCGACGGCTTCTTCACACCCCAGGCGACGCGACGGCTCGTGATCATGCTCACTGACGGCGAGAGCCGACCTTTCGACGCGGAAGCGGCGGCGAGGGCGCTCCGCCGTGGTCACATCCAGCTCGTTCTCGTCCACCTCTGGGCGCCTAACGAGCGCGTCTACGGAGAAGATGGGGCACCGGAGCGATATCGTCCCGACGCCACGAGCGCACAATTGCTCACGTCATTCGCGGAGGCCGCCGGGGGGCAAAGCTTCGACGAGCGTGAGCTCGACGGAGCCGGCCGCGCCGCACGTGCGGCGCTCGGCCGAGGGCCGACGCGAGCGGAAGAGCGTAGCGTCCGGGGCCGCGCGCTCGGTCCCTTCCTCGCGCTCGCCTCTCTTCTTCCGCTTGCGTTCGTCTTGTGGCGGAGGACTCTCCTCGGTCGCGCGCCGCAAGATGCGCTCAGCGACCTCCGCTGGTTGTTCGGCCGCGCTCGCCAGTCGGGCGAGCGCGGCTAATCAGAGGGGCGTTCTCGACCTGAAGGCTCCATAAAGGGCTCCATACCCACCGCACGCTGTAGATCATGCAAGTCCAGCCGAAAGAAAAAGCCCCGATGAGCGGGGCTTTTGCAGAGCCCTCTGACGGACTCGAACCGTCGACCCCCTCCTTACCATGGAACGTCTCAGGCAACCGGTGGCAGCTGGTGGCAAAGGTTTTGGCTTGTTTCAGGCGTTTTCGAGGACTGAGCGTTTGCGGCTGATTGCCACTGGTTGCGCCCGCTGGGCTCCATAAAGGCTCCATACTCCGGCACGCAACCGACTTCATCTGCGCCAGACCCGGCGGGATCCCTTGAGCGAGGATCGTCAGCTGAACGGCGACCGCTTGGGGCTCCGCGTGTCGAGGAGTAGCCCCGGCGCCGAGCCCCCACCGGCCGGAGATGGTGTCGGCGCCGCGTTTCTTCGGATGCGGTGATGCCGGTCAGCGCACTGTGATTTCGGCGATCATCCCCTTTGCTACGTGCGGCGGGCCGCCCTTGCGATCGCTGACAAAGCAGAGCAGGGCGTACTTGCCCCGCTTGGCGAGGTCGAGCTGGGTGATCTGCTTTGCACCGCCGTCGATCCTGGCGGTGTAGGCGACGTTCGCGAAGTCGAGCGGTGGCTCGGCGCCTCCCGTTCGCCTGAACGCCTTCCGTACTTGAGCCAGCGTGGCGCCGGACTTGTAGGGCACCGCGATTACGTGGTGCGGCTCCGTGCCGGTGTTCGAGAACTCGATCGTGTTCTTGCCGACGGATAGCCCCGACGCCTTGAAGCCGTACTCGTACGCCTCGATCTTGGCCACGGCCTTTGGCAGCTCGCCGCTGTCGTCGGCCGGGCCCTCGACCTTGAATGAGGCCAGCCCGAACTTCAGGCCCTTACCTTCGTTCTGGAAGGGCGCGTCGTAGGCGATGTAGTTGCCAGGCCGCAGTCGCTGTGTCGCCGAGCGCTTGCCCGCGGGCGGTGCGGGGCCGGTACCGCCGGCGACGTGAATCCAGCCGGGGCTGGGCGCCCCTTCGGCGGCAATGACCTTCAGCGCGTCCTCGCGCGTGTGGCCGGGCTCGAGGCGAATGAGCTGGGCCTCGTGAAACGCCTTGCCGGTATTCGCGAGCTCGACGGTCACGAGCCCGGCTCGCACCGACTTCGGGACGGAGAGCCGCAACTGCTTGCCAGCCTCACTCGCCGTGATCGCGAACCTGGTCGGCGTTGTCGCCGCCTGTTTGTTGCCGACGCCGCCGCAGCCTGCGAGGCCGAAGGAAGCGCCGACGAGCAGCGCGAACGCCACCATGCTGGGCTTGCGTGTGAGCTTCTCTCTCATCAATATCTCCTCTGGGTTCGTGTGCGAGAACGTCCTCGGCAAAGGGAGCAGCGCTGCAGAGCTGAGCGACCGGTCGGCTGCGCGTGCACCCACTTGATGTCGGCCGAGCCGAGCAGAGGGCTCGGCCGGCCGCATCAATCCCGGTCTAACTGAGGGCTACAAAGAGGATCATCTGGCCGATGGCCAAGAGCGCGAGCACGATCGCGACGAGCGCCATCCGTGACCGGGCCTCGCCAGCGACCTGGCGGCGTGCGCGGATCCCGACGACGATCGCGGCGATGGCGAGCGGGAGGCCGATCCACAGCCCGCCCGCAGGTAGGTCCCAGGCGAGGGTCGAGCCGGGAACTGACAGCACTGCCAGCAACAGGGCCAGCCCGGGCTTTGCGCGCTGCGGGCCGACATCGACGGCGGGGCGTTTGACGGTGCTTTCCATGGTGCTCCCTTCGAGAGTGGGTCGGATCTCTCGAACCTATGACTGCCAGGGTCGCGGCACATCGCTGCGGGCACCTGACCTGGGCACGTGCGAGCACCTGTTTTCGAGAGAGTGGTGGCGCGGTTGTTGGAACGCTGCGGGCGGGCGATGATGGGCCGGAATGCGCGCCGCGCGGGTCGCACCTTGGATTGTCGTCTCTCTGACCGTTGGGGTCATGGCGGCCGCGTCCCTGCTCGATGCCTTGTCCTCCCGTTCGACCGAGCCGGAGTGGCTTTCGTTCGTCTTCCCGCTCGCCGTCGTGATGTCAACGGGGGTGGGACTGGTGGTGGCCACTCGCCGCCGCGACAATCCGATCGGCTGGCTGCTGCTCGGAAACGGGTTCGTGCTTGCCCTCAACGGGGTGGCGGCCAACTACGCGACCTACGGGCTGCTTGAGCGGCCTGGGTCGCTGCCGGGAGCCGAGTGGGCGGTGCTCTTCGATCAGTCGGGCTGGCCGACGGTGTTTGCGGCGTTCACTGCGATCGCGTTCGTCTTTCCCGACGGCCGGCTTCCCTCGCCGCGGTGGCGGCCGATCGCGTGGGCAGCGATCGCGTCGTTCGCTCTCTTTCTGCTGCTCTCGTTTGTTCGACCAGGCTCGTTCGCGAAGCCGTTCGAGGCTGTCTCGAGTCCGCTACCGCGTCTTCCTGAGGCGATCTTCATCGCTCCCTTCACGATCGGCGCGCTCGGCATGCTCGCGAGTCTCTTTGCAGCGGCGCTCGCCGTAGGCATCAGGCTGCGGCGCTCTTCGGGCATCGAGCGGTCGCAGATCAAGCTACTCGCCTATGCGGCGGCGCTGATCCCCGCAGCGGTCGTCGCGGGCTGGGTGGAGGCCCTCCTCGGCAGCGGCTCTGACACCGCGACCGTCATCGGTCTTGTCCTGGTCGTGCTCGCGATACCGCTGGCGATCGGCGTCGCCGTGATGCGCTATCGCCTCTACGAGGTCGACCGGCTGATCAACCGCACCCTGGTCTATCTTGCGCTGAGCGCGCTCCTGGCCCTGACCTACGCGGCCGTGTCGCTGACGCTGGGGGTGGCGCTCGGTGCGGGGTCGACGTTGCCGACCGCCGCCGCGACGCTGGCGGTGGCGCTCGCGTTCGGGGCGCTTCGCTCGCGGGTTCAGAGACTTGTGGATCGGCGCTTCAGCCGCGCCCGCTACGAAGGACTACGACGGGTCGAGCGCTACCTCGTTGAGCTGCGCGCCGGCCGTGCCGCGCCGGAAGCGACCGGCGACGTGCTCGCCGAGGCGCTCGGTGACCCGAGCCTCGAACTCTTCTTCTGGCTGCCCGAGAGTGATGAGCACGTGGACTCGTGCGGACGTCCGGCCCGGGTGGCGCCCGACTCGCGGCGCGATCTGACTCCGGTGCGCCGCGGCAGCCTTCTGCTCGGCGCCGTGCTTCACGACCGTGCGCTCTCCGAGCGCCCGCATCTGCTCGAGAGCGTGATCGAAGCGGCCGGGCTTGCGGTCGAGATCGGATGTCTGCGTGCGGAGGTGGCGCGCCGGCTGGCAGAGGTCGAGCAGTCGCGGGCGCGGATCGTCACCGCCGGGTACGAGGAACGCCGGCGACTCGAGCGGGACCTCCACGACGGAGCCCAGCAGCGCCTCGTCTCGATCGGGCTTGCGCTCCGCCACATCCAGGGCCAGCTGCCGGCGCCAAGCCGGGAAGCGGGCGAACTCGACGCCACCGTCGTCGAGCTCGGCGAGGCGATCAAGGAGCTGCGCGAGCTGGCCCGGGGCGTCCGACCCGCGCGTCTCGACGACGGCCTGGGCGCAGCACTGCGAGAGCTCGCGTCGCGCTCGGTGCTGCGTACCACGGTCGAGGCGACCGAGGAGCGCTTCCAGGATCACCTCGAGACCGCCGCCTACTTCGTGGCCAGTGAGGCGCTCGCCAACGCAGCGAAGCACGCGCAAGCGTCGCAGGTCACCGTCACCGCCGCGAGGCAAAACGGCAGCCTCCTGGTCTGCGTCCGCGACGACGGAGTCGGCGGCGCGTGTCCTACCGAGGGCTCGGGCCTTGGCGGGATGACGGACCGCGTCGCCGCTCTCGGCGGCAGCCTGAGCGTCGACAGCCCGCCCGGCCAGGGAACCGTGGTGATTATGGAGCTGCCGTGCGGGTCGTGATCGCCGAGGACCAGGTCCTGCTCAGAGAAGGCCTTCGCCGGCTATTCGAGGATGCCGGACACCGGGTGGTCGGGACGGTCGAGGATGCCGATCGTCTCCGCGCTGCGGTCAGCGAGCACGAGCCTGACCTCGCGGTTGTCGACGTTCGGATGCCGCCTTCGTTCACCCACGAGGGGATCCGGGCGGCACAATGGATCCGCGACACCCACCCCGACGTTGGGGTACTCGTCCTCTCGCAGCACGTCGAGTCGGCCGGCGCGGTCGGGCTCGTCTCACAGGGCGGCTTCGGCTACCTGCTCAAAGACAGAGTGCTCGACGTTTCGGAGTTCCTTGAGGCTGCCGAACGCGTGGCGCGCGGCGGCTCCGCGCTCGACCCGCAAGTCGTGGCCTCACTCGTCGGCGGAGAACGCGACGCCCTCGGCGCTCTCACCGATCGCGAACGCGAGGTGCTCTCGCTGATGGCAGAAGGCCTGACCAACAACGCGATCGCCCGCCGCCTCACCCTCACCGAGCGCACCGTTGAGGGCCACGTGCTCAGCGTGCTGACGAAACTCGACCTGCCCGCCCGCGAGGACGGCCACCGGCGCGTGCTAGCCGTGATCGCCCACCTTCGCGCCGCCGACCTCGCGAGATTGACGCCTCGCCTACCAGACCAAGAGTGAGTAGCGAGCGCGAATAAGACTCTGCGCTGTAGGGCGGCGATGCGGATCGGAGACGAAGTCACCTACAACGGGCGACGCTATGCCGTCGTCGGCTTCACGCCAGCATCGGTGACGCCCCTTCGATCGAGTGTCTCAGTTGACAACAAAGGCCGGCAAATTCCAGGCCATTTGTCTAAGCCCTCTGACGGACTCGAACCGTTGACCCCCTTACCATGAACGTCTCAGGCGAGCGGGCGCAACGCACGGCAACGGTTTTGGCTCGTTTTGGCCAGTTTTCGGCTTGGGGATTTGCCGCCGGTTGCCACCAGTTGCAACGGGCTCCATAAAGGCTCCATCCGCGCAGGGGCCGAACGTCCTACCTTCGACGAGCTCGGCTCATGACGTGTGTCCGACTGATCACTGCGATGAACCTGTGCGCGTTCGTCGTCTCCTCGCGATGTCGCTTGAGCGCGCGCCACAAGGAAGCGTGGAGGAGCGCGTTGGCCCTGACTTCAGCCGTGGGGGCTGCGGCTAGCCGAGGTTTTTGGCGAAGAGCCGCTGTTTCAGCGTGTTGGGGTCTATTCGGATCACGCTGACGGTCGGCGTGGCGCGACCCATCCAGAGGTAGCCATTGCCGAAAGAGATCGGTCCGACTGGACCTGGCAGCTTCGTGTGCCTGACCACGCGTGCCGTGCGCGCGTCGATCTTGAACAGCTGATAGCGCTGACCGGCATTGGTCTCGCGGAAGCTGATCATCCAGAGATAGCCGCCGCCGATCGTCAGTTCGGCCGCGGCACCGCGGATGCGTATGTATGTCTCCGAGCGTCCGCTCGCTGGGTCGATGGCGTAGAGGCCCGTGCGACTCGCGACCCAGACGCGTCCGAGCCCGACGGCCGGGGGACTCTGGATCGTGTCGGTCCTCGCGAACCAAGCGACGCGGCCGCTCCGATCGAGTCGGACGGCCTGCCCCTTCGCGTTGACCCCGAAGAGTCCGGGTGTGTCGCCAACGTTGTCCGCGGCGATCCAGGCGATCCGAGTTCGGAGCGGCCTGAGCGTCGCTTTGCCGGTGGCCTGATCGACGGCGGCCAACCCCAGGGACGCCCAAGGGCCGACGAGCGCCCAGGTGGTGCCGCTGCCGACCGCTAGCGAAAGCAGCGGCCGGGACGGGAACAGCAGCGGCTGCGTGACCCTGCCGGCCTCAAACGGGATCCGGGTCAGAGCGCCCGAGACAAAACCGTTCGCGACGCTGCTCACCCAGACATTCCCGTCGCTGACCCCGATCTCGATTGGAAACGTGTAGCGCGTCTTGTATCGACGCATGATCCGGCCGCTGAAAGCGTCGAGCTTGATCACGTCGAAGCCGCTCGTTAGCCAGACGCGGCCGGCGACCGCCGCCACTGCCACCTGCGTGCCGCCGGCAAGCGCGAGTCCGGCCGACCAGACCAGCGCTGCGACGAACCCGGCCGTGAGCAAACCCAGCAAGCGCCTCATGCTCCCTCTACGCACAGCGACCTCGCGCGGGTCCACAGCTCGAGTGGTAACGCGGCCGAGCGCGGCTAACGGGCACGGTCGTGAGGACACCTCCCAGGGGCATGGGAGTCGTTCACCCTTCGACAGCACACGCTTGTGGCTGAGTATTTGCTCAAACCTTGCGTGCGGCGCCATCGTCTTACTGGATATGCGACGGCTTCTAGTCCCATTTGCTTGTGCCTTATTGCTTGGTGCTTTCGGAGCACACGCGGCGGCGTCGCCTCCAGGCGGCCAGGTGGTCTTCTCTGCCGGGGCGGCGCCGAAGCTTTACACGCTGAACGTGGCAACCGGTGCGGCGCATCCTCTCGTGCGCGCGCTCAGGCAGCAGATCGATCCAAGCTGGGCGCCAACGGGCCAACGACTGGCATTCGCTGGGGCTAGGACGGGCGCGCCATTCCAGATCTACATCGTCTCTCCCGATGGGCGCGGCCTCCGCCGACTCACGCGCACGAACCTCCAGGACACAGATCCGATTTGGTCGCCGGACGGAACGAGGATCGCTTTCGTCGAACAACCAACTGTTCCAGCCGGCTACCACGGACAGGCGCGCGACCTGATGATCATGAATGCCGACGGGACAGGCCTGCGCCAGCTTGTACAAGACCCAGCTGGCAAGTCCGACCTGTCTTGGTCGCCGGACGGAACGAGGATCATGTTCACCTCGTCGCACATCGTCCATAACGAGGTCTCGATCGTCGACGTTCGCACCGGCGCAACCATCCAACTCGGTCAGATCGGCGGGGGCGCTGTTTGGGGACCAGACAGATCGCACGTCGCTTATGTCGAACCGCATCCGAATCGCGTGGATCTCGTCATCGCTTCGACCGACGGAACGGACCAACACGCGCTTATCAGCCGGCCGCTAGCACGGGTACCGCTCGCAATCGCGTGGTCGAAGGACGGAAGGACGATCGCCTTCACCAGCGGCCCCGCCTACCTCGGCTATTACCGCCTGGAGATTGCACGGACACGCGACGGACGCTCAGGCGCCCTCACGCCACTCCGGCCCGGACGTGCCGACACCGAACCCGCCTTCTCCCCAGACAGCACCCGCATCGCATTCGTTCGCACCGTGGTCTCACGCGCAGGCACGAAATGGGTAATCGGGGTGATTCATCGAGACGGAACGCGACTGAAGCTTTACGGCGACATCACTTCAGGTGGAGTCCCTTCCAGCTTGTCTTGGCGGCCCGTCGGCGGTTGAGCATCGCCCTGGCTGAGCCGGAGACCATCCGCGCCGACCCCGCCTGACCTCTTAGCTCGGGGGACATTGGCGAACACTCGCGCAGGCGAGTCCCTTGTGTGTGCTTGGCCGGAGCACCGGACCCGACGGAAGGGTTTGTACGTACCTATGGGCGAAGACTCATGAAGCTGCTCGCCGTATTCGCCCTCCTTATCCTCGCCGCTGTTACGCCAACCGACGTAGCTGCAAAGGGTATTGCGGCGCTCATCGTCGTTGGCTCGGACGGACGCTCGATCAAGATCGAGCCCGAACCCGCTGTGCTCTCCGTCATGCTCTATGACCCAGCGAGCGTCTACAACGTCAAGCCTCAACTGGCGACGCCACGCGGCGGCTACGTGAAGGTCTACCCGGTCGGTCCAGGCGGTTTCCCGGCCATACCGGGCCGGTTCTACGCCACGACTCGTGCGCTGTGCTCCAGCTGGAACCAAACAGCTACATCGCGCCGGTGTGGTCGCCTTGGGCCATCGCGTCTCCTCCTCGCTGCCTCGCGGCGGCTAGTACCCTTCCACGGTCCACCAACGGTGCTGACCGCCCTTCGCCCGACCGGCACGGGGAATCTCATCGCTGCGGTGCAACTCGCGTTCGATCGCTACCGATCATCGCGCAGTGCCCGACGCCCCGGGCACTGCCTACCTTTCGTTGCCCGCTGGGCAGGCCCGCGGGCTCGGCAGCAGCCATCCCGCATCTGCATCTCGCGACGTAACGTGTATGCGGGAGGACGCCTCTATCCCGCCGGCCGCGCGATCTGGCAACTGGCGCGCGACGTTTCCTGAAGGCTCAAGGCTTTTCTAATCCGTCAAGGGACATTCGCGAACTGTGAGTGTGGCGACTCGGTGATGAGATCGAGTTCGAGGCCATGACAGGCATCTTGTTCGACCTCTTTGAGAGATACGAGCTGCTCGACCAGGCAGAGCTTGATCTGATCGAGGCACTGAGTTCCGAAGCCGTTGGAGCGTCGACACGCCGGCGAAGACTTACGTTCGTCGACGCAAACTGACCTGACGGGTTATGAGGGTCGCCGGCACCGCCGCCACAGCGTCAGCGCGAAAGCAATGCGCCTTCTTAGCCGTTCGTGTTCTTGAAGTCGCGGATGGCAGCTCGGGCTTGCGCCAACTTCAAGATGCCCTTGCAGACCTGACGCTTGAGTTCCGTCTCGAGCGGATCTGATGCCTTCGATTCACTGCGGGGCGGAACTGCGCGAGGTGAGAAGGCGGCTCGAAAAGCATGAAGCGCGCATGGCGGGCCGCACAAGGTAGTCGAGCACTGCTGCTATCCCGAAGGGCTACGCGGGACAAAGGTCACGGTTGATCACAAACCGGTCGCGGCCGAGCTTCATTTTGCGATAGGCGCGCACACCTCGGCAGACGCCGATGTCGTACACGCCGAACTTCGACTTGCGCCAGTAGATCTTGCCTCGGGCGCAGTCGGGTTTGCATGTGTAAAAGAGTCTTTGACCAACGCCTGTCGCTACGCGGCCCCCGTAGGTCGTCCAGTGAATCCGGCGGATCATCGAACTCGCACCGAGACCCATCGCTCGTGGCTTGACTACGAGCTTGCCACTGAAAGCAGGGACGTAGACCGGGCTCTTTGTGACCGGTGGTGGTGGTGGAGCGGCCTGGACTGCGAACGCGAGCACGGGGTGAAGCTCGATCCCGTTGGGCGCAACGCCGGTCTGGCCGTGGATCTCATCGAAGAAGCCCACGCCTGTAATCGTCGCGAGGCCCGAGAGTGATCGGAACGTCGTCGTAGGTGCTCCTACGGCGGACATCAGAGCTGCCCTTGCCGCCGCCATCTCAACGGCGCGCACAGAGGTCACGGCGCCGGAACACTGCGGGTCGGGAAACTCGGCGATCATCGTCCCGCCACTGTTCGGGTCGGCGATGACGAGGTGGATGTCGTGGTCGTCTTCAAGCGTCATCTCGACCAGCCGTGCCTGAACGGAGTACGTGCTCGTTTCGACACCCGCGATCCGCGGCGTTGATGCGGTCACACTAGGTGCAGGAAGTGCACGCAACGCGTCGACGGTTGTAGCTACCGGGTTGAAGTTCACGCTTGCGGCGGCAGTGTCAGACAGTGTCTTGACGGACCAGCGCTCGATGCCGCATTGCAGTCCAACCGGTGTCGTTGTCGTCGTGGTAGTGGGCGGCGCCGTCGTTGGTGGTGGCGATCCCGCTCCCGAGCGGCAGTAGTACGTCAGTCCCTGAAAGACGATTGTCATCGTGTCACGCGATGGGTCGTACTCGCGCGCGCCCGGCTCGACGCAATCCCACGTTTGGCCCGTGCCTGGGTCCATCCAGACGTAGGTGTGGTGGTCGGACGGGCAGGAGTGAGCGCCGTGGCATCCCGACTGATGAAGCGGGAACGCGTCTGAGCCAGAACTCAGGAAGGCCGCCGCCAGGCCGGCAGCAAAGATTGCGACGAGGGCGACAGGTAAGGAAAAGCGCCGGGTCACTTTCTCAGGGTACTCCGCATCTTCTGAAGCCGAGGAAAGCCCGTTAGACCGCGTTGTTCTGGGCAGATCTCAGGATCTACAAAGCTTCTCTGCTCGTACCCGCAGTGCGTCCCCTGAGCGTGGCGCTGGGGGCTGCTGGGCGGCTCTGGGCTCGGTTCAACGAAAGCCCTGACGCGCCCGCAAGCCCGATCTCCTCGAGCCGCAGCAGTCCGCGCCACTGAGGCTCGTCGCTCAGGCAATCGGCAAGCGCCTGTTCGCCATCCTCTCGGCGCACGAACAACTCGATCGCCTCGCGATCTCCGACTTCGATAAGCGCCCAGACACGCACCACTTGAGCTTACGCAACTCTCTACGCGCTCATCACCTCGCCGCTTCTCTCAGTTCACGAGTCCAGTCCTCGCCGCGATCGAGCAGGTCGTCCGTCGCGAAAACGTACATGTCCTCGAACCTGTTGGCGGAGCAGAGCCGCAACAGGAGCGGAGAGATGGACTTCACTGGTGGCGACCGTCGTATAGGGATCGTGAGACGCGTGTTCTTTTTGTCCGGCGCACTCTTTGGTGTGCTCTGTGCGACAGCACGCGCGGATGTTGGGCCGCCTCGGCTCACCTCATCGGCAGGCAAGCCGGGTCAGGTGGTCATCGGACGGGGGTCGAGCGGGATGCCGGTGCTGATGATTCCGGCGCGGCTCGCGCCGAGGCGGTATTCCTGTCGCGGCGGCGCTGTTTGTGAGCCGTATTCCGTCGGAGCACCGTCGCGGCGGCCTTGGATCCGGCTCGGTCGAATGAGCGGGCGTGTTCTGCCGGTCACGTTCGGGACGATTCGGTTCCGTGTTCCGCGTGTTGCGCCGGGGCGGTACAAGGTCTTCGTCTATTGCGAGCCGTGCTACCGAGGCCGAGGTGGAAGTCTGATCACGGACGACCGGATCTTCCGAGTGGTGCGGGCTGGCTCGGGCGGAAAACGCATTGTGTACGCACGCGATCGACTCTCCTTCGTACTTCCGTCGGGATGGCATGTCACATCCGCCCGCATCAATGGCGTCGTCGATCCCATCACCATTTTCACGGCGACCAGCTTCGGACTCCGGCATCCATGGCCTTCAGATGGGATCTGCTCTCTGGCGCTGCAGCGGCAGTGGCACATTCGCGGCGCGTACGTCCAACTCAGTGAAGAACGAGACGGGGCCTCGCGGAAGCGGATGCTGCGACGGGTTGCACCGAGACCGCAGCACTTCCAGACGCCCCGAGAGGGTGTGGGTGGTCTCTGCACGCCAGCGGACAGCGGCCAGATCACGTTCCATGAGCGGGGGCGAGCGTTCTACGTCTACTACGGGATTGGCAAACGCGCATCACCCGCCATGCGGATCGCCGCTCGAGCACTCTTGGACAGTCTCCAGATTGGTCGCCATTAGGCGGCTTGGTCAACAGTGAGGCGAAAGAGCCTCGCGGTCGGGTGACCGCGTTACGCAGCCGAAAGCCGTTTCTCCGACGCTAGGGGAGTGCCTTGAAGTTTCCGACCCAGAGGCCGACGAGGAGCCGATAGTCCCACGCTCGCGTCGAGATGCCGCCGCTCATCAGGCGAAAGTTCCACGGCTCGCCGTTCGACTCGATGCGGATGCCTGTGATCCCAGAGAGCCCGATAAGGGTCCTTGCGATCTGTGTTCCGATCCGAGCCACCGTCGTACCGCTCACATTTGAGAGTGAGGGCAGCCCGGCAAGGTCCACCCTGGCAGTCTGGTGAACGATCGACAGGGAGCGCGCCTTTGTTCCCGCCGGGATTGCTGAGGTAAGTCCCGCGTGTCCGTGGGGCGGCCCGGCCAGCAGCCGTTGAAGCGCCGCCTTGGCAACCGGTTCCATCCCCCGTCGTTCCGCCGTCTCCCGGATTCCGAGCGAGGCGTTCTGACGGTCTACGAGGAAGTAGACGCTGAGCTGGAGGCGTCGGGCCTGCGTCTTCGGCCCGCCACCTGCGGAGCCAGCCGTACCGACCACCGCAAGCCCAACAAACAGAAGTGTCGTAAGACGTCGGCCGAGCAGCGCAGTGCGGGACGTCGTTCGGGCCGGCGTGGTCAGGGATAGGCGACTTCGGGCCGGCCGCGCACCCCGCCGAGGTAGCTGCGCCAGAGGAAGCAGTAGCCATGGCAGTCAGGCTTCGTCAAGCTGCCAGCAGGAAGCAGGCGTCGTGTGACGAGGGGGAGACGTGCAGGCGCCGGATTAGGCGTCCGTGTGTGTCGAGGATGCAGAGTGTCCCCTCGTCGAGCGACGGTGTGAGTATCCAGTCGGATGCACGTTGGACGTTGTAGGAGCCTCGAGGCACCTTCGTCATGCGTATTTCGCGGCCGTCGAGTGAGAGCACTCGGAGTGTGCCGTCATCGCCGCTCGTCACGTAGGCGTTCGAGCGGGTGAAGGTGATGTGTTGCGGTGGCGCGTCGGCACGGAGCTGGGTGAGCAGCCTGCCGGTGCGCGAGTCGTACAGCGCGAGCGCGCGGTGGTCACCCGAGCTGAGCCAGACCTGGCGTCCGCCGGGTGCGAAGCCGACGTCATGCGCGCGAAACGGCGGATGGAACCGTCGCACGAGCCGCGGCCTCAGCGGGTGGGACACCTCTAGCACCGCGACCTCTTCGGCCTTCGAGCCGAGCGAGACCCAGAGGCTCTTGTTGTCTGGAGCCAGCGAGACGTGCCGCGCCGGACCGCCCACCGCGACACGAGCTACTACCCGGCCTTGGAGAACGTCGACGGTGATGACCTCGTGTCTGCCGGAGTCAGTCACGAAAGCGTGTCGTCCGTTTGCTGCCGCAGCTGTATAGCGAGGTTCCTTAAAGGCTCCAACCACCCTCCGCGTCTGCAGGCTTGGCTCAATCAGTGTCACCACGCCGTGCGCTGTGTGGCATACGACAGCGGCGTTTCCATTGACGCTCTCGATGCTGCGGGGCCCTGCCGCGGTCGCGATCGAACGGAGGATCCTGCCGGTGGAAAGGTCGACGACCGCGACGCGAGCTTGAGTGTCTGCGGTGACGAGCGCGACAGTCCTGCTGGCGGCCAATGCTTGGGAGCCAAAGCGTAGGGCGAGCGGGAGTGTCACGGCGCCCGCGAGGAATTGGCGGCGATCCATCGTTGGGGATACGAGCGAGAGTGGGCGCGAGGTCCCCGCCGCTCGCTACGTGTTCAAGGGCAGCACCATTCGGTTGGCTGTGCCCCAGGGCCGAAGGCGGTGTCGATTCCGGAGATCGGAATGACTTTGCGGACGGCCGCGGAGCGGATGAAGAGCCATTGGTCGGCGCTCGGCCAGCCGAGCACGAGCCAATTTCCGTCGGGTGACCATGCGACCGTGTCAAAGCTGCCCGCCCCCGCGAACACGCGTCGCGCCGCGGTCGCGTCGGGCTGAAGGACTGGATAGAACCAGAGCACGCTTTGCTCCGCGCTGCGTTGGACGAATGCGATGGCGTTGCTTCCGGGCATGAAGTGCGCGGCCACCACGCTTGCTGCGCCTGGCGGTAGCGGGTCAAGACGTTGTTTGCCGGCGTTGCCGAACACGGTTATCGAGCTGGGGCCGCGAGCAAGCAGATAGCGACCGTCGCCAGACCACTCAAGCGCACTCGGTGTCTGCCGAGCCAGGGCGTCCCACAGCAGGGCGCCGGAGTCCGCGTTTCGAACGATCAGCCTGCCCGCCTCATCGACATAGGCGAGGTCGTGTGTGCGCGGTCGCCACGCCGGGGCGACAAGGGTGACGCCATGTGCGAGCAGCCGATCGCCGCGGCCGTCGCCACCGACGACACGGAGGCCGCGTCCACTCAGGTAAGCAACTCGCTCGTCACCGCTTCCTTGCTGCGACCACCTCGGAGCGGCGAGCCCCATGCGTCCGATCGACCAGTGAACATCGCCGTTCGGTTCGAGTGCGCGGATCTCGTCGCCATAAATTGCGGCGAGATACAAGCCATGTGGCGACCATGACGCGTCGCGATAGCCCTCGAGCAGACGCTTCGACCCGTCGTTTTGGACGACCCAGGCTCCCTCGGCTGAGTTCACGAGTAGCCGCGAGCCCTTGGTCGGCAGCGCGAACAGCGCCGGCTCGGCGTGCTTCTCCCCACGGACGGCTTCACGGAGCGACCCGAAGACGGCGTGACCCGGGGAGCTGAGGATCCCGGCGAGAAGAAGCGCCGCGACGCCGGCCACCAAGACCGGTCGCCATGGCCGCGGCCGCGCTGACGGGATTCGCTCCTGATAGGCGGCTTGGACGATGTGCCAGCTGCGCTCTTCGGATTCGCGTTCGCCGGGTGCCGGCGTTTGCCAGCGCCTCATCGCAGCTCCTTCCCGAGCCTTCCCGCAAGGTCGTCGAGCCCACGGCGAAGGCGTGAGTTGACCGTGCCGCGCGGCAAGCCGAGCGCTTTCGCGATCTCGCCCGGCGTGTAGTCGAGCAGGTGGCGCATCACGATCACAGCGCGGTGCTCGGGCGAAAGCTCCGCAAGCGCTGCCGCCAAGGTCTCGGCATCATCGGTCTCAGGGCGCTTGGGCGCGCTGAGCTGCTCGACTTCTGCAGCTGCTTCGGGGCGTAACGCCCGGGAGCGGGACCAGTCGATTGCCCGGTTGACGACGATCCGGTGCAGCCATGGGCCGAACGGCCGGCGATAGTCAAAGCGCTCGAGGCTCCGCAGCGCCGCGAGGAACGCCTCCTGGGCGATGTCTTCGGCTGCGCCCGAGTCGTGGACGACGAGGTAGGCGGCGCGGTAGGCGCCGGGCCAATGGTGTCGGAACAGGGCTTCGAGGTCGGAGACCGATCCCGACTGTGCGCCCCGAATCCAAGCGCGCTCATCGCGTCCAGAGCCCGCCATAGCGCACCGACTCTACGGTCTGTGCCCGGCGAGAGGTCCCTCTCGGGATCGCAGCGATTCGGCGCATAGCTAAGGCACGGCCACGGGGGAGCTTCGGTTACGCCGGTTGCGCCGTGCTGTTGACAGCGAAAGCGCCGCGCCCACCGCGCCTAGTACGCCGACCGTGACGAGCACGACGAGCCAGGGAAAGGCCGAGCCACCGGCAGATGGGAGGGTGACCGCGAAATCGCTTCGATCGACGGTGAGGACGGGCTTGTTCGCACGGACCACCTGCAGAGCGTCGCTCGAATCGTCCAGCTTGAACCGCAGTCTCGAGAGGTCGGTTCCGGTGAGTGCGTCAAGGTCGATGCAGCGTGCGCTGCCTCGGCGCGTGTCGAGCGCATGGATGAACGGCGTCTTGCCGGCTCCGTCATACAAGGTGTAGGCCCAGCGGCCGTCTCGACTCATCGCCCGGGTGAGCGGTTGGCCGCGCATCTTTTCGCCGGGCTCGTGTGGATCGACGACAGGCGCTGCAACGAGGCGACGTGCTGTCAGGTCATAGTTGCGAACGAGGTAGCGGCTCGGGTCAAGCGCCGAGGTGTACTGGATCAGGTAGAGCGATGCTCCCCCTGGCGAGATCGCGTCGAAGCTGAAGTCGCCCTGCAGCCTGATCCGGCCCCGTGGCGCCAGTTGCGGTGTCTCGATCAATGCAAACGTCGTCGCGGCGCGCGGGAAGGCCGCCCGCGGCGAGATCAAGACAAGCATCCGGCCGTCACCCGAGATGCCGCCGGCGGAGCCGTCGTAGGCAACGGCGGGAATCGTGAACGTGCCCGGCAACAGCCTCGACCCAAGGATCCGGCCGCCGTCTTTACTCACACGGGCGAGGATCGTGTCCGACCCCGCCGGAATCGTCACGTAACGGTCGTGCCCTCCAGGCGTCGCAATCCCGGTCGCGCCAGCGTCGACGCCGAGTACCGGCAAGCCGTCTGCTCGCGAGCTGGCGGCCCCAAAGGTTGCTGCCACGAGGATTGCTGCGAGAGCTACCAAGAGCCGGGAATGCATAGATCCTCCTGTTCGAACCATCGCGTCTGGGACGTATACGAACCAGAACGTTCCCTGGGTCCACTGGAATCGCCGATCCATCCTTCGTAGCGAGGCGAGCAGCTGAGCAGGCCGGAGCAGGCTCGTCTGGGCCAATGTTCAGCAATGCACCCTGAGCGGTGAGGGGTTGCGCGCGACTTAGGATGGCATTTGCGTGAATCCGGAGACGGCCTATCTCCGCCAGCTCGCGACACGCGTCGTCGAAGCGGCGACAGCGCAACTGGACATCCGCGCCGCGCTGCTCGCGGGTTCCACTGGGCGAGGAAACGTCGATTGCTTCTCCGATCTGGATCTTCTGTTCTACGTCGAGCGGGTGCCGACGAATGAGGAGGTCGAAGCAATCCGGGAGGCGGTCGGCGGAGAGAACCCGCTGCGGCGCTGGGAGGCGACGGACTTCGCGAATGGTGAGGAGTTTCAGCTAGGCGGCGTGCGAACCGAAGTGAGCTTCACGCTTGTTGAGCGCGTGGAGTGGCTCCTGGATCAGCTGCTCGTGGAGCTAGACGACATTGCCTCTCCGAAGCAGAAGTTCCTCTCTGGCCTTGCGGAAGGTATGCCTCTCTACGGCGATGACCTGATCCGGCGGTGGCAGACTCGTGTCCGTGGTTATCCCGAAGCGTTCCGGCTGGAGATGATCCGGCGTCACTGGAACTTCTTTCCGCTTTGGTATTACGGCGAGGCGATGTCTCGTCGCGACACGGAGCTTTGGCGGCTCGACGTGTTGCTGGAAGGCGTGTTCAACTTACTCGGCGTGCTGGCTGCGATCAACCGCATCTATTTCGCGCGGTTCGAGCTAAAGCGCACCCGCGACCTGATCTCGAAGATGGCGGTCGCGCCGCCTCAGCTTGCCGATCGGATCGAGGCTCTCGTCCATCTCCCGGCGCAGGATGCGGCGCGAGAGTTCGGACAACTCGTCGCGGAGACCGCCGAGCTTGTCTCGCACGAAGTCCCGGACGCCACGGTCGAGCTGTTATTTCCGCTCGATGCGCGGCAGCAACCGTGGCATTTACCCGAGGACGCAGTAGGGAGTTAGCTCGCCCGCTGCGGCGGCAAGCCTCGCTTGCGCCAGTGATGCTTCTATGTTTGTCAAGTCGCCAGCGGCGGTCCGTGTTCGAGGAGTCGGTAGAGGTTGCGGGCGAGGTAGCGCTTGAGGCAGCGGGTCGCTTCCCGGCGGCTCTTGCCTTCTTGGACGCGTCGCTCGATGTAGGCGATCGTTGCGGGATGTGATCGACGTCTGGTGATGAGGATCATGTGCAGCGCGCGGTTGAGTTTGCGGTCGCCGCTTCGGTCGAGGCGGTGTCGGATTGTTCGCCCGGAGGAGGCGGGGATCGGGGCGCAGCCGGCGAGCCGTGCGAATGCAGCTTCGCTGCTGATCCGACCACGGTGCGACCAGGAGATCAGGACCTGCGCGGCCGCGAGCGGACCGACACCGGGCTGGTCGAGCAGCTGCGGCGCCAGCTTGCGGGTGAGCGTCTCGATCTCGCGTGCGAGCTCGCGCTCCTCGACGGTCAATGCCTTGACGCGACGGGCGAGAGCGCGCAGCGCGAGCAAGGTACCGCGGAGCTCCGGGTCCTGACAGCGTTCGGGACGGACCGCGGTGAGCCGCCGCAGGAGCTGCGCCCGAGTCAGCGAGCGGAGCTCCGCACGCAGCGGCTCGGGCGCCGAGACGAGCAGGCCGCGCAACTGGCAGAGCCCGGCCCGCCTGGCTGTCACCGCGCCTTCGCGAGCAGCGGTCAGTGCCCGCAGCGCTTCTCGTTCGCCGCCGGCGGGCACGCCGGCCGGGAGCATGCTGACCGGCAAGCCGAAGCACGCACGCGTAACCATCCCCATCTGCGACCGCAGTCGCCTCGAACACGACACCGCCAGTGCGCACGTCGACGATCGCAAGCGCATGCGTGTCGCGGTGTGGGTCGACACCGATCACGTAGTCCAGCTGATCTGCAAGCATCCGAACCACCTCCAGCCCAAGTTGGGGGACACACTCCGGTGCCGGTTCTGGGGATGAAGACCGCGGGCGGCAGAACTGTGATGAGTCACGCCCACAACGGGCGGACAGGCTTCTGATCAGGCCAGCAAGCGGGCGCCAGGCCGGCACCGGCCTCTCTGCTCGGACACATCACTAGAAAGACACCCGCAGGCGAGGTCATTCGGGAATCGAGTCACGAACAAAGAGCACCGGCACCAACCTGACAACAGCCCCAGACGAGACCACCCGCACACTCACAGTTCCGGGAATGTCTGTGAGAGTCGTCGTTGCTGTCTTGATCGGTTGTCAGGCTGGCGTCGACCGTGCTCGTTCGTGACTCCGGGAATGTCTGACCGTCCCTGAGAGGACGTGTCTTTCGAGGGATTCGTCCGGGCGAGTGGGCCGGCGCCGGCCTGGCGCTCCGCTCGTTGGCTTGATCAGAAGCTTGTCCGCCGTTTGTGGCGTGACTTCTCACAGACCTGCCGCGTGCGGTTCCGATGTGTCAGGCCGGCACCGGAATTGTCCCCCGTCGAAGCGGAGGTGGTAGGGATGTTTGCAGAGCCGGTTGACGTCGTGATCGGTGTCGACACCCATCGTGATAGTCACGCGCTCGCGTTGGTTGACGCTGGCCTGGGCGGGCTGATCGCCGAGGAGCGGGTCGAGGCGAACCGAGAGGGTTATCGGCGGGCGCTTCGGTTGGCGAGTCGTTGGGGTGGGCGTCGGCTGTGGGCGGTCGAGGGCACCGGTTCCTACGGTGCGGGTCTCGCTCGTTTTCTGCAGCGGCAAGGTGAGCGGGTGCTCGAGCTCGAACGTCCCGCACGCAGCGGCAGCCGCGGCCGCGCCAAAAGCGATGCCCTGGACGCTTTGCGTGCCGCACGCGTTGCGCTGACGGGCGAGCCGCAGGCTGAGTTGCGCAGCGGCGGCCAGCGCGAGGCATTGCGTGTGCTGCTTGTCAGTCGCGAGGCTTCGGTCGCGGTCCGCCGCAGCGGCCTCAACCAGCTGCGCGCGCTCGTACTGACCGCGCCCGCCGAGCTGCGAGAGCGGCTTCAGGGACTGCCCAAGCGCACACTCGTCAAGCGCTGCGTCGCGCTACGCCCGCGGCCAGGTCAGCAACCACAGCTGCGCGGCACACTGCTCGCGTTACGCTCCTGCGGCCGCCAAGTCGACCTCGCCAACCGCGAGGCCGCAGCCCTCGAGCGCGAGCTTGCCACCCTCGTCCAGCAGCTCTCCCCGCAACTGCTCAGCCACTTCGGCGTCGGTCCGATCACCGCCGCCCAGCTGCTCGTTTCCTGGTCTCACCGCGGCCGGCTCCGCTCCGAAGCCGCCTTCGCACGTCTCGCCGGCGCAGCCCCGATCCCTTGTAGCTCCGGCAAGACGATCCGCCACCGCCTCGACCGCGGCGGCGACCGCCGACTCAACCGCGCCCTCCACACAATCGTGCTCGCCCGCCGCCGAGCCGACCAACGCACAATCGCCTACATCCACCGCCGGGTCAGCGAAGGCAAAACCGAACGCGAAGCGATCCGCTCACTCAAACGCTACACCGCCCGCAGCCTCTACCGACTACTGGAACACGCCAACCAAGACGCTTGACAAACATAGATGACATGTAGTGGGACCCCCTCCTTACAAGCGTGTTATGTCACGCGGGTCGTTCAAGACCGCGGAGCCGGAGGAGGTCCCGATGGAGATCGTAAGCGCGTTGGATGTGCACCGCAGCCAGATCACGTTCAAGACAGTCGACCTGGCGAGTGGGGAGACGTGGCGTGGGCGGATCAGTCCGGCGGCGCGGGCACCGGTGCGAGAGTGGCTCGAGCGTTTCGCGGGCCGGGACGCTCACTTCGCGTTGGAAGCCACGACCGGGTGGCGGTTCGTAGTCGAAGAGATCGAGCGTGCCGGGCACACGGCGCACCTCGCCGATCCGGCAGAGACGGCCGCGAGGCGCGGTCGTAAGCGGCGGGCGAAGACCGACAACGCCGACTGCGCTCTGCAGCTGGAGCTGATGCTTGCCGGTGAGCTGCCCGAGTCGTGGATCCCTCCCGCGCACATCCTCGAATTACGGACGCGTGTGCGGCTGCGTAAGACGCTCGTCGACCAGCGCACCGCTTGGGTGCAGCGGCTACAGGCGCAGCTCTTCCACCAAGGCGTACCGGCGGGCTTGAAGCCGCGCACAACTGCGGGGCGTCGCGCCCTTGCCACAGTCGAGCTGTCCGCATCCGCAAGTGAGGTGGTTGCGCTTGCGCTGCGCATGCTCGACACGATCGACCGCGAGCTCGCGCCACTCGACCGAACCCTGCAGACCTTCGCCCGCCGGCAGCCCGGCTGCCGCGCTCTCACCCGGCAACTCTATGGCGTCGGTGCGGTGACCGCGACCGCGATCCTGGCCGAACTGGGCGATGCGCGCCGCTTCAGAAGCTCCGACGATGCGGTCCGCCACTGCGGCCTCGACGTCACCGTCTGGCAGTCCGATCGCAAACGCGCCGCCGGCCGCCTCTCGCACCAGGGTCCCGCGCTGTTGCGCTGGGCCCTCTTCGAAGCCGCCCAATGCGCCGCCCGCCGCTCCTCACCCGATCACGCCTACTACCTCGAAGTCGTCGAGCGCATCGACCACAACCGCGCCTGCCTCTCGGTCGCCCGCAAACTCTGCCGTCGCGCTCACCACATCCTGCGCGAACTCGAAGACGACGCACTCGCAGCGATCGACGAACAACCGCCGACAAAGGAGCTCGTCGACGCCGCCGCCTAACCTCAATCACGCGCGACTTGCCCCATCATCAAAGAGATGCCCCTTGCGGCCAGCTCCCGCAATGCTCCCGCCGCCAGCGCCTTCCGACCTGGCCGGCCTCCATAGACCGAGCGGCCGCAACACCCTCGCGGGGACAACACCCCATCAATCATCTCGTCGCCGGACACCGTCCGTGCACCTAGATAAGGCTGGGCGCCCGCGCACCAACACTCTCGCCAGAGGAGATCACATGCCACCCGATTGACACTCAACCTCCACTACAGATAAGAAGCATCCCCCGAGCAACCCGAAGATCAAGTGGCCCGGTTGGAGAACCCAAACTAATGCCACGAGTTAGTTCGAAACTGGTTTACATGCGAAGGTCGCCTACTGTCGCGCGCAGAAAAGGCCGAATTCGCCAGGTGCAACGCAGTAAACCGAGGCCACTACGGGGGCCTTCTTTCTCTGCGAAGACCGTCTCGTTCGCGGCGCGAGCTACATTGCGGCTCGGCAGGTTGCTCGGCCGCCGGCTTCGTCGAAGGGCGGCAATCGTGACGAGGGTCCCGGTGTGCTGCAAACTCTGGCGACGCTGGCGGCGGTGAACGACGCGTCTGTCCAGCCTGGTTCGCAAAGCTCGCTGCAGCTGTCGTAGCTGGAGTGGGCGGACCGAGGAACCGCCGCCTTCGAAGCCGTCATCTTAAGGTCGTCTCCGCGAGGCGCGCGCTGAAGATCTCTTGTACTCGTCCCTTGATATCACGGGTGTCGATCCACATTGGATGCGCGACGCCGTCGCCGAGCGCGAGGCTGGTGTAGCCGCCATACCCAGTCACGTCACCGACTTGGTAAAACCTTGCGTCCTCCCAAAGGACGTCGGGGCTTGCCGAAGCGCGCGCGGCGCGGACCGGAGTCGTCCAGTGACGTCCGTCACGCGAAGACGTGCATGAGAACCATGCTTTCTTGCGGCTAGGGTCACCGCTCGTGTCGTAGTAGCAGGCCCAGAGTTGACCAGTGTGCGGGTCTATTGCCGAGGTTGGCCAGAACTGGTCGGCTCCTTTCTTGAACGGCCCGATCCGCCCTCGCCCGATAGGGCGCAATGCCCGATCTAGGACACCGATTGCGACGCTCTGCGGCTGGCCTACCCAGCCGACGCCGTAGGTGACGTACACCCTGTCTCCTGTGGCTGCGACGGTCGGGTTTGGACCGAGGCAGCGGGTTGCTTGAAACGGGGTTGGATGGTTCGCGGCGGTCGAGCAACTCGACGCGCGGTTCCAGGGAAGCCGAGCAACCCGCCTGAGGCGAAAGTGCGCTCCGGTGTCATTCGACTTGGCGACCCAGATCCCAAGGCGCGCATCGACACCTGCAACGTAGAGCGCCCCTCGTGTGTCCGTGGCTGCGCTGACTAATTGCGGGGAGGCGAGCCTCCTGTCGACCATACGCGGCTGCGACCATCTACGCCCGCCATCGGCACTGGAGCTGACCACGGTCGTTTCGTATGTCCACCGAAGCAGGCGCGACCAGACGACGTACACCCGCCCGTCCAGTCCAGCGGCCAGGGCGGGCTTGGCATCCCATGAGTCTTTGAAACGTGCCCTAGCGATGCGGCTGACCGTCCACCTACCCCCGGGTCCTGCCCGAGCGGCGACTACGAGATATGGATTTTGCTCGTTCTCGGTGCAAAACCCATTTACGATGAAAGCGACGTACTCCCGTCCTCCAGGCCCGATCGTGACCGAGGGCTCACCACGTGCGCAGGCAACAGGCCCTAGGGACGGCCCTACCGAGGAAGACCATGTGCGACCTCCGTCGACGGACGTGTAGACCCGAATCGTCCTGAGCAACGTGTCGTTCGAGGCTGCGAACAGGACGTTCGAGTGCGAGGGGGCGACGGCAACGGAGAGTTCAGTCTGCGCGCCCACCGCACGTGAGACGTTCTGAACCGCAGTCCCAGTGGCAGGCCATGGGCTGGTAGTTGGATTGACCTTCCACACGTAGATAACGGCCGCGACGGCTGCGGTCAAAGCGAGCGCGGTGCCCGCCTCCAGTAGCAGCCGCCGGATACCGCGCCGTGCGGCGCGGCGCTGCGACCGGTTCGCCAGAGCATCAGCGATAGTTGTGAGTGTGCCGCCGATGGGCGCCAAAATTGGACGCATGGGCCTCAACGGATCGAATCGAAGCGCCGATAGTCCAAGCCGCTCCGCGAGGCTGTCTCTATCGAAGCCGGGAAGCCGACGAGGAGGACGTATGGCTGCGAGAAGTCTGGACCATGCGCGGGGGGCATGCTTTCTTCGAGGCCTGCGTGGTCGCGCGTAGCGCCGCTCTGTGGGATCCAGTGCATCTCGGATGCCGTCGCCGACGAAGTGGATCGGCATGACGATCAAGACGATCGCAAGCCCCGGAAAGACGATGCCCCACCAGTTGAAGAGCCCTTCGTCCTTCGCCTGCGACATCACGTCCCCGAGGCTGACCGTACCCAGATTCGCGCTTTGCGAGGGAGTAAAGCCGAAGCCGAGGTAAGCCAAGGTCGTCTCGAGGATGACCGCTCCCGCCGTCATCAATGTCGCGGCGACCGCTATCGGCCCGAACGCGTTCGGAACAATGTGGCGGCCAATTATTCGCAGATCGCTCGCCCCCAACGCACGGGCCGCCTCGACGTACTCCTTCTCACGAAGAGAAAGACACGTTCCCCTTACGATGCGGGCAATGGGCATCCACAGCACGCATGCGAACAGCACTGAGATCTTAAACACGGTAGTGGCGTGCAGATAGGCAGCCGCTACTAACAGAACGATAAGCGGCGGCATAGTCAACATCAAATCCGTTGCGCGCATCAGTACGGTTTCTGCGACGCCGCCGAAGTAGCCGGACACCACACCGACAAGAGTTCCAATCAGCGTCCCGAAGAAGCCGACTAGCAGCGCTACTCGTGCCTCTGTACCAAGCCCGTAAAGCACCCGGCTAAAGTAGTCGCGCCCAAGCCCGTCAGTGCCGAACGGATGGTGCCAGCTCGGACCAGTGCTGAGGGCATGGACGTTGATCTGAAAGTAGCCGAACGGTGCGAGGTGACCAGCGAGCAATCCCGCCGCGAAAACAAGAATGAGAACAATCAGACTTGCTGCGGCGAGCCGGTGGCGAAAAAACCGGCTGCGCGCCCGTGCCCAGTTGGTACGCGCCTCGACGGCGAGGCCGTAATCGTCGAAGAAGTCTCCGCTCTTAGAGGCCGCAATTCTCGAAGAGGAGGCGTGACCAGTAGCACTCGATTCCGAGGCCGTTGGCTGCGTATCATCAGCCTGCATTCTGCTCCTCACCCTTCGGTAGGAGGCAAGAACGCTAGCTCATAGGCCTGTGGGTGCCGGAAACCCGGATCGGCCTGATAAGTGCGATCCAGCTTGGTCGATCGGTCCGTCTGGGTGCGGTTCCGATCGGCGAGCGGACGGCTCGTAGCACGGCGACTTGGTATCCGCGCGCGGCGCTGCTGCGCATGTGAGAACAGGGACAGACGTTGGACAGCTGTCGACTACGCGGCGAGCTCGTATTCGTGGATCAGCCCGCCGAGCAGGTCACGGCGGCGGACACGATCGAGGTCGATCGCGTTGCCGGTTGCTTGCTCGTCGACCGGCGCTAGCTTGCTGAGCGGAGTCCGCTGTCGGAGCGAGCGGTGGGGGCGATGCTCGTTGTAATGCGACGTGTAGGTCGCGAGCACGTGGCGGAGGTGACGACAGCCGACAATCAGGAGCCGGTCGAGGCATTCGCGGCGGACGCTGCCGACCCAGCGCTCGGCGTGCGCTCGCGCCTTCGGCGCCCGCACCGGCGCCTTGATGACACGAATGCCCTCGCAGCGGAAGACCTCGTCGAACTCGCGGGTGAACTTGCTGTCGCGGTCACGGATCAGAAACCGTGGGCGGACATCGTCGTCGTCGAACTGCATGAACAGGTTGCGTGCCTGCTGAGTCACCCAGCGGCCGTCCGGGTTGGTCGTGATCCCGGCGAGGTGCACGCGCCGAGTCGCCAGCTCGATGAAGAACAAGACGTAGAACCGCCTCAGGAAGAGCGTATCGACGGTGAGGAAGTCACACTCCAGAATGCTCGCCGCCTGCTGGCGGAGAAACTCCGCCCAGCTCGTCTCGAGACGCCTCGGTGCCGGCTCGATGCCTGCGTCTCTGAGAATCGCCCAGACGGTGCTCGCCGCCAGCCTAATCCCCAGCCCGATGAGTTCACCCTGGATCCGCCGGTGCCCCAGCCCGGGTTCTCGCGCGCGAGCCGCACGACAAGCTGCCGCACCTCGGCAGAAGTCGGCGGCCGACCAGGACGCCGCTGCGGATACGTCCAGCGCCGCGCCACAAGTTCCCGATGCCAACGCAGCAGCGTCGCCGGCGTCACGAACAACGACGGCAGCCACGCTCGCCGAGGCATAACCCGGCTGAACGCGGCCAGCAGCGCCCGATCAGCCTGCGTCAGCTGCGGCCGAGCGACCTGACGTTGCAGTACCCGCAACTGATGACGGAGCAGCAGAATCTCGATCTCCTTCTCCCGCTCCGAGCGGCGCCGGAGCAGGGACAGCTCGAGGAGTCGCCGCAGCGACCAGTACAACAACGAGACCGCTATGCGCTCTGACCGACCCGCCACGAGCGCTGACCCTACCGGCCAACCGACGCTACCGATCGAAAGCTACGCCGGCCCTACCGCGCCGGAGTTTCCGGCACCCACACGCCCGCGGGGCACGCACCAAGCCGCGCACTCGCGAGGCACTTGCCGAGCTCGTCGCTGAGAAAGGCGAGTTGCATGAGGCCCGCTATCTCGAGCAGCTGCGTGCCGACGGTCGCAGAGCCCGAGCACTCCTGCGAGCGGTCCCGGATCTCGTTACTGGCTTCGCCGACAGGAAGCCGCGGCTCGGCGACGACATTTGTGTTCGCGCGTGGCGCGGTCTTCCGTTGTGGGGGGTGCGCTGCTGGCTTCGGCGGCGAGGCCTCTTTGGATTATCGCCCTCGGCGCCTCATGAGCAACAGCACGATGACTATGAGGATCGCGATGATGAGGATGGGTATGCCGACTGTGACCGTGATAGCGAGCATGTTTTTCCTCCCTCCATCGCCGAGCCCCTCGACTCGAGATTCTACGGCGTTTCGCCTATCGAATCGCCAAACCCTCCTAGCCATCGAGAAGGAGTCCCTGGAGAGGACCGAGCAGGCGCTCCGAGCGCCTGGAGACGTGCGGGAGCCGGACGAGCCGGTGCGTCAGCGGCTGGCCGGCTTGGCGGCGCTCTAGCTGCTCCTTGCTGATCGGTTTCCAGTAGTCATCGATCACCTGTGCCGGTTCCCCGGCGACCTGCTCGATCGACAGCTCCAGGTGCTCGGCCCAGAGGCGAAGACGGGTCTGTCGAGCCAGGGCGGTGTCGTGGGTAACGACGTTCATCTCGGTGTCGTTGAAGAGGGAGTGCTCGTTGAGGTTGGCAGAGCCGATCGTTAGCCAGGCGTCGTCGACGATGCCGATCTTGGCGTGCACGTAGACGCGATCGGCGAGCCGACCTGCCCGCGCAAA
>JBBRZA010000034.1:0-30338 GCA_038237145.1 Gaiellales bacterium
ATCGCTCAGTGCGTCGATGCAGCCGACGTGATCGCCGTGGTCAATGTTGCGCGGGAGGCCGGCCTCGATGTCGCCGTGCGCTGCGGCGCGCACAACGGTCCGGGGCTCGGCAGCGTGGACGACGGGCTCGTGATCGATCTCTCCGCCCTGCGCGGCGTGGTCGTCGATCCGGACGCCCGCATCGCGCACGTCCTGGGAGGAACGCTCCTCGGGGAGGTCGACCACGCGACGCAAGCGTTCGGGCTTGCGGCGCCCTTCGGGATCATCTCCACGACCGGTGTGGGTGGGCTCACGCTCGGCGGCGGCGTCGGGAACATGAGCCGCACCCTTGGGCTCTCGATCGACAGCCTGGTCGAGGCGGACGTCGTTTTGGCGGACGGCAGCTTCGTCACAGCCAGCGAAGACCAGCACTCCGATCTCTTCTGGGCGCTGCGCGGCGGCGGTGGCAATTTCGGTGTCGTCACACGCTTTGCGTTTCGGCTGAGCCCTGTCACGACGGTGGTCGCCGGGCCGACGCTCTGGCCGCTCGAGCGCTCAGCCGAGATTCTTTCGTGGTACCGGCACTTCATCCGGAACGCCCCGGAGGAGCTGAACGGCTTCTTCGCGTTCCTGACCGTTCCGCCAGGCCCGCCGTTTCCGGAAGAGCTCCAGCTGCAGAAGGTGTGCGGTGTCGTTTGGTGCTGGGCCGGCGCACCGGACGAGGCAGACGACATTTTCGCGGAGGTGCGCGAGCTGCAGCCTGTGCTCGACGGGATCCAGCCGATGCCGCTTGCCGCGCTCAATGCGGCCTTCGACGCTGTCTATCCGCATGGTGACCAGTGGTACTGGCGGGCGGATGTCGTCTCGGACATTCCCGCCGAAGCCGTTGCAGCGCACGTGCAGTTCGCTGAGACGATGCCGAGCGGGAAGTCGACGATGCATCTGTATCCCATCGATGGCGCCGTCACCCGCAAGGGCACCGCCGACACGGCGTGGACGAAGCGCGACGGCGGCTGGGTGCAGGTGATGGTCGGCGTCGACCCGGATCCGGCGAACCGGGATCTCGTCAAGGATTGGTGCGTGTCCTACTGGGAGACGCTCCATCCCTATTCGGCAGGCAGCGGCTACGTGAACATGAT
This sequence comes from Gaiellales bacterium, assembly GCA_038237145.1. Taxonomy (GTDB): domain Bacteria; phylum Actinomycetota; class Thermoleophilia; order Gaiellales; family Gaiellaceae; genus 3-1-20CM-4-69-9. The sequence goes on from JBBRZA010000034.1 coordinate 1,119, forward strand.
GATGGAGGAGGGCGAGGACCGAGTGCGCGCGAGCTACGGCGCGAACTACGACCGGCTCGCGAAGGTCAAAGCCGAGTACGACCCCGGCAACCTCTTCCACGTCAACCAGAACATCCAGCCGGCATAGATCATCCGGGGCGCCGTCCGCGACGCCCTAGGATGTCGCGCGTGGAGGCGTTCACGACGCGACCGGAGCTGCGCGGGACGTTCGGCATGGTCGCGTCGACGCACTGGCTCGCCTCGGGCGTCGGCATGGCGGTTCTGGAGCGCGGCGGGAATGCGTTCGACGCCGCGGTCGCGGCCGGCTTCACGCTCCAGGTGGTGGAGCCGCACCTGAACGGCCCCGGCGGGGAGGTCCCGGCGATCTTCTATTCGGTCGATCGGGGGGAGCCGCTGACACTCTGTGGTCAGGGAGTCGCTCCCGCCGCGGCGACGATCGAGCGCTTCCGTGAGCTCGGTCACGACCTGATCCCGGGGACAGGCGTGCTCGCGGCGACCGTTCCCGGCGCCTTCGGCGGCTGGTTGCTGCTGCTGCAGGACTTCGGCACCTGGCGGCTGGAGGACGTGCTGGAGTTTGCGATCGCTTATGCGCGCGACGGGTTCCCCCTTGCCTCTGGTATCCCCAGGGTGATCGAGCGCGAGGCGGACATCATCGCCACGTGGCCTAGTTCCGCCGACCTCTACCTGCCCGCGCCGGCCGCGGGCGCGCAGTTTCGCAACCGCGCGCTCGCCTCGACGTACCAGCGCATAGTCGACGAAGCACGCGGCGGCTCACGCGACGAGGAGATCGAGCGCGCGCGCAAGATCTTTTACGAAGGCTTCGTCGCGGCGGAGATCGATCGCTTCTCCCGGGCGAACGGAGGGCTCTTGACAGGCGACGATCTCGAGCACTGGCGCGCAACCTTGGAGCCTGTCGTCTCGTTCGACTACGGCGGGGTGACCGTGTGCAAGACCCGACCCTGGGCGGCCGGCGCGGTGGCACTGCAGCAGCTCGCGCTGCTCGAGGGTTTCGACCTCACCGAGATGTCGGAAGAGGAGTTCGTCCACGTCGTGATCGAGTGCGCGAAACTCGCGTTCGCCGATCGCGATGCGTTGTACGGTGACAGCGACGTGCCGCTCGACACGCTGCTGTCGCGCGAGTACAACGGACGGCGCCGAGCTCTTGTAACCGACCAGGCCTCGTCCGAGTACGAGCCGGGTCTCGGGCGTTTGCCGACAGTTCGAGACGTAGCGCCGCTGGCAGGAGCGGGTGAGCCGACGCGGGGCGACACGGTGCATCTCGACGTCGTCGACCGCCACGGGAACATGCTCTCCGCCACTCCGAGCGGGGGATGGCTGCACTCTTCACCCGTCATCCCCGCGCTGGGCTGGCCGCTCGGAACGCGCGCCCAGATGTTCTGGCTGGAGGAAGGCCTGCCGTCGTCACTGCGCCCGGGCGCCCGGCCCCGTACGACGCTGTGCCCCGGGCTGGCCCTGCGTGAGGGCAAGCCCTGGCTCGCCTGGGGAACGCCGGGCGGCGACCAGCAGGAGCAGTGGGGCTTCCACGTTTTCCTTCGTCACCTCGAACGCGGGCTCAACTTGCAGGAGGCGATCGACGCGCCCGAGTTCCATACCGATCACCTGATCTCGTCGTTCTATCCCCGGGGGTTCAAGCGGCTGTCGTTGGACGTCGAAGCCCGTTTCGCCTCAGAGGTCGTCGCGGGCTTGCGAGGGCGCGGCCACGAGGTCACCGTGGAGCCCGACTGGTCGCTCGGCCGAGTCACTGCTGTCCAAAAGGCGGACGGCCAACTGCGGGCCGCCGCTAACGCGCGCGGCATGCAGGGCTACGCCGCCGGCCGGTAAACGGTCGCGTTCCTGAATCACCTTCGACGCAAGGCTAGGATCGCGCGCAGGATGGAAACTCTCTACAAGCCGGCAGGCGTCGAGGAACGCTGGGAGCAAACCTGGGAACAGGAGGGCCACTACAACGCCGACCCGGACCCGACGCGCGAGAGCTTCGTGATCGCTCACCCGCCGCCGAACGTGACGGGCGATCTCCATATGGGCCACGCCTTGCAGTTGTCGCTCGCCGACACGATCGTCCGCATGCGTCGCATGCAGGGCTACAACACTCTTTTCCAGCCGGGCTTCGACCATGCCGGCATCTCGACGCAGAACGCAGTCGAGAAGCATCTCGCCCAGGAGGGAAAGACCCGCCAGGATCTCGGCCGCGAGGCTTTCGAGGCACGGGTCTGGGAGTGGCTGCGCGAGTACGGCGGCAAGATCATGCTCCAGTTCCGCCGCATCGGCGCCTCGATGGACTACCGGCGCGAGCGCTTCACGATGGACGACGCTTACGTGCGCGCGGTGACGCGCTTCTTCGTTCATCTCTACGGCAAGGGTTGGATCTACCGCGCGAACCGAATCATCAATTGGTGCCCGTTCCACGAGACGGCGCTTTCCGACCTCGAGGTCGCGCACGTGGAGGTCGACGACGCGCTGACCTACGTGCGTTACCCGCTCGCCGACGGCGACGGTCACATCACGATTGCAACGGTGAGACCGGCGACGATCCTGGCCGACGTGGCCGTGGCAGTGCACCCCGACGACGATGGCTATCGGCACCTGATCGGGCGCGAGGTGATCGTGCCGGTGGTTGAGCGCCGCGTGCCCGTGATCGCCGACGAACGGGTCGAGCGCGACTTCGGTACCGGCGCGCTCAAGGTCACACCGGGTCACGACCCGCTCGACTACGAGATCGGCCGCGACCACGGTCTGCCCGAGATCACGGTGATCGGGCCCGACGGGCGGATGAACGAGGAGGCCGGTGAGCTAGCGGGGTTGACGCAGGAGGAAGCGGACGAGCGCGTCCTCGGGTGGCTGAAGGAGCACAGCCAGATCGAGAAGCGCGAGTCTTACCGCCACACGGTGGCGATCTGCGACCGCTGCAAGAGCCGCATCGAGCCGCGCATCTCCCTGCAGTGGTGGTGCTCGATGGAGGAGCTGCGAAAGCCGGCGCTCGAGGCGCTCCGCTCCGGCCGCGTCCGCTATCACCCGGAATCGCAGCACCGCTTTGCGATTCAGTCGCTCGAGGACGCCCCGGACTGGAACATCTCCCGGCAGATCTGGTGGGGCCACCAGCTGCCGGTGTGGGAGTGTCCGGAGGGACACATCACCGTCGCGGAGACGGAACCCGAAGCCTGCGCCGAGTGTGGGTCGCCGGACCTGACGCGCTCGACCGACGTCCTCGACACGTGGTTCTCGTCAGCGCTCTGGCCTTTCGCAACGCTCGGCTGGCCGGACGACACGGAGGATCTGCGCGCGTTCTACCCGGGCGATCTGAACACGACTGCACGGGACATCATCAGGCTCTGGGAGAACCGGATGATCTTCAGCGGGCTCGAGCTGATGGGCGATGTCCCGTTCCACGACGTCGTCATCCACTCGACCGTGCACGCGCCGACCGGCGGCAGGATGTCGAAGAGCCTCGGCACCGGGATGAACCCGCTCGCAGCGATCGAGACCTACGGCGCGGACGCGACGCGGTACGGGCTGATGAAGATGGCGTCGTCACAGGACGTCCGCTTTTCTGAGGGCGCGATCGAGGAGGGGCGGAAGCTTGCGAACAAGCTCTGGAACGTGGCGCGACTGATCCTGCAGGCGTCGGAGGGCGCTGCACCGGCAGAACGCCCGCGCACGCTCGAGGAGCGCTGGATCCTCGCCCGCCTGTCGCAGACGCAGCGCGAAGTAGAGCGGCTCTTAGGGGAGTTCGACTTCTCGCACATGGTGAATGAGCTCTATCACCTCACCTTCGACGACTTCTGCGACTGGTACGCCGAGGCTGTGAAGGGACGGCTCTACGAAGGAGACGCGGACGCGCGTGCCACAGGAGTCGCGGCTCTCGAGCGGTTGCTGAAGCTCTTGCATCCCGCGATGCCGCACGTAACCGAGGAGATCTGGTCGAATTTGCCCGCGCGTGAAACCCGGCTTATCGTGGCACCCTGGCCCGTTGCGGGCGACGACGCCGACGCAGACGCGCTCAGGACGGTTCAGGAAGCCGCGGTGATCTTCCGTCGTAGTGGCGTGCTGCCGAAGGTCGAGGGCGAGGAACGGCGGATCTTCGACTCGGTCGTGAAACCGCCTGAAGGATCCGGCGACGGGAACGCGGCTGCTGAGATCGAGCGGCTGCAGAAAGAGATCGCGCGCGCGGAAGGAATGCTCGCGAACGAGCGCTTCACGCAGAACGCCCCAGCCGATGTCGTCGAAGAGGAGCGCGAGAAGCTCGCGCGCTACCGGCGGGAGCTCGATGCCGTCGGCGGCTGAGTTCGTCGAGTCGCTGAGCCCCTGGCCGAAGGACGGCTTCGGGCTCGAGCGCATCAAGGCGTTGCTCGCCTCACTCGGCGATCCTCAACTCCGCTATCCGTCGATTCATGTCGTCGGGACGAACGGCAAGTCGACGGTGACGCGCACGACCGAAGCACTGCTCGCTGGTGCCGGGCTGTCGGTCGGCGCCTACCTATCGCCACACGTGCGTGGGTGGGGCGAGCGGATTCGCGTGCGCGGGGAAGAAGCCGATTTCGAAGCGGCGATCGAGCACGTGCGCGCCGAAGCCGAGCTTCTCGAGGCGACCCAGTTCGAGGTGCTCACCGCCGCGGCGGTCGCCGAGTTCGCGGAAGCCGGCGTCGACGTGGCCGTGGTCGAGGCCGGGCTCGGCGGGCGCCACGATGCGACTAACGTGCTGCGCTCACCGGTGCAGGTGTTGACGAACGTCGCGCTGGAGCACACTGAGGTGCTTGGGACGACCCGTGAGGCGATTGCCTTCGAGAAGCTCGCCGTCGTCCAGCCCGGCGCGGTCGTCGTGCTCGGAGAGCCGGAGTGGGAGGCGCTCGCACGCGACAACGGCGCCGGACGGGTCGTCGTCGCGGGCCGCAGCAATCTCGCGTTGGCCATTGCTGCTGCGGAGGCCTTCCTCGAGCGGTCTGTCGACGGCCACGTCGACGTGCAGCTTCCTGGGCGTCTCGAGCGGCTGAGCGAGGATCCGCTCGAGATCTGGGATGGCGCCCACAATCTCGCCGGCCTCGGCTATGCGCTGCCGCGGCTGCCGGACGCCCGCTACGTCGTCGTCGCCTCCATCCTTTCGGACAAGGACGTCGACGGGATGCTCGCGGCTCTCTCCGTGCTCGGGGACCGGCTCGTGGCCACCTCCTCGAACAACGACCGGGCCCTCTCGGCGGCAGATCTGGCCCGGCGAGCGGAGCCCTTCTTCACCCACGTCGAGCCGGTCGAGGAGCCGGCTGATGCGCTTGCGCACGCCCGCGCCCTCGGCGAGCCGGTCCTGGTCACGGGATCCCTTTACCTCTTGGCCGATCTAGCCAAGGATGAGAGCTTGCGATGGCGAACGTTGGCGACAGGCTGATCGTCCTTGCCTTCGCCGCCTTCGTCTTGGCGGCGATCGTGGGACTCGCGTTTCTTGCCGGGTACGTAATAGGAAGAATCCTTCTATGACCGCCAGCGCCTTCACCAGCATCCACGACTTCTTCGCCTCGGGCACGTGGCAGGTGATCCGGAACCTGCTCTTCTTCTTCCTGATCGCGTTCTGGCTCGCCGTGGGCTACTGGGTCTACAAAGACGCCAAGCGTCGGATCGAGGATCCGGTGCTGATCGCGACGGCTGTCGCGATCGGACTGATCATTCCGTACATCGGCGCGCTCGTGTACATGCTCTTCCGTCCGCCGGAGTACCTCGAGGACGTGCGCGAGCGGGAGCTTGAGATCAAGGCGATGGAGGAGCGGCTGGCTCGCCGCGACCTCTACTGCCCGGTCTGCCGCGCGGAGGTCTCGAACGAGTTTCTCGTCTGCCCCGTCTGCACGACGAAGCTGAAGCAGGCCTGCACGAACTGCAAAGCGCCGCTTGAGGCGCTCTGGCAGGTGTGCCCATACTGCGAAACCGCGGTCGAGCCGACGGCGGTCGACTTCCCGACCTTCGAGGTGCGACCGCCGAGACGCAGGCGACGCTCCGAGTAGACTCGTCCGCCGATGGCGGTCGAGCGTTCACTCATCCTGATCAAGCCCGACGCCGTCGAGCGAAAGCTCGCCGGCGAGATCCTCGCGCGTATCGAGCGTCGCGGTTTCACGCTGCGCGCCGGCAAGCTCATCCACGTCGATCGCAAGCTGGGGGAGACGCATTACGCGGAACACAGCGAGAAGCCGTTCTTCGGCGAGCTCGTCGAATTCATCACCTCCGGGCCGACGCTGGCGCTCGTCGTCGAGGGCGAGGGTGCGATCGCGACGCTGCGCAAGACGATCGGCGCGACGAATCCCGCCGATGGCGAGCCGGGCTCGATTCGCGGTGACCTTGCGAGCTCGATGCCCGACAATCTCGTGCACGGTTCCGACTCGCCCGAATCGGCGGAGCGTGAGGTCGCGCTCTGGTTCTCGGACGATGAGCTCGTCTGAGAGACCAGAGTACGTTCGGCAGAACGTCGCGAACTGGACGCGCGCGAACACGGAATACACCGATGCCTCTGCAGCCCAGGCCTGGGCGCAGAAGGAGATCAAATGGGGCGTGTTCGAAACGCCCGAATCGGAGTTGAACCTCCTCGGCGATGTCAGCGGTCTCGACGTCGTCGAGATGGGGTGCGGAACGGCCTACTTCTCTGCGTGGCTGGCGCGTCGTGGCGCCAGGGTCGTCGGCGTCGACCCGACGCCTGCCCAGCTCGAGACAGCGCGAAGGCTGCAACATGAAACCGGGATCGAGTTTCCGCTGGTCGAGGCGGTCGGAGAGGACGTGCCGCTTCCGAATTCGTCGTTCGACCTGGTTCTCTCGGAGTACGGAGCATCGCTCTGGGCCGACCCCTACCGCTGGATTCCGGAGGCGGCTCGTCTCCTGCGGCCCGGCGGGCGCCTGATCTTCCTGTCCAATTCGACCGTCTCCGTGCTCTGCATGACCATGGACGGTGTGGGCGAGCAGCTCGTGCGACCCCAATTCGAGTTGGGCAAATTCGAGTGGCCGGACACAGGGGAGGTCGAGTTCCACCTCGCTCACGGCGATTGGATCGACCTTCTGCGCACGAACGGGTTCGAGATCGAACGCCTCGTCGAGCTCTTCGCTCAGCCGGATGCCGAGACGCACACCTACTACAAGTACGTCACGGCCGACTGGGCGCGCAAGTGGCCCCACGAAGAGATCTGGGCCGCACGCAAAGGTGGCTGACGCACCTCCGTCACCACCGCTTTTGCTCGCGTCGACGTCGCCGCAGCGCAGGGCCATTCTCGAACAGCTGCACATTCCGTTCGACGTCGTCGCACCGAGGTACGACGAAGACACAACCGACGGTGCGGATGCCTTGCAGGTCGTGCGCGAGCACGCGCACGGGAAGGCACGCTCCGTCGCGGATCAGGCGGAGGGTCGCCCGGTTCTCGGCGTCGACACCGCCGTCGTGCTAGGGGGCCGCATCTTCGGCAAGCCTGCCAACGCCACCGATGCCGAGCAGATGCTCGAAGAGCTGAGCGGCAAGACGCACGCCGTCGTCTCGGGCCTCTGCCTGCTCACGCCCGGCTGGGAGGACGTCGAGCACGAGACGACCCGCGTGGCCTTTCGCGAGCTGGCTCCGCGCGAGCTCGGCACATACGTTGCGACCGGCGAATGGGAGGGTCGAGCGGGCGCCTATGCGATCCAGGGTCGTGGCGCGTCGCTCGTCCGCTGCATCGAGGGCGACTACCTGAACGTCGTCGGGCTCCCCGCAGCGCTACTCGTGCGTCTCCTGGCGGAGCGCTTTTCCGGGGTATACGGCTTCGGTTGATCCGTGCCCCTACCAGCAGTACATGTCGGTTTCTGACCCGCGCTCACGCGGCGCCAGAGTCCACCCTCGCCCTTAGCAAGGCAGACCAGCCTTGCTGCGGTTGAGTGCGGCCTCTGGCTTGGTGCTCGCGACCCCGGAAACCGACGGCACTACTGGTAGGGGCACTAGACTCGAATGTCCTATGGGGCTCTTCGACAGGCTGGGCGGCTTCGGCGGCCGCGATATGGCCGTGGACCTTGGCACGGCCAACACGCTCGTGTACGTGCGCGGCCGCGGCATCGTGCTGTCCGAGCCCTCCGTCGTCGCCATCGACCAGCGAACCGGCGAAGTGCACGCCGTCGGCGTCGAGGCGAAGCGCATGCTCGGGCGCACGCCGGGAACGATTTCCGCGATTCGCCCACTCAAAGACGGCGTGATCGCCGACTTCGACGTCACCGAACAGATGTTGCGGCACTTCATCCAGAAAGTGCATCAGAATCGCTTTGCCCATCCGCGTGTCGTCGTGTGTGTTCCATCCGGTGTCACCGGTGTCGAGAAGCGAGCGGTGGAAGAGGCAACGCTCAGCGCAGGCGCGCGTCAGGCATATCTGATCGAGGAACCGATGGCCGCCGCAATTGGCGCCGGCCTTCCTGTCGCGGAACCGACAGGGAACATGATCGTCGACGTCGGGGGCGGCACCACCGAGGTTGCGGTGATCTCGCTCGGCGGGATCGTCGTCTCGCAATCGCTCCGCGTCGGCGGCGATGAGATGGACGAGGCGATCATCAATCACATCAAGCGCGAGTACAAGCTGCTGATCGGTCAGCAGACGGCCGAGGAGATCAAGCTCGAGATCGGGTCCGCCTACGACATGCATGAGGAGCTGCAGGCGGAGGTCCGCGGGCGCGACATGCTCACCGGCCTGCCGAAGACCGTCGTCCTGAGCTCGGAGGAGGTCAGGCGAGCCCTCGACGAGCCGGTGCAGCAGATCATCGAGGCGATCAAGTCCACGCTGGACAAGACCCCTCCGGAGCTGGCCGCGGACATCATGGACCGCGGCATCGTCATGGCGGGCGGTGGGGCCCTGCTGACGAATTTCGACGAGCGGCTCCGCCACGAGACCCAGATGCCGGTTCACCTGGCCGAGAGCCCGCTTACCTGCGTGGCGGTGGGCTCCGGGCGCAGCCTCGAGGAATTCGAGGCGATCCACAGGAGCTCCAAGGCCCGTCGGAACAACCACCGGCGCTACTCCAACTAAGCCTACGCCGCATTCCTAGCTAACCTACGTCGCTCTCGTGCCTCGCAACCGCGTCAGCGCGGTCCTGGGCTCGTCCGTACCGAGACCGAGACCCCAGCCGTTCCCTTCCCGCAACCGGTCGACGCTCAAGCGGCGGGTCGTCGTGGGAGTCCTCGTTCTGCTCTCGCTCGTGCTGATCACGATCTCCTTCCGCTCAGGGTCGGGCGGGGCTGTCCACCGGGTCGAAGGCGCCGGAGCGACGGTGCTTCGCCCCTTCGAGGTGGCGGCCGAGCGCGTTGCGCGACCGTTCCGGGACGTCTACGGCTATTTCGCCGGGCTCGTGCACGTGAAGCGGGAGAACTCGCGTCTGAGGCAACAGGTGAACGAGTTGCGCCAGAAGGAGCTGCAGGGCCAGTCGGCGCAGGAGCAGAACCGGTTTCTCAAGGAGCAGCTGAAGTTCGTCGACAGCCCGCAGTTCCCGAAGGACTACCTGCCGGTGAACACGCGGATCATCTCGTGGGCGAGTGAATTCGAACAGCAGGTCGTGATCGCAGCCGGCTCCGACAGAGGCATCAAGCAGGACACGCCGATCGTCACGCACGACGGGCTCGTTGGACGGGTCACCGACATGACTGGCAGCGCAGCGCAGGTGACGCTCCTGACCGACGAGAACAGCGCCGTGCAGGCGCGAGATCAGAAGACCGGCGCCAGAGGGCTCGTACGCCACGGCCAAGGTCAAGGTTCGCTCCTGCTCGACTTCGTACCGAAAACAGCGAACGTGCGGGTGGGCGACGTCATCGTGACGGCGGGCACACGCTCGAAGCAATACCCGTCGCTCTTCCCTGGAGGAATCCAGATCGGCGTCGTCACCAGCGTCGGTCAGAGCGACACGGCCCTGTATAAGCAGATCCAGATCGACCCCTACGTCGACTTCGCGGCGCTCGACGCGGTGACTGCGCTGATCACACACAAGCGAACTCCAAAGGCACCCTGATGCCGGCCGACGCAGCGAAAGCCGCAGGGCTGCTATTTCTCGTCGTCGTGATTCAACTGTCGGTGATGGCGAACGTCGACATCCTCGGCGGCCATCCGAATCTCGTGCTCGTCACGCTTGTCTGCGTGTCGCTTCTACGCGGCGCGGTCTTCGGCGCCGTCGCCGGTTTCTGTGCGGGGCTGCTCGCGGACACCGGTGTGTTCGGCACGCTCGGCTTCACCGCTCTGCTCTTGACGGTCGCCGGCTACTGGACGGGCCGCTACGGCGAGACAACGGGCCGCGACCGCGCGCACGCCCCGCTGCTGTCGATCGCTGTCATCACGGTCCTCTACCAGATCTCGGCACTCGTGCTGCGTTACATGCTCGGCGAGCCGGCCCCTGCCCGCCACATCTTCGCGGCGCTAGGGCCGACTGTCCTCCTCAATCTGATCCTGACCGTCCCCGTCTACGCGTGGACGCGCCGGCTGCTCCGTCCCCGTGAATGGGTTACACGCGAGGTGCGCCTCCTTGGCTAAGCGGAGCCTGTCGCGGCGCTTCCTGCCGCCTGACCCTCACGCCGTGGAGCCGTACCGGCTCACGCCGAAGCTAGCCCTGCGGGTGGGGATTCTCGGCATGCTCGCGCTCGCGGTCTTCGCCACGCTCTTTCTCCGTCTGTGGTCATTGCAGGTTCTGAACGGCGAGCAGCTCCTGCGCGCGTCGCAGAACAATCAGCGCCGTGACATCCGCGTGCAAGCTCCGCGTGGCCCGATTCTGGATCGCAACGGGGAAGTGCTCGTGACGAACGTTCCGGGGCGTGCTGTCCAGATCTGGTCGTCCGACCTGCCCAAGCGGCGCGGCGTGCGCTTGCGCGAGATCCGTGCGCTCGCCCGAGTCCTCGGGCTCCCGGCCAACCAGATCGGGGCTGCGATCAGGCGCCACCGCCATGATCCGCTGACGCCGATCAGGATCAAGGACAGCGCGAGCCGGGCCCAGGTCTTTTACCTGGAGGAGAGGGCCGAGGACTTCCCGGGGGTCCAGATCGTGCCGGCCTACCTGCGCTACTACCCAAATCGGGAGCTGGCCGCGCATGTGCTCGGCTACGTCAGCGAGATCTCGCCGGAGCAGGTGGCGGCGTTGCGCGGCCAGGGGTACAGAGGCGGCGACACGATCGGCCAGACGGGGATCGAGTCGTATTACGACAGGTATCTACGTGGGACTGCCGGTGTTTCGCAGTTGCGCGTCGACTCGCTGGGCCGGCCGATCAGCCTGGTCGTACCAAAGGTTCCGGCGCATCCCGGCAACGCGGTCCGCCTGACGCTCGACGTGAAGTTGCAGAAGGCCGCGGAGGAGGCGCTGCGGTACGGCATCGAACGCGCTCACAACTCGCAGTGTTACGGCTGCTGGTTCTCGAACGGCGGCGCGATCGTCGCGCTCGACCCGCACGACGGCTCGATCCGCGCCCTCGCGTCGGCCCCGACGTATCCGCCGTCTCTCTACGCCGGTCGTGTGCGGCAGAAGGCGCTCGACGTCGCGGGCCTGACCCCGCGCACGGCGGAAGGGGCCAACTTTCCGGCGCTCGACCGCGGCATCAACGCCGCGTATCCGCCGGGCTCGACGTTCAAGCCCGTCACAGCGCTCGCGGCGATGCAGGAGCACATCTTGCAGCCGTTCGAGCCCCTCGCTTGCACCGGGTCCTACGAGAAGAACGGCACGACCTTCAAGAACTGGGATCCCTTCGTGAACGAGGCGATGACCCTGCCGACAGCGCTTGCGAGATCGTGCGACACCTACTTCTACCAAGTCGGCTATCGCTTCTATGGAATGCCGTCCGACCGAGGGCCACGCCTGCAGGCGTGGGCGAGCCGGTTCGGCTTCGGCCAGAAGACCGGGATCGACCTGGGCGCGGAGCGCAGCGGCCTGCTGCCGACACCCGACTGGCGCAAGAAGACGTACACGAAGAAGACGGATCCGACCAAGTGGCGGATCGACAGCCTCTGGAAGCCTGGCGACTCCATCCAGCTCGCGATCGGGCAGAAAGACCTGCTCGTGACGCCGATGCAGATGGCGCGCTTCTACGCGATGATCGCGAACGGCGGCAAGCTCGTCACCCCACACCTGCTGCTCGACGTCGAGCAGCCTTCGTCGAATCGCAGTCCCGGTCGAGCGGTGCCGACGACACCGCCGCCCGCGCCCCAGCCCACCAACGTCGACGCGCACGCGCTCGCTGTCGTCCGTGAGGGGCTGTTCCAGGCGACGCACGCCACTCTCGGCACGTCCACCTCGATCTTCGGGAGCTTTCCGGTCTCAATCTCCGGCAAGACCGGCACGGCGGAGAAGTCGATCGATCCCGGTGACGGCATTGCGCGGATCTTCAACCAGTCCTGGTGGTGCGGCTACGGACCCTCGGACTCGCCCGACCTGGTCGTCTGCGCACTGATCGAGAACGGTGGCCACGGCGGCGACGCTGCGGCGCCGGCCGCACTCAAGGTTTTCGAGTCGTTCTTCGGCAAGCAGGCGACCCAGACCGGACCGATCCACAGCGACTGATGGTCGATTACGCCTCCAATCCCCGCGCAGCAGCCCGCGCCCGCAGGCGCGAGGCGGCAGACGTCGCCTCCTTCGTCCGGCGTCTCGACTGGATTCTGATCGGCAGCGTCGGGGCGCTCGTCGGGTACGGCCTCTGGGCGATCGCCGGGATCACGCGTCACGACATCGCAGGCGACCAGGGCTACTACCTGACGCGGCAGGTGGCCTTGGCCGTGATCGGCACGCTCGGGTTGCTGATCGCAACGCTGATCGATGTAGACCACTTCCGAACACGGTGGCGTCTGATCTTCGGCAGCACTGCGGCCGTGATTGCAATCGTCTACTTCCAGGGCGCTGCGATTCGCGGCTCCAAGCGCTGGCTCGATCTGGGGTTCTTCCGCTTTCAGCCTTCCGAGTTCGGCAAGGTCCTGTTCGTGCTCGCGCTCGCCGGCTTTCTGGCCGAGCGGTCGAGGCGTCTGCATGAGTTTCGCACCACGCTCACGGCACTCGGGCTAGCGTCGGTCCCGATCTTCCTCGTCTTCCTGCAGCCCGACTTCGGTACGGCGCTCGTGTACTGCGCCGCAGTCGGGGCGGTGCTCTTCGTTGCCGGGACCCCCTGGACGCACATCGCCGCAATCGCGGCGGGCGCTTTGGTAGTTGCGGTCCTCGTGCTTGGCGTCCTCCCCGCAGCCGGCCTCCCGATTCTCAAGCCTTACCAGCAGCACCGGCTCACAAGCTTCCTCAACCCGGACCAGGATCCAGGTGGGACGACGTACAACATCACGCAGTCGAAGAACGCCATCGGCGCCGGACAGCTGCGGGGCCGTGGCGTCGACAACGCGACGCAGACCACGTTGAACTTCCTGCCGGAGCACCACACCGACTTCGTCTTCGCCTCGCTCTCGGAGGAGCGAGGCTTCGTCGGCGCCTCCTTGCTCCTGATGCTCTACCTACTGGTGGTCTGGCGCGGCTTACGGATCGTGACACTTGCGCGCGAGCCTTTTTCGGCAATCGTCGCGGGCGGGCTCGTGTTCTCGCTGCTCTTCCAGATCTTCGTGAACGTCGGCATGACGATGGGCATCGCTCCGATCACAGGCATCCCGCTCCCGTTCGTGAGCGTGGGCGGTTCCTCGATGATCGCGAACCTGATCGCGATCGGGATCCTGCTCTCGATCTCGGTGCGCTCGCGCGGGCGGCGGTAGTACCTAGGCCGCTTCGGCCGCAGGCCTCAGCTTGGCCCGACGCGTCTTGATCGCGCGCAGTCGCTGGGAGAGCCGGGCCCAGGCCCAGGGCTCGACTTCCTTGTAGCGGATAGCGGACTGGCCTCGAGTCGCTTCCAGGTACTCGAACCAGGCATCCGCTTCCTCGATCAACAGCAGCTCGTGGGCTTCGCGTTGTCCGGTCACCCCAGGTCCGCCTTGAAGTCGCCCATGGGCGGAAACCCTAGGTCCTGGACCGGACGGCAGGCCCAGCAGGGCCGGTTGGTACCCTGTGAGCAGATGTTTTCCATCGCCCACAACCTGCCGCGCACGCTCCGCGCCGCCGTCCTAGCCGGCGTTGCCGCAGCGCGCGCGCACGAAGGAGATTTTTCTTGCGCTGGTTTCGATCCAGAAAGTCCGACGAGAAGGCGCCCAGCGAGGCTGCCGCTCCAGAAGCACCTGAACCTGTAAGCACCGAGCCCGCCGGCGAAGCGGGACAATCGAGTAGCACCAGGCCGAGACGTCGTCGCGGTAGCCGCGGCGGGCGCGGCCGCTCGAAGAAGACGGGGGCGGCGGCGGCCGAGGCAAAGACCGAGACCGCAGAGCCGAAAGCGAAGACGGCGACGAGAGCGCCGAGGACAGAGCGGAAGCCTGCCGCGCAACGGCGTGAGCGCGAACGCCCGCAACAGCGCCGCCGTCGCGAACCGCCGCGCCGGGCACCGCTTCCGCAGGCAAAGCGCGAGCTCCTCGTGTCTGTCGACGTCGGGGAGCAACGAGTTGCTGTCTTGGAAGACGATCGGGTCGCGGAGGTGTATCTCGAGCGTCCTGAGCGCCGGTCGATCGCCGGCGACATCTATCTGGGAACGGTCGACAACGTCCTGCCGGGAATGGAGGCCGCCTTCATCGAGATCGGCCTCGAGAAGAACGGCTTTCTCTACGTGGACGAGATCGTCACGCCCGAGCTCGAAGGCAAGGCGAGGCACGGCAAGAAGATCCAGGACCTGATCAGCCGCGGCCAGACGATCATGGTCCAGGCCGTCAAGGATCCGATGAAGACGAAGGGCGCGCGGCTCACGACGGAGATCTCGCTGCCCGGCCGCTTCGTCGTCTACCAGCCAAACGGCGACGGGTTCGGCGTCTCACGCCGCCTCGACGACGAGGAACGCGCGCGCCTCAAGGACGTGCTCAAGGCCCTCGACCTCAAAGGCGGCGGTGTGATCGTTCGCACGGCCGCGGAGGGTGCGTCGGCCGAGGACATCGAACGCGACCTTCTCTTCCTCCAGAAGCTCTGGAAGTCGATCGACGCGCGCGCCAAGAAGTCGAAGCCGCCGACGCTGCTCTACCAGGAGGCCGAGCTGCCGCTTCGCGTCACGCGTGACCTCTTCACCGAGAACTTCGAGCGAGCACTGGTGGACGAGGACCGGGCGTACAAGCGCATCGTCGGCTACCTCAAGAAGACATCGCCACACATGGTCGAGCGAGTCGTCCGCTACAAGGACAAGCCGCCGCTGATGGAGGCTTACGGGGTCGACGCGGAGATCAAGTCCACGCTGAGCCGGCGGGTCGATCTGCCGTCGGGTGGCTACCTCATCTTCGACTACGCCGAGGCATTTACGGTCATCGACGTCAACACGGGTCGCTTCGTCGGCTCCCGCTCGAAGTCGTCGGGGGCGCGGCTCGAGGACACGATCACGAAGAACAATCTCGAAGCGGTGAAGGAAGTCGTCCGCCAGCTGCGCCTACGCGACATCGGCGGCATCATCGTCATCGACTTCATCGACATGGCGAACCCGAAGAACCGCGCGACCGTCGAAGGCGCGCTGCGCACGGAGCTCGAGCGGGACCGGACGAAGACGTACGTGGTCGAGATCTCGCCGCTCGGCCTCGTCGAGATGACGCGCCAGAACGTCACCGATGGACCACGCGAGATCATGACCAAGAAGTGTCCGACCTGCGGCGGTGACGGCATCGTCCTGTCGGAGACGTCTGCCGCGGTCGAGATCGAGCGCCGCCTGCGCGCACTCGCCGGCGCGTCACGCCATCAGGCCTACCGCGTGGAGGTCGCTGCGAAGGTCGCCTCCATCCTCATCGGGCCGGGAGCCGTACGATTGCAGGAGCTGGAGAAGCAGACGCGCCGCCGCTTCTACCTGCAGCCGAAAGCGGACACGCACCTCGATCACTTCCTCGTGCTCGCCGAAGGGAAGCGCGAGGAGCTCGCGCCGGCGGCGCCGGTCGCCGAAGGGGCCAAGATCGAGCTGAAGCTGGTCGAGGTCGGGCTGCACGACGCCGATGCGGGTGTCGGGAAGCTGGACGGACTGGACATCTCTGTCGCGAATGCTGCGAAGCAGGTCGGCAAGAAGGTCGACGTGCAGGTCGAGCGCGTGCTCGACGATGCCGCCTACGCCACGCTCGTGAGCCAGGCGGTTGCGGCCGACGAGCCGATCACCGCCGAGAGCGAGGCGGAGAAGCCCACGCGCCGAACCGCGACCGCGACGCCGGCGACCACGGCCAAGACGGCCGAGCTCGACGATCCCGAGCTCGACGACGAGGATGAGGAAGACGAGCCCGAGGCGGACGAGTTCGAGGCCGACGAGCCCGAGGCGGACGAGCCTGAAGCGGAGGCCGTGACAACGGCCGACGGAGCGAGCAAGGCGGTCGCCCCGAAGAAGAAGACGCGCCGAGGCTCACGCGGCGGCCGCGGCCGCAAGAAGAAGACCGCTGCGGCACCTGCGGCGGCCGCAAACGGCACGGGCGAACCGGAGGACGTGGCGCCCCCCGCTGCAGCCAGGATCCATGTTCCGGATCCGGACCTGGGCGAGCCCGATGAATCCGCGGACGAGCCCGCCGGGGACGGCACGGAGCCACCGAGGCCCAAGAAGAAGACGCGGAGGGGGACCCGGGGCGGGCGTGGCCGGAAGAAGAAGACGGCGGCCGCGGTCGTCGCCACAGGCACGGGCGGCAATGAGGAGGCCGGCCTGCCCGAGGATGAGAAGCCGTCGGACTCCGTAGAGGAGAAACCCGCGGACACCGAGGAAGAGAAGACTTCGGACTGGGAATACGTGCCCATGTCCAAGTGGGACGACGATCTTCCGCGGGCCTAGCCTCCGCTACACTTCGCCGCGCTCGCGGGCTTGAAAGCCCGCATTTTCACGCCATGGCTGCCACCAAGACCTCATACGCGATCATCTCGGTCGGCGGGAAGCAATACCGCGTCCGCGAGGGCGAGCGGCTGCTCGTCGATCGGCTCAAGACGGACGAGGGGAAGACCTTCAACCCGGTCGTCCTCTTCCTCGGCGGGGACGGCGACGGGACGCTCTCGCCCCGCACACAGGTGACCGCGAAGGTGGTCGGCCACGTTCTCGGCGACAAGATCCGGATCGGCAAACGACGTCCGAAGTCCGGCTACAGGAAGCAGACCGGTTTCCGGGCGCACCTGTCGCAGATCGAGATCCAGTCGATCGGCGGCGCCGCGAAGCAGACTGCGGCCGCCGCTCCGGCCGCCGAGCACGAGGCACCGGCGCCGAAGGCAAAACCAGAGCCGAAGGCAGCTGCAGCACCCGCCCCGACAGCTGCGCCACCCGCCCCCGCCGAGCCGCCCCGCGGCTACGAGGACTTCACGGTCGCGGACATCGCCGAAAAGTCCAAGCGGTGGAAGGTCGAGCAGCTCGAAGCGGCGTTGAAGTTCGAGAAGAAGAACGCAAACCGAAAAGGCGCGATCACGGCACTAGAGTCCGCTCTCGCCGCGAAGCAGGAGAAGAACTAGATGGCTCACAAAAAAGGACTCGGCTCGTCGCGCAACGGGCGCGACTCGAACCCGAAGATGCTCGGTGTGAAGATCTTCTCGGGCCAGGAAGTCAAGGCTGGGATGATCCTCGTCCGGCAACGCGGGACGAAGTTCCGTCCGGGTACCGGTACGGGCATCGGGCGCGACGACACGATCTTCGCAACCCGCCCCGGCACGGTCGCGTTTCGCCAGAGCGGCGAGCGCCGCTTCATCGAAGTCGGCGACTCCGAGCCGGCCACGTAGCTCCCCGGCTCGATCGCAAGAACACACGCTGATGGTGCGGCCGGGGCGCTAGCGTTCGCGTGTGTTCCACGATCGAGCAGAGATCAACGTCCAGGCGGGCCGCGGTGGCGACGGGAGTCTGCACTTCCGTCGCGAGAAGCACGTCCCCAAGGGCGGCCCTGACGGTGGCGACGGCGGACCGGGAGGTGACGTCGTTCTCGTCGCGGACCCGGATCTGCGCGATCTGTCCGCCTTTCGTGTGAAACGCCGCTACAAGGCAGGCAGCGGTGAGCCCGGTCGCGGCGCGCTGAAGCACGGTGCGACGGGCGAGTCGATCGAGCTTCGTGTCCCTGTTGGGACACAGGTGCTCGACGAGGACGAGCAGCTCATTGCGGATCTCGCCGTTCCGGGAGCGCGGATGATCGCGGCACGTGGTGGAACGGCGGGTCGCGGCAACAAACGTTTTGCGACGCCGACTCGGCGTGCGCCGCGTTTCGCGGAGACCGGCCTTCCTGGTGAGGAAGCGACGTTCGACCTTCGACTCAAGCTGCTCGCGGATGCAGCGCTCGTCGGACTCCCCAATGCCGGGAAATCCTCACTCCTCACAAGGATCTCGAACGCGAAGCCGAAGGTCGCGGAGTATCCCTTCACGACGCTCGCGCCCATCCTCGGAACGGTCGACGCTCCCGATGCGTCGCGGCAGCTCACCGTGGCCGATGTGCCGGGACTGATCGAAGGGGCCAGCGAGGGCGTCGGTCTCGGGCACGAGTTTCTCGCGCACCTGGAGCGCGCAAATCTGCTGTTGCACGTGATCGACTCGTCCGAGGACGACGCCGCCGAGCGGTTCGCCACCATCGATCGCGAACTGGCGGCCTACGGTGCAGGGCTCGAGACCCGATCGCAGGCGATCGTCCTGAACAAGATCGATCTGCTCGCGGACACGCCGGCCTTCGACGTCGAGGACGAACGCATCGTGCGGGTCTTCCACGTCTCGTGCGCGACCGGCGCGGGCATCGAGGAGCTCCGGCGTGCGTTGTTCGAGCTCTGCCCGCCGCAGGCTCTCGCTGCTCCGTCGGAGGACGGGCTCGTCGACTTCCTCGTCTACCGGCCGCGGCCCGGCGGCCGCCGCTTCAGGGTTCTCCGCACGGATCGTGGCTTCCGCATATCAGGCGAGGTGCCTTCGGACCAGGAGGAGCTGGCCGCCGCGCTCGAGGCCGCCGGAGCGCGCAGAGGCGACGAGGTCGAAGTGGACGGCGAGATCCTGGAAGTCCAGTGACCGGCTTGCTCGGCGGCACGTTCAACCCACCCCACAACGGGCATCTCGCGCTTGCTCACGCAGCTCAGGAGCATTTCGGCCTCGACGACCTGGTCGTGCTCGTCGCCGAACGGCCCGGCCACAAGGAGGTCCAGCTCGACGCGGAGACGCGGTTGAGGCTTGCGCAGGCTGCCTTCCCCGACTACAAGGTCGAGCCCGATCCGCACGAGCGCACGGTGGACATGCTCCGCGCGGGCAGTTGGAGTGAGCCGTTGTTCCTGATCGGCGCGGACCAGTTCGTCGACTTCCTCACCTGGAAGGACCCGGAAGGCGTACTCGCCCTTTCGCGCATAGGAGTGGCCACGCGACCGGGCTATCCGCGAGAGCGTCTGGACGCGGTCTTGCAGCAGCTGTCGCGGCCGGATTGTGTCGAGTTGTTCGAGATCGAGCCGGTTCCGATCTCATCGCGCGAGATCCGTGACCGCGTCAGCCGCGGCGAGTCGATCGACGGGCTCGTACCTCCGGCCGTGGCCGAGTTGATCCAATCCCTCGGGCTCTACCGAATCGGCTAGGACCGCGGCTACACTTTGGCCGTAATCCGAACGGAGCTGAAGCTACACTGACGTCTCTCGAACAAGCCCGCCGCATCGCCAGCCTGGCCCAGGAAAAGCTGGCACAGGACGTGGTCATCCTCGACATGCGGCCCGCCTGCTCCTACACGGACTACTTCGTCGTCTGCACAGGACAGAACTCTCGGCAGACCGCCGCTATCTACAACGAAGTGCACAGCGGGATGAAGCAAGACGTGCGACTCCTGCCGAGCTCGGTCGACGGCCAGAGCGAAGCGTCCTGGATCGTCGCGGACTACCTCGACGTGGTGCTTCACATCTTTACGCCGGAGTCACGTGCGTACTACCGGCTCGAAGACCTTTGGGGCGATGCCCCACCCGTCGAGGTCGCGGCCGTCTAACAGGCAGAGCGTAGTCGAACGAGCGCGGCACACGAGGTGCCGCGGATCTGCTCCAGGTAGGCGTGCGCATTCGCTTCCGTGACGAGTGGGCTCGTGACTCTCAGGAGCTCCGCCGCTGATCGGAGCGCGGCCGTTCCGTTCGCGAACGGGCCGTGTGACTCGAGGATGAGCCAGGAGGGAAACGCCCGGAATCGGAGCCCCGCTCGTCGCATCGCGTTCGCGTTGACCGGGGTGCGCAGCGGGATCGAGATGAAGACCGTGCGTGTCGCGCCCGTGCGCTTGACCGCGCGCGCGAGCGCTACCGGCTCGCGCGAGTACGCGCGCGCTTCTTTCGCGACGGCAAGCGCAGCGAGGAAGACTGGCGAGTAGGGGTACAGCACGTCGCCCGGACCGAGTTGTGTTGCGAGCCAGGCTGCCGGCGCGGCGACAGCTCGTTCTGCTCCCGTCGGAATCGTGCGCGGCTCCGACACAGCCCTCGGGGCCAGTGCTGCGGCGGCGACGATCCCGGCGAGTGCGGCGACGCGGGCTTTCGCCGGCAGCAGTGCTCCGACCTGGGTCGCCCCGGTCGCGACGAGCGCGATCCAGAGCGGGAGCATGAAGATGAGATGGCGGGGGCCGAGCCGGTCGCCGGCGATACCGGCCGCGCTCGCGATCGCGAGCGCGACGGGAGGAACGGCGATCGTGAGCACAGTGAAGGCCGCGACCGCGGGCCGGCTGCGCGCTACCGCGAAGATTCCGGCCGCGGCCAGGAAAACAAAGACGGCAAGCACGACGCCGCGTCCTCCCGCCGCACCGCCGAGCGCGTGCAGCGTGGCCGCTCCGGCGGAAGTGCCGCTGTCGAGATCCTGGCCTGCCTCCTGGGCGTATCGGTCGGAGAGCCGGAGGTCGGCGAGCAGGAGCGGCAAGGCGAGCAGCGCGACCGCCAGTACCGGCAGCGCTGCTCGTAGCGACCGCCCGCGCCAGAGCCAGAGCGCGACCGCCGCTTCCGCGCCGAACAGAAACGCACCAAAGGGATGCACGGCGAGCGGTAGCAGTGCGGCTGCTGCGGCTGCGAGCACCTCACGGCGTCTAGGCCGTTCGAGCGCGCCCACGAACAGGTCGGCCGCAAGCGCACTCGCGAATGCGAACAGCGAGTACATCCGGCCGAACGTCCCGTACACCAGCAGCAGCTGCGACGTCGCTGCGAGCGCAGCTGCGATGAGCCCCGCAGATTGACCGGCGATCCGGCGCGCGAGGTCGTAGCAGAGCGGTACCGTGGCCAGCGCGAAGACGAGCGAGAGCCAGCGAAGGGATTCCGGCGTGGTGTCGATCGCCAGAGCGACGTGGGCCAACAGGAAGTGCAGCGGCGCTCCCCCGCGATCGAGGACGACGGTGTGCAGCAGGTCGCCGAGAGGCCGCGCGGAGATCAGCCCGGCGACGGCCTCGTCCTCGTGCAACGGCTTCCCCGCTATGTCGGGCAGCAGGCGTGCACCGAGCAATGCGGTGAGCCCGATGAGCGCGACCGCCGGCCAAGAGGCCGTGACGCTCCGCGCCCAGGCCTGGTGGCGTTCGCTTGCGGCTGCGCTCAAGGCCGCGAACCCTAGCGGCGCCTATCCGTCGGTGTGCTTGAGCTCGGACTCCTTGCGTTGTGCATCGTCGAGCGACAGCTCCCCAGCGCAGACCTTGGCGTTGAGGTCGTTCTCGATCGAGTCCGCCTCGGACGCGCGCGGGTAAGGCTCGGGCCACAGGTTCCGCGGGTCGGTCGGATGCCCGCCGAGCTCGAGGCTGATGAGGTGGTCCTCCTGATAGTCGGACAGCGAGCCGCCGACGCCGTATTCACGCATCTGTTTCTGTTTCAGCGCGTTCGTGTACGAGGTCGGCGGCCGGATCGTCTTCGTCCAACCGTGCAGGCAGATGGTGGAATCGATGTTCGACTGCGTCACGTCGGGGTTCAAGACGCCGGGTGAGCGAACCGCGTCTGCGTGGTACAGGCCCTTCGACGAGGAGCCGTGCGGTGAGACGATCGCGATGCCGAGTAGGAGCAATGCAATCGCGACGAGTGCCGTGCGCGTCGACATGCCTGCCCAACGTGCGCGTGAACTTGTTGCACCGCAAGTTGTCCAAACCGGACACGGCCCAGCCGATGTCGTTGCTAGCTTCGACAACATGCTCACAAGTGATCAGAAAGGAGCGGTTGCCGAGACGGCGATCATCCACGCTGCCATCAAGCTCGGCATTAGCGTGTACACGCCGGTAGCAGAAGGAGGACACTACGACATGATCTTTGAGCTTGGCTCCCGGCTAGTACGCGTGCAATGCAAGTGGGCGCCCCGCCACGGTGATGTCGTCGTTCTTCGCTGCTATCGGGCGCGACGGAATCGGGACGGGCTAGTCCGGCGCGTCTACGTCGAGGGTGAGATCGATGCGTTTGCGGCGTATTGCCCGGACGTCGACCGCTGCTACTTCCTACCGTTCGAGCACTTCACTGGAAGAACTCAGGTTCACCTACGCCTTGGTCCTTGCAGGAACAATCAAACGCTCGGTGTGAACTGGGCCAGGAGCTTCGAATTCGCCGCTACACTGGGCCATTACGGGGCCATAGCTCAGCTGGGAGAGCGCATCTCTGGCAGGGATGAGGTCGCCGGTTCGAGCCCGGCTGGCTCCACTCGCTGATCGAATCCGGCCTGCGTCGTAGGCCGGGATTAGTCGATCGGCTTCCCTGCTCGAGCCCGGCGTGAGCGGCCGGCGAGCGGCCGGCTGCTTGGTGGTCGAGGCAGTGGGTGTCAGTCTTCTTTCGTGGCGGCGGACTCCTCCAGCGGCGCGCTTACATTCCTGTTCACCGACATGGCAGGGTCGACGCGGCTCTTGCACATGCTCGGAGACGAGTACGCCGGGGTCCTCGTGGAGCATCAGCGGCTATTGCGCGACGCCTTCGCCCGCCACGAAGGGCGGGAGATCGACACGCAGGGCGACGCGTTCTTCGTGGTCTTTCCGACGCCTCGACTTGCGATCCATTCCGCGATCGACGCAGAGCGCGCTCTGCGCGAGCACGTGTGGCCGGAGGGTGTCCAGGTCAGGGTTCGAATGGGATGGATACCGGCCCTGCTACGGTCACGCACGGGCGCTATACAGGCCGTGCTGTTCACCGAGCAGCTCGCGTCTCCGCCGCTGGTCACGGTGGGCAAATCCTCGTCTCCGACGCCAGTGAGCTCCTGCTCGAGAACCGCGACGGCTTCTCGCTGCGCGATCTCGGCCCACGCCGGCTCAAGGACATCGACGGACGCGTGCGGATCTACCAGGTCGAGGCGCCTGGGCTTCAGCGCGACTTCCCCTCTCTCAAGACACTCGATGTCGTTCGTCGTCGGCGGCAGCAGCTCGGCGCCGTGCTGACACTCGTTGCAGTCGGGATTGCTGCGGCGTTCGCGCTTGTGCTCGGCCGCTCGTCGGCAATTGAGGTGGCCCCGAACTCCCTTGGCGTGATCCAGCCTCGGAACAACCGCGTGACCGCCCAGATCCCGATCGGCAACACGCCGGGCGCCGTCGCCACTGGGCCTGGAAGTGTCTGGGTGGCCAACTCCGGCGACAAGACGGTCTCCCACGTCGACCCGTTCAGCAAGTCTGTGCTCAAGACGATTCCTGTCGGTGCCACACCGGATTCGGTCGCCGTCGGCCCGGGCGCGGTGTGGGTGGTCCACGGATTCGTCGGGTCCCTCACGCGAATCGACCCCGATGTAAACCAGGTCTCCGAGACAATCACGGCGACACGCCACTCACTGGCGGGGGCAGGCGGTGCCGTCACGGTCGGGGGTGGCGCCGTGTGGGCGGTCTACTCGAGCGCAGATGTGGTGAAGATCGACCCCGACGCCAACCGCGCGATCGCGAAGGATTACGCGGGGCGCTCTCCGGACGGTGCTGCGTTCGGAGACGGCTCGCTCTGGGTTGCGAACCACGCCGAGAATACGGTTGATCGCTTCGACTCGCGCAGTTTCGGTCGCGGACCGAAGGCGGTGATCAACGTGGGGCGCGGGCCGAGCGGGATCGTCATCGGGGGCGGCTTCGTCTGGGTCGCGAACACGGACGACAACAGCATCTCGCGCATCGATCCGTTGACGCAGTCGGTGAAGCGCATCCCCGTGGGACGCGCCCCGCGTGGTGTCGCCTACGGCGCGGCGCGATCTGGGTCACCGACGGTGGGGACGGAACGGTCAAGCGGATCGACCCCCGCAGCGGCAAGGTGAAAGCCACAATTCATGTGGGCAACAGTCCGTCGGGAATCGCCGTCGGTGAGGGCCTCGTCTGGGTGAGTGTGGACGCGCGGTGAGCGCTAACGCAGACAAACCGCGGCGAGATCGATATGGCGGTGGACGAGGCAGCCGACTCGGCGCGAGACGATCGTCACGTCGTTTGCCTCCATGTACGCGGCGAGCGGCGCGGCGTCACGTGCCATCTGCACATCGAGCTTTCCGTACGTTTCGTACCGGGCGCGGCCTCGCAACTGGGCCGCACGGGCGAGCAGGCGGTTGTACCCGGAGGAGTTGAATCGTGAGAGGTTTGCGTTGTTCGGGATCGTCAACTGCCGTCCTTCGAGCAGCGAGTTCAGAAAGTCGTATGGGTCCTTGTAGTCAGGGAACCAGCCGGTGACGGCGAGATCGTAGGGCTCGCCGGGCGTGAACAGCCGTTGGAAGAGTTGCTCGCCCGGGAACTCGCGGATCTCCACGTCGATGCCGATCTTGGCGAGATCGCGCTTGACTGCTAGTGCTTCTTCAACGGAGGGCCCACGGTTCTGCGTGTACATGACCGCATGCCCGCCCCCGGTGTGGCCTCGCGCAAGCGCACGGGCACGCGCCAGGTCAGGATGCCCGAGGGGATAGAGGCCGACATGTCTGAATCCCGGAAATCCTGAGGGCAGATAGTGATCGGTCACCTTGCCGATCATTGAGCCGCCGCGGGCACGCAGCAGCGCTGGACGGTCGATGGCGAAATTGACCGCGCGTCGAAGGGGGACGTTGTTCGCGAACGGAGGCCGCGACGTGTTCATGACTACGTACCGGACACCGTTTTCCGGGCGAGGTGAGCACACGGAGGCGCGCTCGCGCGGATGCTCCCAGTGTTGTCACTAAGGACGGATCGCCGATGTCGCCCCAGTCCGCAGTCCCCCGAGTAAGCGCCTCGAGGGCTGTCTGGTCGCTGTCGACGACCGTCACGACGACGCTGTCGACCCGGTGCGGGCGCGTCCCTCTGTAGAAACGATTGCGTCGCAACACGAGCTTTCGCCCCGGCACGTACTCGGCAATGTAATAAGGGCCGGCGCCCGAGAGCGGCGCGGTGACAGCCTCCGGAACGGCTGGCAGGCCCGACGGGACCGCGCATGCGGACGTGACGGTGAGGCGAGCAGCGAAGTCGGGAACGGGATGAGTGAGGTGGATCGTCAGCCTGTAGCCGCGCGCCTGGATCCCGCTGGCGTGGCTGGCCTTGCCGGCGGCGACCTCGTCGGCGCCAACGATGTCACCAAATAGCTGCGCACCCGGCGATTGCATGGCGGGGGTCAGGGCGCGATCGAGCGCGTGCGCAAAACTCGTAGCGGTCACGCGTGTCCCAGTGTTGAAGCGGAAGGTCTTGCGCAGGTTGAACGTGTAGGTCTTCCCACCGTCGGTGACCGTGGGCTGGTTTGCCGCGACTTCCGGTGTGGCGGCACCGCGGAGCAGCAGCGCGCATGAAGCGTCGAGGTAGGGGGTGGCCGGGCCGTACGTGATCTCCGGATCGATCGAGTCGATTCCGGCCGTGACGACGCGGAAGATCCCACCTCGCTTGACCTGTCGATCGCTATCGCCCGAAGGGTGAGCGCCCAGTTCCTGTGCTGTGAGGAGCGCTCCGGCGGCGGCGATCACAACCGTCAAGAAATGGCGCAGCACGCGCATGGTCTGGGAGTCTAGGCCCCTCGCTACTGCATTTGCCGTGGTTGAGCTAGGCGGGGTCGCCGAGCGCGGCGACTTCCCGCCGTTCCGCGAGTCGCTGCAGCGCCCGCGCCTCGATCTGCCGAACCCGCTCGCGTGTCAAACCCAGTGTGCGGCCGATCTCCTCGAGCGACTTGGGGTCCGGATCACCGTTCATCCCGTAGCGCAGCTTGACGATCTCGCGCTCGCGTTCTGGCAATGTCTCGACCGCGCTGCGAACGGCGTCCTCGGCGAGGCTCACGTGGACTTCCTCGGACGGCTCGACGTCCTCGCCTGCGATTAGATCCCCGAAGCTCGCGTCGCCCGTGGTGCCGACCGGCTTGTCGAGGCTCGTGACGGCGCGTGCGGCGGTACGGACTTCCTTCACGTGTTTGAGCGAGAGCTTGGCCGTTTCCGCGACCTCCTCGTCGGTCGGTTCCCGCTCGAGCTTGGCGGTCAGTGCCCGCTCGGCGCGCGACATCTTCTGCTCGCGCTCGACGATGTGGACGGGTATGCGGATCGTGCGCGACTTGTTCGCCACGCCGCGCTGCACGGCCTGCCGGATCCACCACGTCGCGTACGTCGAGAACTTGTAACCGCGGCGCCAGTCGAACTTCTCGACCGCCCGGATGAGCCCGATGATCCCTTCCTGGATCAGGTCGAGCAGCGAGATGCCGTGGCCCTGGTACTTCTTGGCGATCGACACGACGAGGCGGAGGTTGGAGTTGATCATCAGATCCTTCGCCTCCTTGTCGCCGTCCTCGATCAGCTTGGCGAGCTCCACCTCCTCGGCGGCGGTCAGCAGCTTGTAGCGGCCGGCCTCGTTGAGGAAGAGCTGGAGGGCGTCCGTGGTTGCGGCCGCGAGGTCGCCGTTCACATACGTGCTCCCGCCGGCATCCGGCCGTGCGCAGTCGTCGGTGAGCGCGATGTTCCGTTCCTCCAGCTGTTCGAAGAAGCCGGTGGTCTGGTCCTCGTCTAGATCGGCTTCCTGCAGGAACTCGCTGACCGCGGAGAGGTTGAGGCAGCCGAGCTCCCCTCCCTGTTCCAGCATGGCTTGTAGGCGTTCGTCCACGACCATTTCGTGGCCTATTCCCCTTTTTGGCGGCTGGTCTAACGCGGGTTTACTACTTCCGTTGCAAAGACGTTACCCGCGCGTCGGAGTTAGCCGCGTACCGTCGGAGCGATCCCGACCAGGAGGAAGCCCATGCGCCGACCAGGCATCCGGTCGCTCGCGGGGGGAGCGGCCGGGATCGTTGCAGGTGTCATCGGGGGAATCGCGCTGACCTCGGTCTCGGCGGCGAGCGGTCCCACGCCCGCCGCGCCCGAAATCGATGCCGTCCACATTCCGCCCGTTCTCACCAGGGCGGGCGAGCCGGTCACGCTCCGGTACGCGATCGTTTGCGCCCCGAGGGACGACGGCGAGCCCTGTGACGGCTCCGGTTCGCTCTTCGTCCGTGCGGGTCAGAGTGGGCCGTTCCAGCAGCTGACGCTGAGACGCGGCGAAGACTCGAGCGTCGGCCGCTATTTCGCCGACCTGCCGCGTGGGATCGCGTCCTCGCGCGCGGGCTTCTCCTACTACGCGACTCTCCGCGACGGCGCGAGCGGCGCGGCGATCACCGTCCCAGCAGGCGGGGGCGCCGCGCCACAGCGCAGTGTCCCGCTGCGTGACGCAGCGGAGGTTGCCCTCGGCGCGCATGCCTTCGGCCGCGATCGGGCGCCGGACGAGCGGGTTGTCGCGGCGTCGTGGGGCAGCGAGGTCGGAGAGGCCGGCTTGGTCGGGTCCCGCGAGCTTGGTTTCGCCGGCCCTTCCTCGTTCGACGTCGCTGCCGACGGTTCGGTCGCGGTGCTGGATCAGGTCAACGCCCGTGTCCAGCATTGGTCACGCGTGGGTGTGAAGGAGACGAACCTGGAAGTCAGCGGCGGGCTCGCGGACTTCGCTCTCGAGCCCGGCGGAGCAATGGACGTTCTCGAGCCGCCGAGTCGCGTCAGTCCGGCTCCCATTCTGCGGAGCTTCCGCGGTGACGGGACGGCGCGCTGGGCTCAGCGGCTCTCCGATCGGACCTGGGCCAAGCTTGCGGTAGGGCCGGCAGGGCCGGTCGTACAACAGCAGCCCTCGGAGCAATGGCTGCCCGTCGCCGAGCACGGCGCCGCCCTTGGCCGGGCGTCGCAAGCTGGACACGGCCGCCCAGGCCAGCCGTTCGCCGACGGACGCGAGGTTGTGGTCGAGCGCGTCGGCTCGGCAGAGCTCCGACTGGCCGAGCTTGTGGGCAACACGGTCGTGCGCAGCTGGCGCATCACCAGCGCGACGCCGCTCGGCGAGGTGCAGCTCGCGGAGCCGCACGGAAATCGCCTTGTCGTCGTCGTGAAGACGTACACGGACGATCGCAGCGAGTACCTCGTGCTCGTCCTTGACCGCTCCGGAGTCGTGAGCAGCGTCGCCGTCGAGTCGCTCGAGTGGGCCGAGTCTGCGCCGCTTGCGCGTTTCCGGCTCGCAGGCTTGTCGTTGTATCGACTGGGCTCGACGCGCGCGGGACTGTTCGTCGACCGCTTCGACCTGGAGGTGTCCCGATGAAAGCGTTTCTCGTTGCCTTCGGTGTCGGCGTCGTGCTTGCGGGCGCGTCGGGTGCCCAGGCGTACCACCGCTTCTGGGCGAACTGCAACTACGACGCCCCGACGTTCATGACCACGATGACCCGTGACGCTGCCCAGGACTACGCGAACGCTGCGCGGTACGAGGGCTACCAATGGGGTGGAGGCTGCTGGAACTACAACGACGCCGACTCGTACCCGTACGACGCGCCGGGCGATCCCTCGGCACACGGCGAAGGTGGCGACTGCTCGGGGTTGACGTTCAAGACCTGGCGCGAGTCGACCGACGATTGGCGGGACGGCCGGTACTACTGGCGTGCTCTCCGCAACGTGCACGGCCCATACACCGCCGGAGACTTCAAGAACGGTCTCGGAGCGCCGAACCACGTCGTCGGCAAGTCGACCGCGGGCGTGATGGACGCGTTCGCGAGCCCGACGCACATCGGCATGATCTTCGCCCGCTCGCTCTACGGAGGCGACCAGATCGTCGAGGCAAAGTGCGAAGCTTGCGGAACGAACATCTTCTACCGCACGTATCGCAGCGATCCGAACTACGGCGGAGTGGCCAGGTGGGGTTGGACCGGCTGAAACTCGCCGTGCTTCTGCTCGCAGTCGTGCTGCTTGCCGGGTGCGACAGTGGCGGCGATCGGCCCGAGCGGTTGCTCTACGGCCAAGCCGCACAGGAGTTCACGCAGGTCCCGGGAAGCGTGATCGCTCTCGGCCGCATCCTGGACGGCACGACACTTGGTGGCCGCTTCACGAGCTGCCGGCCGGCAGGGGCGGGGATCAAGAAC
>JBBRZA010000035.1:0-30008 GCA_038237145.1 Gaiellales bacterium
GATAGGCGAACGAAAGGAGCATGTGCCGATGCTGCCATCTCGCGCCGCCGAGGGCAGCAAGAGCGACAGCTCTGGGTCTGGCTGGGAGCCAGTCGGTTGCGGGGCCAACCGCGATCTGGTATTCCCGCGCGCGCGTGAAACGTAGATAACCGGCGCTAGATAAGTGGCGCTACCGCCGAGCGGTAGTCACCGAACCTGCATTTTGAAACCCCTCAAGGTCGCGTGCCACTCGTCGCGTGCCACTCGGGTCCGTTGACGTCATGTGGCCCGCTGCAGCCAGTCGATGAGCCCTCCAAACGCTCGGCAGAAGAGGAGATCCCATCCGACGATGCTCTGGAGTGGTTCAAGCAGTGGGCCGACAAGCGCTTCGAAAAAGGGTATGCCCAGAGCCCAGAGCGCCTGCGTCTCGCTCGCAAGGAAGAGGCCCAGTGCTTCATCGCAGTTCTTCCTCCCGATGTGCGCGAGCAGGTCGAGCCGTCTAGAGACGTCTTACAGCTTTTTGCCGAAGGCTGCCAGGGTTCCCGACCGACACAGCAAGATCCGTTCCCTCGGTTGAAGCGGCGCCCCGACTGCTATCAAGTCCGCTTTTTCACTTCTTGGAACGGAAACACCACCGCCTAAGTACAGGTTTTGAATCCACTTCTGAGAAAGGTGGGAGCTTTGGCGCCCATATCTACCGGATGCAAGAGGAGCAAACGCGCATTTGCTTTCTCCTTGGTTGCGGCCACTGTCGCTGGGTCTGCCCTGGCGATGGGGGCAAGCGCGATAGGCGGCGCCCCGACCGGTGCTGCGAACAGGTCGCACTCAGCTGCTCGAGGGACTGCGATGAGGCCGAAGCCCAGGTTTCATTCTGAGTGCATCCGTCGGGCCGATCGAGCACGGGTCGTTCGCTTCCGCGCTGCCGACGGCGTGAAACTAGCGGGTGCGATCTTCGGGACAAGCGGTCCGGCGGTCGTGCTTGCACATCAAGTCCGGGGCGATCTGTGTGCCTGGGTGCCGTTCGCTCGCCGTCTCAAGCGATTCGGCTACAGAGCCTTTCCAATGGACTTTCGTGGCTACGGTGAGTCCGGGCGGCGGTCTGGGCGCCTCGGCTACGATTCCGATGTCGTCGCAGCGGCCCGCGCACTACGCGCTCGCGGGATAAACAAGATCGTGCTCATCGGCGCGTCTATGGGCGGCACCGCAGTGCTTACGGCAGCGGCCAAGCTCGATCCTGCGCCGCCGGTCGTGGCACTATCGGCTCCAGCCGAATTCCTCAGCATGGACGCTCGCGCAAGTATCTCGGCGGTGAGTTTCCCGATCCTCCTACTTGCATCCATCGGAGACACCGAATTCGCGGGGGATCAACAGACGCTGTATCAAGCGGCACGCACGACCGACAAATTCATGGAGCTCGAGCCGGGCTACGAGCATGGCATAGAGATGCTGACGGGCAAAAGTCGGCTTCGGGCACTCAATCTCATGTTTGGCTTCCTGGCCCGGCAGACGCGTACCTGAATCCCGTACGCGGCGAAGCCGATGTGGAGTGCCGTTGTGCAGAGCTTGACCCATAACATGGTGACAGGGCGAGTCCCTCATCCGTCGGCCTTCTCCACTTCTTGCGGTCGCTCATGGGTGTGGCCAGGTGAAGCGGACCGCCGCAGGACCGTGGAATCGGAGTCCTCACGTCATCAGCTGACGTGACATTGCTGCAGGTGCAATAACCCGGAGGTCGTGTGGGGTGCGCAAATCCATCCGTCACGCTGCTAGGGCGTATTCGTGGATGAGTCCGCCGAGGAGGTCGCGTCGCTGGAGGTGGTCCGGCGGGTGCGAGCTGACAAGGCGTAGCCGCCGCTCTGGAGTTGGGGGTGTCAGGTCGAGCGCTCGATGCGGCCTATGGCTGTTGTACTGGTCGACGTAGACGCGGAGCACCTGCTCGAGCTGTCGCCGGCTGACGATCAGGATCCAGTCGAGGCAGTCGCGGCGGACGGTGCCACCCAGCGCTCGGCGAACGCGTTCGCCTGCGGCGCCCGGAACGGTGTGCGGATGATCTCGACGCCGTCGCTTCGGAAGACCTCGTCGAAGACACGGCTGAACTTGCTGTCTCGGTCGTGAACCAAGAAGCGGATCGGTGTCAGCCGTTCGGAGAGTGACCAGGCGAGCTGGCGGGCCTGCTGGGCTGTCCACGCCCCGCTCGGGTTCGCGGTGCAGCCGGCCAGATGCACGCGCCGGCTTCCCAGCTCGATGAAGAAGAGCACGTAGAGGCGTCCGAGCCAGAGCGTCTCGACGGTGAAGAAGTCGCACGCGATCATCGATTGCGCCTGCGCACGCAGGAACTCGCGCCAGCAAAGCCCGGCCCTCGCACCGGCGGGAGGCACGTCGGCCTGGCGCAGGATCTTGGCCACGGTCGTCGCAGAGACCCGCACGCCCACACCGGCCAGCTCACCGACGATCCGCTGGTAGCCCCAACGCGGGTTCTCATGCGCAAGACGCAGAACGAGCTCGCCGAGCTGCTCGGATACCCGTGGTCGGCCGGGACGGCGCCCGGCGTAGGTCCACCGCCTCCGAACAAGTTGGCGATGCCAACCCAGCAGCGTGTCCGGGCGGACGAGCAACGACTGCCAACCTGTTCCTCTGAGAAGCCGGCTGGCCGCAGCCAGAAAGACACGGTCGGGCTCCGTCAGACGAGCACGAGCGACCTGACGGCGAAGAACCACCAGCTCATGGCGGAGTACCACGATCTCGAGCTCCTTGAACTCGCGCGAACGCACACGCAGCGCAGCCACCGCGAGCGCACGCCGAAACAACAGATACACCAGCGACAGGAACAAGGGCAGACTCCCTCTACAGGATGCGGACGGGCCCGACTCTACGGCCGCGAAGTCAGCTCCGACGGGTCCTCAAGCAACCAGACGGATTTACGTACCCCACACGCATGGATAGCGGCCTCGAGGTGTGACCGTCATCCCCCTGAGTAGGAGCTCGAGCTCGAGCTGAAGGCGGGTACGCTGGAGCTCAGCCGCCGGCGAGACAAGGTGGCCCCGACGGCCGAGCTCTCAGCGTCGTGCGGCGCCCCCGGAGGCAGAAGCGGTCGAGGGTGGCTGCTTCGGCAGCAAGCGGTGGCCGTCGACCACCGCGGAGGCGACGTCGGCCAGCTTCCGGTTGGTGGGCCGCGCGTGCTCACGCAGCAGCTCGAAGGACGCCGGCTCATCGATCGAGTGGCGTTCGATGAGGATGCCCTTCGCACGCTCGGGCCGGCGCTGTCATTCACACAACCGTAGGGACGGCTCTCAGGACGCCGGACAGGGCGGGGGTGTCGGCCCATGGTTTTGGATGGGGCTGCAGCCAGCCAGGTCCTCGCGTGAGCCGACCGAACCGACCGGCGCGCGAGCGACGGTTGACGTCTCCCAGACCGTTTCGCCGGACCCGTCCACGAGCCGGATGTAGACGCCATCGTAATCGCGCCATAGATCGCCTACCGCAGCAAGAAACCCAGGCATCCGGTGGAGGAGGAAGCGTGCAGGATCCTCGCTCCTGAGCGTAGCCGCAACGGCGACGCCGTCGGGTTGGTAGATCGTCAGCTCTTCGAGTCTGGACCCGCTGCGCGCAGCCGCAGCGTCGAATGTCCTGCGGGCGGATTGAACATCTCGCGGCTTCGCCGGTGGCGGCGATCCCAGCTCCGGTGGGAGAGCGGCACCGTTCGAGTCGCCGTCCCTGAGGGAAACACCTGACGGGTGCCCTGCCGCTTTGAGACGATCGCGGAACGCGCCGGCGATGAGCCAGCCTTGCCAGAGGGTCTGCAGCGATCTCTCCGGCGTATGGATCTGAAGCGTCAGGCCTTCCTGGCTCGACGGCACGAGCTCGATCCTGCCGATTGATGTCGGCCGAGTCGCATCGACGATCTCGCGGAGCAGCGCCCGCTGGACATCGGTGCCACCGGCGATCTCAGTGGTTACCTGCGCACCCGAGTTTGGCTGCAATTTCCGTGGCTCTTGGGCCCGGGGCAGCGTCACCGGGCCATGGCACGCAAACATGAGGGCCCGGAGCAGTTTTCCACACCTCGAAGGTACTTCGCTACCCCAGGCGCCCGTGTGTGCCGCCCGAACGGGCTGGATCGCTTGCACGAGGTATGGCGAACCCGAGCGGACCGACTCATCCGATCCATGCGTAAGCGCAATACCAGCCCCGACAGCTGCGATGACGGCACATGCACCCGCAGCGGCGAGCTGCAGCCGGGGACGCACGAAGCTCAGGGTGATCCATCGGCCCGGCGGGTGCGCGATCTCGGCGAGCAGATGCCGCTTTCGAACTGCAAGCTGGCCAGGCGGGAGGTCGCGGTGCGGGGGAATGGACAGGTGGCGGTTCACGGATCAGCTCTCCTGGACGGGGGCGCTCTTGTTCTCTTCATGTCCGAACCCAGAATCGAGTTCGAGCAAGTGCCGCCGTGCGCTGAAGAGGCGGGAGCGAACCGTTCCGACGGGGATTGCGAGAGCGAGCGCGGCTTCCTCGTAGCTCAGGCTGGACCAGGCGCAAAGGACGAAGACCTCTTGCTCGCGTCGGGAGAGTTGAGCGACCAAGGCCAACGCTTGCCGCATCTGCCGCTTGTCGTCCACTCGTTCCTCAGCAAGGTCGGCGAAGCCGGGATCGGGCCGGGGCACCGGCACGCGGCGTAGCGCAGCTGTATATCGGCGCTGGGACCGCCACTGGTTGCGGACGACGTTCGTCGCGATCCCGTACAGCCAGGGCAGGACCTTACCCGCCGGTAGCTCCTTGTCCTTCCGTCTCCAGGCCTCCAAGAAAACGACCGAGAGCAGGTCCTCGGCCACCGCCCAGTCGCCAGTTCTACGGAAGCAGTAGTTGTAGATCGCCTTCGCGTGCCGCTCAAAGAGCAATCCGAAGGCCACCGAGTCACCGGAGCCCGCGCGCGCCCAAAGAATCGCGTCCTCGGGCTCCATCCTAGCGCCGAATCGATTGGTAACTTGCCGCCGCAAAGCACAAAGTGTTTCTTGAGTGATCAGCGCGCGTAGCCGTCGCGTTAGTGGTGGGGGTGAAGCGGATCAATGGGTCAGCGTCCTGATCAGTGCGTGCGAGAGGGGCGGGCTCAGATAGCCTCGCCCCTCTCGATCGTATTCGCCTTTCGAGAGCTCTAGGGCAAGAAGTGTTTGGCCCCTTGTCCAGAAGCTCCATGGATTGCATCGGATTGGACATCCGGAGACTGCCATGCAATGCCCTGACCGGATCCGCCGCCGACTCCCGGCGAATATCCAAGGATCAGTAGAGGTGCTTGTCGCGCGTCCACAATCGTGACGAGGTACGGACTATGACTCGGACGGAGATCGCCGAGTAGGCTCGCAGCGTTCACGCCAGCCATCGCCACGAACGCGGTTGGATCATTCGGCTCGATCACGAATTCCGCCGTCCCGCCAAAGAGCGGTACGAAGCGGCTCTCGACAACGGTCGCTCCTAGGGTGCTCGCGCGCTCTTGCGCTCCACGAGCGAGATCGGCGGAGGATCTGACTGCAGCCGCGAAAGCGTCGGTAGCCCCGAGTTCAACGGGATCGGTCTCAGTGCTGAGCACCTTGCCCGCCGCGTCTAGCACAGTCCGCGTAAGCGACGTGGCACCGGTTTGTTGAGCAAACGCCGCACCTTCAAGGCTTTCGTACCAGAGAGTCCGTGTCGCGTCGGCGCCCGCTGCCGAGGCAGTTCCGGTCACGACTGCAACCGAGCCTCTCAACTCGATCGAACTGACCCTAGGAGTGCCTGCCTGAGCTACCAGCTTTGCCGCCTGTCTCGCCGAGTGCGCCTTTCCCCCTACTCTCGTCGCATGCCGTGCCATTGCGGTACTCGCTGCCGCGACGCCAATGAGGACAGCGAAAGCCACCAGCAGCCAGAGCCTTCTCGGCCTCATACCTTTTGATAGAGCGTGCTTTGGTGACCTCATCGTCTCAGTGCCTCCACGTCGACTGTCGTTTACTTGTATATGGCCGGATCCCGCCGCCGGGTTCGCGGGTGATTTGCAGCGCGCTTGCATCGCCTTCACGGACAGATGCCCACGGATGTGCTCGATCTCTCTCAGCCTCCCGAACGGCTGTACTCCAAGAGGTCAATTCTCTGATCATCGGCTGATTTGGAACGGGGATGGGACAGGACCAATCGACCAACCGCCATCGTTAAAAATGCCCGCACCGTTCGTGATGGTGCTCCACGTGCCACCGTGGTCGGTGGTGATTTGCCAAGGCGTGTTGCCCGTAGAGGGCCCGAAAGTGAAGTTGTAGGTTGACGGGGCGGATTGAAGGAACTCGCCAACGGCGATCGCGACACCGCCTGACGGAAAGCCAAGTGGGTACGGGCCGACGAAGAAGTTGCCGTCGAGATACGCACTGAAACCAGAACCGTCGGCCGCGCGAAGAACAGCGAATTTGTGTTGGCTGCCGAACGAGCCGAAGTAGACATTACAGAGGTAGCTCCCACCAACTGCCTTGCGCTCCACCATAAAGCCGATGACCGCGGTCCCACAATTGCTCGTGAAGTTCGCACCCGACTTGATGTGGCCGAACTGGAACAGGCCATCCGATATGCCCTCGACGCGCGCTGTCGCGATCACGTCACCCGTGCTGGATGGAGTTGCGGAGCCGACGATAGTTGCTCGAGAACCGTCAGCCGTCGTGCCTTTCGTGTGCCCTCCTTGGCTAGCTATAGCCATCGGTGCTACCACGCCGGCGGCGAGAAGGGCAATGAGAGGAATACAGCGGAACAACTTGGACTCCTTTCACGAAGCCCGCCGGCCGCAGGGGGCGGAACCCCATTAGACGATTCGTCGTGACGATAAGAACTTTGGATCTCCTTGTCAACGCACCATTGGCTTTCCGGTCATCGTCCTGCCGATTTTTGTCGATGGGTGCGGGATCTAGAAGGGCTTGCGGACATGTCGAGGGCGAGCTGTCGCACCGTGTTTTGAAGACCGTCGAGCTTCTCAGGTGACGGTAAGACTCGGCCGGTGGTTCCGTTCTGGGGCGATTGCCAGCCTGGTTGTCGCCGTGACGCGTGTGACTCGTCGGGTGACTGGCCGCTTCGTGTGTGCCTTCGGAATGATCTGTCCGCGCGTTCGCGGCGGCGCCGGTCTGGCGCCCGCTGCTGGCTTGATCAGGAGCTTGTCCGCCTTCTCGGCGTGACTCTTTACCGTCCTGCCGCCGCGGTTTCCCTGCGTTCCAGACCGGCACCACCGGACCCTACGAGCTGGAGTCGGAGGATCGATTGGATGCTTGCAGATGAGCTGGACTACGTGGTTGGCGTCGACACCCACCGCGACGAGCACGTGTTGGTGGCCGTGGCCGCGCCCTCCGGTGCGGTTGTGGCGAGGCAGGCGGTGCGCGCAAACGCAGGCGGCTATCGCGAGACGCTTCGCTTCGCCGAGCTGTACGCGCCCGGCGCCCGCGCCTGGGCGATCGAGGGCACAGGCAGCTACGGCGCGGGACTTGCCCGCTGCCTCGCCGGCTTTGGCGAGACAGTGCTCGAGCTCAGCCGTCCACCACGCGGCGAGCGTCGGCTGCGCGGCAAGGACGACTCGCTCGATGCGACGCGGACGGCTCGGGCGGCGCTCGCCAGCGAGACGCCCGCCCTGCCGCGATCAGGTCAGCGGCGCGAGGCGCTGCGGTTGCTGCTGGTCGCACGTCGCAGCGCCGTCGACGTGCGCCGCGAAGCGCTCGGACAGCTCCGCGGCGTGATCGTGACCGCGCCTGACCGGTTGCGCGAGCAGCTGCGCGGGCTGCCGGAGGGAACGCTGCTCGGGCGTTGCGGCCGGATGCGCCGCTCCAACTCGCAGACGGCAGACGAAGTCGCGACCAGGCTCGTGCTGCGCAGCCTTGCCAGACGAATCGAAGCGGCCACTCTCGAAGCTGACCAGCTCGAACGCGAATTACTCGGGCACGTCCGGGCGCTCGCGCCGACGCTGCTCGACGAGCCCGGTGTTGGTCCAATCGTCGCCGCCCAACTGATCGTCGCCTGGTCACACCACGGCCGTGTCCGCTCCGAGGCCGCCTTCGCACGCCTCGCCGGCGTCGCGCCGGTCCCAGCCTCCAGCGGCCAGACACAGCGGCACCGGCTCAGCCGCGGCGGCGACCGCCAACTCAACCGCGCCCTGCACACCGTGGTGCTGCACCGGCGTCAGCACGATCCCGCGACCAAGGACTACATCGCCCGGCGCATCGCCGAAGGCAAAAGCCGACGCGACGCAACTCGGCTACTCAAGCGCTACCTCGCCCGCCACCTCTACCGGCTGCTCGAACAGCAACCGCAGATGACTTGACAAGTCATAGGAGCATCATTCCCGAACTCAATGTCATTCTCGCTCGGTGGTGGCGTCCGCTGAGCGGCGCAGACTCGGGCGGCGGCGGCTGACTCGATTCCCGCATGTCGCCCGAGGGCTGACTTGCCAGCGTTGTGTCGCCGCCGCCTACCCGAGACCGCCGAGCGTGACCTGATAGGAGCCTGGCAGCTTGCCTCGATTGAGGCCTGTCCGCTCGCCGGTCGCCCCCAAAAGTGAGGAGGCGATCTCAATGATCGTGATCGGAGTGGACGTGCACAAGCACTCGTTGACAGCGGTCGCCGTCGACGAACTCGGCCGGCTGCAGGGCGAGTTGGACACGGCGAGCGGCAACGAGCTGCTCGCCTGGTCGAAGCGGCTTGCCGGCGAGCGGCTGTGGGCGCTGGAGGACTGCCGCCACCTCAGTCGCAACCTCGAGCAGACGCTGCTTGCCGACGGGGAGCGGTTGGTACGGGTGCCGCCGCGCCTGACGGCGCCGCAGCGCCGCGGTGGTCGAACGCGCGGCAAGTCGGACACGATCGACGCGCTCGCGGTCGCGAGGGCGGCCCTGCGCGAGCCGCTCCTCGATCGTCCCCGTCCCGAGGAAGCGCCGCTGCGAGAGTTGAAGCTGCTGGTCGATCACCGCGACGACCTGGTCGCCGAGCGTCGTCGCTGCCAGCAGCGCCTGCGCTGGCATCTGCACGAACTCGACCCGAGCCTGCAGGTGCCGCTGGGAGCACTCGACCGCAGCGTCTGGCTCGACCGCCTCGGACGACGGCTTGCACGGGAGGAGCGGGGCGTGCAGGTGCGGATCGCACGCGAGCTCGTCGCTCGCTGCCGCAGCCTCACCCGCTCGATCGCGGAGCTCGAGCGCGAGCTGCAGGAGCGAACGATGACACTCGCCCCGAACCTGCTGGCGCTGCCGGGCTGCGGATCCCTGAGCGCCGCCAAGCTGCTATGCGAGATCGGTCCGATCGCCCGCTTCCAAACGGACGCGCAACTCGCTCGCCATGCCGGCGTCGCGCCGCTCGAGGCCAGCTCGGGCAAGCAGCGGCGCCACCGGCTCGACCGCGGCGGCAACCGCCAGCTCAACTGCGCGCTGCATCGGATCGCGATCACGCAGGGACGCGTCCACCCACAAGCGCGCGCCTACCTGGAACGCAAACAAAGCGAGGGCAAGAGCCGTCGAGAGGCGATCCGCTGCCTCAAACGCCAACTCGCCCGCACCGTCTACACCACCCTCAGAAGCGAGTCCTCATTGACATAGGAGCAACACTGGCCCAGGCGAGATCGCAGTGCCACGGCTAGCCCGCGCGTGATGCCGGACAGTCTGGCAGAAATCACGTGAAGGGCCGTGAAGCCGCTCAGCAAGCCGCGAACCGCCTTCGCCCACGGACCCTTGCTGCTGGGAGGAATCCAATCCGCCGCTCTTCGCGGCGTGACGGCCGACACGCGCTGTTGCAGTCGGAAAGTGACCCGCAGTCACTGCGAGTCGCCTCGCCGGACCTCGCGAAGAGGCACCGCCGTAAAGAGAAGGACGTGACTGAGACTTTCGCCCGCTGGCGGCGGCTGCGCCGGGTTGGTCGAGTGGTGGCGCTAGCCACCTTTCTGCTGGCAGTGCTCCCAGCCTGCGGCGCGGAACGAACCAACGTAAGAGTCCCAGCGGCGAACGTCGGGGCGCGCTCGAGCCAGTCGATTGTTACCGACGGCGTCTCGCTCGAACTTCCTGCGGGCTGGGATGCGTACACAGCGCATTTCAGCGCCGACCAAGCGGTCGCCACAATCTGGGCCGCGAGCACGTCGTTTGTCGAGGCCTCGGCAAGGCCCGATTTTCCGCACGAGACTCTCGGAGCGCTCCCGAAGGACGGGATAGCCATCGAGATCGTGGCTCAGCCCGCACAGGGCGACTCCGCGTCGTGGCCGCTGCGCGTCCCGCCGACGATCAGCCTCGCCGATGGCTACTTCCATTCCGACGCCTACGAGGGGCAGCCGGCACCACACGTGTCGACCCAGATCATCGAGGTGAAAGTGGCGGGCCGTGCCCTCTATGTGCAGGTCTACTTCGGCCGCAACCAGCCGGGCGCAACGCTGCGAGCGCGTGCGGATCGAGTGCTCTCGTCGCTCAGCGTGGCGGGCGGCCCGAGCGAGATCCGCGAGGGAGGCTTCATTCGCATCCGCGACCCGGAGGCGGGACTGTCGGCCCGCTATCCCACGGGGTGGTACCGAGCAAGGGCGCTCACGAACCTGATCCTTCCCCGCGAGGTGCTGGCCCTCGCTACCTACCCGCTCCAGGGCGGGGCCAAGGCCGGCGAATGCGCACCCGACACCGCGCGGGCCGAGATGCCGCCAAATGGGGTGTTCATCTGGCTGCTCGAGTACCGACCGCAACGAGGGGAGGTCTGGCGCGACCTGCCGCGAGAGCGGTTTCCTTCGAAGCCGAGCCACTTCGAGATCTCGCGCGACACCCTGGGCGAAAATGTCTCCTGCTTCGCGGGTCCCGGCTACTCGACCACCTTCCGCGCTGCCGACCGCCCCTTCCAACTGCTCGTCGCCTTCGGCGGGCGGCCGAGCGAGGAGCAACTGGCAGAGGTCAAGGACATCCTGGAGAGCCTTCGCTTCGAGGAGCTCTCGCCACCGCCAGCTGACCCGTACGCCGGCTGGCCGCTACTGAACGACAATCCGGGTGATTCGCTTAAGGCGCCGCGGGACTGGGCGGCCGCGGCGGCGCTGTTTCCGCCGGAGGGGACGCCTCGGCCGCGCGCGCTCTTCTTCGCCAGCAACCAGCCGCTTCTCGGCCTGCCGCGGAGGCTCGTGCCGTACATCGACGAGCTCCCTTGCCCGTTCCCAGCCGAGGCGCTTGCGGGCTTCCCCTCGGACGGCATCTTGCTCTGGGTGCTCGAGGAGAAGAAGGGCGATGCCTCCTATCGGTTTCCGTCGATCGGGAGGGACTGGCCTGCCCGCGAACAGTTCCTCGAGGCCGGGGCGCCCACGAACGCGACTGCCGACCTGCGCTGGCTGCGGGTTGGCGGGTCGTTCCGTGGCTACCGATTCTCCGCCTGGATGGCGGCGGGACCCGAAGCAAACGATGCCGATCTGGACCTGGCGTTCAAGAGCACCAGATCGCTCGCCGTATCGGGATGCGGGCGCGACGTCATCGACGACTGCGCCGACTGAGGCGTGCGTCTTCAGATGATTACTGCGGGCCGTCACCGCGATCAAAAGTGGGAAGACGCTCGGCTGCAACGGTCGGGGCTGGGGCTCCGTTTCTTTGAAGGGGCGGCGCCGCTACATCGCGCCCGCCAAACACTCGTTTCATCCGTCCTGGACGAAACGCAAGGCCAGGAGTCGTCGATCAAACCGCGTGACTTAGCCGTTTCTGAGTTTCGGCGGTTTTGGCGGAAATGGCCAAAATGCGAGCGAGGTCGGCGCGTTCTAGCGTCAGGCGTTCCTCCAAAAAGCGACCCCCCGAGGGCCCGCGCTCACTACGAGCTTGGCGTGGCTGCGATCAGCTAGCAGGCGCTTCCGCATCAGCGTCGCCAGCCCGCCGCGCTCGGTGAGCGCGCACCCGACATGCTCCATCGCAGTAGCTGCGCGCACTCGAGGCGGTCCGGGGTAGCAGCCGCTCGCAACCGGGAGCGGCGCAGCTGCGGCGAGGGCGAGAGGAAAGCTCGCTTTGGCGGGCTGCCCGGTAGTAGATGCCGCTGTCGCTCAGCCCTCCGAAGAGCTGGCGACGAGCCTGGCGAATGCAAGCTGAGACCGCTTGCACCGAGATTCCTTCCTGCTCCGCCAACTCATTCAGGCTGAGCGGCGAAAGCAGCTCGCCACGCAAGGCCCGCTCGGCGCGGAAGGCGGCGTCTTCGGTCAGCCTGGTGGCATAGGCAAGCCCTTCTTCGGCTGCATCGGAGAGCTGCTTGTAGTGCGGGCTCACCTCGGCGTGCCGGGCCCAGGCATAGGACGGAGCTCGCTTTTTCCGCCGCTTCTTGATCTCGCCGGCGATTGTAACGCAAACACTGGAGCACGAACCGACAAGCACTGCCGTGGAAGCCCACGAGCAGAACCCAAACAGCCTCGCCGAGCAGGCGCTGGCCGCGATCGACTTGCCGCCGGCAAACGCCGAGCAGCGAGCGGCCCTGAAGGAGAGCATCGCCACCGAAGGGGTGCTCGTCGCGGTGATTGTCTCGGCCGGACCGGCGCTGGAAGGTGCGGTGGCAGACGGGCAGGCGCGGGTCGAGCTCTGCGCGGAGCTCGGGATCGACTGCCCAAGCGAGCAGCGCGTCTTCGCGAGCGAAGCCGAGTTCCAGCTTTATCGCCTCCTGACCAACTCGAAGCGCAGGCAGCTGCCAGCCGCCCAGCTGATCCGGATCGGGCTTGCGCTCGAGCCGCTGGAGCGCGCCCGGGCGGCGGCGCGCAAGGCTCAGGGGAAGGGCAAGCGCCGGGGCGAGAAGGCTCTCCCGGTAGCCCTACCGGAAGAGAAGGGCGAGACCCGCGAGCTCATCGCGCGGCAGGTAGGACTCAAGCCCTCGAGCTATGCCCGCGGGGCAAAGGTCTTGTGCGAGGGCTCGCCCGCCCTGGTGGCTGCCTTCGAGGCCGGCCGCGAGACCGTGAACAGCGCCCACCGGCGCCTGCAGGCCGAACAACGGCGAAGCGAGCGGCTGGCCCTGGCCGAGCGACTGCAGCGCCAGCCACTGCCTCTGCCCGAGGGTCGCTTCCCGGTGCTGGTGCTCGATCCGCCCTGGCCCGAGCAGGGCGAGCTGCCCTACCCGACGGAGAGTCTGGAGGCGATCGCCGCCCTCTCGCTGGCCGAGCTGCTGACCGAGGATGCGAGCGTCTGGCTCTGGACGACCAACCGCTTCCTCTTTGAAGCGGAGGCGATCGGGCGCGAGCGCTGGGGCCTGGAGCGGCGGGGGGTTCTGACCTGGGCGAAAGACCGGCTCGGCACTGGCTTTCCGCTGCGCGGGCAGACCGAGCACTGCCTGCTCTTTAGCCAGGGCAAGCCGCTCTTCCTCCCGGGCGGAGCCTCCACCCTGCTCCATGGGCCGGTGCGGGAGCACTCGCGCAAGCCGGAGAAGTTCTACGAGCTGGTCGAGGCGCTCTGCCCGGGAGCAAAGCTCGAGCTCTTTGCGCGCGAGCGCCGCCCCGGCTGGCACGTCTGGGGAGCCGAGACCGCGCGCTTCCCCGCCCGCTCCCCTGACGAGGAGGAGGCGGCGTGAGCGAGCTTCCGAGCGCAGCCCTGGCCGCGCTCGCCGACTACCTGGCCGAGCTGGTCGCCGAGGGGTTGGCGCGCCGGCTGGCGACCGAGCAGGGAGAAAGCAGCGGGGAGGAGCGCTCGCCCTGGATGGGGATCGAGGGCGCCGCCCGCTACCTCGACTGGCCCAAGCAGCGCCTCTACAAGCTGAGCGCCAGCGGGGCACTCCCGCACTACAAGCAGGAAGGGCGGTTGCTCTTCCGCCGCGATGAGCTCGATGCCTGGCTGGCCCAGTTCGCACAGGGAGAACGCGACTGGCTACGAGGGCGGAGCCAGAGCTAGTGTCGTCAACGGGAGCAACAGAGAGGCCAGCAGAGGATGCGTAGGGAGCGGATCGAGCGCGGCATCTACCGGCAGGCAAACGGCACCTACGGCGTCTATGTGATGGTCGGGGGCAAGCCCTGCTTCAAGACGGTCGGGGACAAGCTCTCGGAGGCGCGCCGGCAGCGCGAGCTACGCTCGGCCAAGGCGCAGCTGGGCGAGCTTGCCCAGCCGAGCAGAATGACCTTCGCCGAGCTGGCCGAGAGCTGGCTCGAGGGCTTCGAGGCCCAGGTGCTGGCGGGCGAGCGAGGTGAGCGCACGCTCGAGCACTACCGCTACCACCTGGACAGGAACCTCCTCCCCGCCTTTGGCACCCGACGACTGCAGGAGATCTCGACCGACGACTGCGCCCGCCTGATCGCCCAGCTCAGGGGACGGGGCCTCTCTGGGAAGACGATCGCCGGGGCGCTGGTGCCGCTGGGGCGGATCTTCGCGCTTGCGCTGCGGCGCGGCTACATCAACGACATCCCACTCCGGCGCCTTGAGGCAAGCGAGCGGCCGCGGCCACAGAAGCGCGAGCAGCGCGTACTGAACCACGAGCAGATCAGCAAGCTGCTCGCCGCTTCGCTGCCTTCCTACCGGCCACTGCTGGCGACGGCGCTCTACAGCGGCATGCGCCTCTCGGAGCTGCTTGGCCTCGTCTGGGGCGAGGTCGATCTTGGCGAGGGGCTGATTCACGTGCGTCACCAGCTCTCGCGCGCGCGTAAGGATAAGCCTGCCCGGCGGGTGCGGCTGAAGACCTCCGCCGGGGTGCGGGACATCCCGCTTCTCCCCCAGCTCGGCGCGCTACTCAAGCAGCACAAGCTGGCTCGCCACACTCAACTGATCGGGACTACATCTTCTGCACCGGACTCGGCACGCCGCTTGGTGGGCGAAACGTCGAGCGACGCGGTCTTGGGCGAGCGGCCGACCACGCGGGGCTTAACCCGGAGGAGCTGCCACGGCTGCGCGTACACGACCTGCGACACACCTTCGCGAGCCACCTGATCATCGACCTGCGGCTCGACGTCGCTCAGGTGAGCCGGATCCTCGGGCACGCGCGACCCAGCATCACGCTCGATACGTACACGCACCTTTTCGATCAATCCGCACACGCCGCCGATACTCGCGAGCGGATGGCAAGTAGTCAGTTCGGACGC
This sequence comes from Gaiellales bacterium, assembly GCA_038237145.1. Taxonomy (GTDB): domain Bacteria; phylum Actinomycetota; class Thermoleophilia; order Gaiellales; family Gaiellaceae; genus 3-1-20CM-4-69-9. The sequence goes on from JBBRZA010000035.1 coordinate 14,987, forward strand.
CTGCTGCCCGGCACCGATGCTGTGACGCCGCGCTCGGACAGCCCGGCGCCGGTCCGCGGCCGACGGCGACGGCCGCGGTAGCGATCGGGGCGGAGGGCGTTTCGCGCCCCTTCCGCGCGCTAGCGCTCGCCGTGGCCAAACAACGCCGCCTCGTCAATGAACGCACGCAGCGTCGTGCCGGCGGCGACAACTATCTGGCGGTCGTTTTCCGAGTTCGCCGACTTGTCGCCGTGGAAGAGGTTGCAGCGCACCTGATAAAGGACGGGCAGCGTGTGCGCCCAGTCGAGCGGTGCGTGTCGCTGGTGGTCGAAGAAGCAACGCGGCTCGAACTGGGTCGCCCCGGCTTCGCGGTAGTGCTCGGACATCTGCGCCCGATCGTCGACGGGCGCCAAGTAGTCGAGGCCCCGCCGGCGCAGCTCGTCGACGCGGAAGATCGGCCACAGCGTCGCGAACTCGTGCGCCGCGCGCGCCGTTTCGGTCGCCGTCGCGACGAGCCCGGCGAAGCGGTCGTTCAACGAGGCGGACGAGACGAGCGCGTCACGCCACCGTGTGTCAGCGTCATGGCCGCTGACGCAGGCCGCCCAGCCGTTGAGGCCGATCCAGAGGTAAATGAACGACTCGAACGGGTCGGCGTTGTCAGCACCCCGTTGGTACCAGTCACCGATCAGCCGACGGCCGTCGCGGTGCAACATGTCGTACCGCTCGAAATCAAGCGGCGTTCGCTTGGCCGCGAGCTGGTCGAGGCGACAGGGCCGACCGCGCTCCTCGGGCTTATGCTCTCGCACGCGCCGACTGTCGCAGCTCGAAACCGGTTACCGCTACAGCTTCGCGACCAACTGGCGGCCAAGCTTCGACTTCAGCGAGCTGGTCGACAATCCGGCGCGCTTGAACCCGTCGGCGAACTGGGCGGCCAGCGCCTCGTCGCCGAGGCCACGGGCGCGGCCGCGGATCTCGCGGTGGAGTTCGATCGCCTTCGCTGCCAGCTTGCGGATGACGTCGGGGTCGACGGCGCGCAGCTGTTCGGCGAGCTTGGCCGCCGCCGGCTCGACCTCGTCTCTGTAGGTGACCAGGACGTTGATCGTCTCGCCCGGCTCCTCCCAACCGAGGTTCTCCCTGACCCAGGTCGGGTGCGTCGACGCCTGGCGCACCTGGGTCGCCGAGATCGCGTTCTCGGGCTTCTCCTCGGTCTTGGCCTCGAACACGAACCAGATCTCGTCGACGTCGCGCCAAGCGGTGTCGGGAGCTGCCGTGTCGGTGCGCCTGACCGACTCGAAGCCGAGCAGCTTGCCGAGCGTCTCAAGGCCGAGCTCGAACGGGGTCGCCTCGTCACCCCCGACGCGGTGCTCGAGCTCGCGCATCTCCTGCTCGAACTTGCGGCCGCGTAGCGAGTAGCCACGCAGCGTCCCCGCCGCGCGGGCGGCGCGGGCGTCGAACTCACTACCGACGCTGCGGTCGGGGCCACCACGAAAGCGCGGGTACCACGGCAGCAGGCGCGCCGCTCCCTCGACGTCGGCGCGCAGCGACGCCGCCAGCGCTGCGACGTCCTCGTCGCCGTCGGCGGCCAACTCCTCGGCCCAGCAGGCGGCCAGGTAGATCCACAGGGCCCGGTAGCCACGCAGCTCCTCCTCGCCGTCTAGCGCGTCGGCGGCGGCCTGGGCCAGCTCGACCGCCTTTGCGACGTCGCCGCGCCAGATCGAGCGCCAGGCCTTGACCTCGTACCCGACCGCCCGCTGCAGCTCCTCGATGCCCGGCGGCAGGACGCGCTCGCGGTCGTTGGTTTCGCCGCGGATGTCGTCTTCAGCCTCGGCCCACTCGGCACCCTGGTCGAGGAACAAGCGCAACAAAGCCATCAGGTCGTCGCCCCGCTCGGAGTTCTTCAGACCGAACTCGATCTCGGCCTGCAGTTCCGGCAGCATCGCCGCCACCTCCTCGTCGCGCGAGCAGAACTCGACCAAGCGCTCCCCGTGGACGATCACCGCGGCGTAGTCCTTGGCGTTACGGGTGCAGCGACCTGCGCCCTGGGTCACCCGTGTGCGCACCCGCTCGGCAGTCACTCGGCCCGCCAGCAAGCGGTCGAGCAGGAAGCGCTCCTGCAGGTGGGTGTAGGCCGGCAGCCCGGATAGCACGACCAGGCGGCAGGCGTCGTCGGGAAGGTCGAGCCCGTCGTAGCGGTTGGCCAACATGAGCGCAGCCCGGTCTTCGTCGACGAAGGAGTCGAAGCCGCCCTCGACCTCGCCGGGTAACACGGTCTCCATGCCGTCGGGCAGGGAGCGCCGCTCGAACTGGTCAAGCTCGCGCTTCGACGGGGCGATCACGACTGCGCGCCCGACCTCATCGACGGCGGCGCGGACGAGGTCGTCGGCGGCCTCGGCGGCGCGGCTGGCGCCGGGGAACATGAAGAAGCGGCGGCCGAGCCCCTGCTTCTCGGCACCGGCCGGCACTGGCAGGCGGTGGATCTTGGTGACACCGAAGGCGCGCTCAAGCTCGCCGCCGGCGCCGAGTGTCGCCGACATGTAGATGCGCTGCTTGGGGTCGTCGAAGGCGCGGTGGTGCGCGGTTGGCGGGATCAGCGGCCGGATCAGGATCTTACGCCAGGAGACGTAGACCAGGCAGTGCTCGACCTGTCCGGCCAGCATCCGCGCTGTCCAATGGTTGGGGTCGTCGGAGTCGGCGGTGTGCGCGTCGATCGCCTCGCGCAAGACGTCGGCCTGGTCGAAGACGACCGGAGGCGCGACCAACTCGACCTCGGCCGCCTCAAACGCGGTCGCCGTGCTCGTGTCGGCGAGGCGACCGGCGAAACCGCGCGACAAGCCGCCCCTGAGCGCGGTCAGGAGCGGCGCGTACAGCGAGTCGCGCTCGCGCTCCACCGACAGAGACCACAGCTCCGATACGTACCCCTCACCGGCGTGCGCGTCGTCGAGGATCAGCGTCCCGGCATCGTCGATGCGCGGATTGGTGTTGAACAAGGCGCTATAGGTGGTGACGGCGACGGCCTGGCCGCGGACGTACTTGTTCCACTCGGCAGGGTCATAGCGGCGCTGCTTTCCGGTCAGGCATACGACCGGTAACCCGTAGCCGACTCCCTTGCGGGCGACCTGACGCGCGAGCTGGATCGTCGGGCACAGGTAGGCGGCGCGCTCACCGTGAGCGCGACGGCGGAAGTCGGCGAGCAAAAGGCCGACCAACGTCTTCCCCGCGCCGGTCGGCAGCTCGAGGGCGACGTCGGACAGGCTCGGATCGAGCCCGTGGTACTCGCGCAGCACATCCGCCTGGCGCGACAGCAGGTCGCGGATCGAGCGGTCAGTCGGCCTGAGTTCGCGAAAGAGCGCCTCGGGCGAAGCCGGCGCCTTGGCGGCATCGTGGCTGGTGCGGAATCGCGTCGACATCGTCGTTGTCGGGGGGGTCCGACCCTAGCCGGCCATGACTTTGACCCGGCGTCCACTCTTCAGCCGCGTAGCCAGCGCGAAGGTGACGAAGTAGCAGCGGGTGTTGAAGAACGACTCGGCGACGAAGCTCTTCGGCTCGCCCGTGAGCTCGCGCAGCACGACGTCGATCTGCGGCGGCTCGACCGCTAGCCGCGACTGCGCGACCAGCGGGCCGAGCGGACGACCGTCGTCGAGCGGCAGCAACCCGGACGGGAAGCGGCTTCCGATCGTGCCGAAGCGCTGGCGAAAGGCGGCCGACTCGACAGCGACGAAGATCGGCACCGTTTCGTCGAGGCGCCGGTACTTACCCACAATCAACACCGCGATCGGCTCGACGTGATGCTCGACGTAGTAGCGGATCGTCGCGTGCAGCGAGGCGTCGAACTCATCGGCCAACAAGAGCGGCGTGCGCAGCGACAGCGGGTAGTCGAGCGCGCGCTCGAAGAACGGCCGCCCCTGGAAGATCAAGTGGGCGGCCGCCAGGTTGGCCTCGAGCTCGAGCATCAGCTCTGTATCGCTGAACAGGGTCTGCTCGTCATCGACGTAAGCGCCGCGGTGCCAGGGGACGACACGGTGGCCGATCTCGTGCGCCTCGATGAACCGCGCCCGGCCACGCGGCTGCGATAGGTCGACGAACGCTGTCTCGGCGCGGAAAAAGTAGGCGCCGAGCCACTTCCGAAGGCGCGACCGCCTCGGCACTACCTCGGTCGGCAGCTGGCTGATGTCGACGACCGCCTCGACGCCGGCCGCCTTGCCGACGGCGGCGAGCGGCGTTGGCACGACGCCGTAGGTGTCGGCGCGCTTGAGCGTTTGCTCGGCCGCCGCCAGGATCTGACGCTGCGCCAACTCGTTGACGACCTCAGTCAACCTGCCTCTCGCGGACGATTCCCTTCATGTAATCGAGCACTTGCCGTTGCTCCTTCGGTGACAGCTCCTCGAGCGCATGCAGGGCCGCTCCCTGCACCGCCCGCCGGTTCGAGTTCCTCCCGTTGCCGGCGAAGTGGCCGGCCACCTTCATCAACTGCTCGTAGCGCAGGTCGTACAGCGCGGCGAGGGTGAACAAGATGTTGGGCGCCGGGCGAGTGATCGCCCCCTTCTCGATCTGGCTCAGGTGGGCGTTATGGATCCCCGTCTTCCGCTCGACGTCACGCAGCGTTAATTGGCGTTTTTGACGTTCTCTCTGCAATACGTCGCCGAGGGGCGTCCCCATCGCGCTCCACCTCCGTCAGTCGGGTACACGCTCGCATTGTAGCGCTTTGCTAAGCCACTTAGCAAGCCCCGGTCACAGGGTGGGCACGTCGTGTGCTAACCGGTCTTAGCTGCTGCTAAACTCGGTTAGCAGATCCCGCTCTCGCGCGGGCAACCGACCCAAGGAGGCCCAGTTGAACCAGGTCAGTACGTCACAGGGCAAGGAGACGAAGGTCGAGACGACCGTCGACTACCTGCCGGCGCAGAAGCCCTACCACCAGGCCTACGCGCAGGAGACGACCCTCGAGGTCGTCCGCACCGAGGCGATGAGCCATTTCGGCGTCGCCGACTTCACCGACCGCGACCGCCACGAGTTCCACCTCGAGTTCGAGGGTGGCCGCGTCGACTACACGCAGACGCTCGTGCAGCTGCTCGAGCACCGCAAGGGCGTCCACCTCGACCTCGTCGAGCAGGTCACCGCGGGTGGGCTCTAACCCCTACCCGCCGATCGACGAGTGGCGCCTGCCCGAGGCGGCCGTCGCCGCGACGCTAGCCAGCGTCGTTGGCGCCGGCCGCCGCGGCAACGAGGCCGGCGTCTTCTGGCTCGGCGCGCGCGCTGCGGCCGCCGAGATCAGCGCGGTCGTCTCGCTGCGCGGGCGCGGCGTGTTCGAGTCGCCCGGCCGGTGGCAGGTGTCGAGCGCTGTCTATGGCGTCGTCTCGCGCCTGGCGCGGACGAACGACCTTACCCTTCTCGGGACCGCGCATACCCACGGGCGCGGCCTCCCCGTCGGACTGTCGATCACCGACCGCCTCGACGGCGTCCGCGTCCCCGACTTCCTGGCCATAGTGATCGGCGATGGCGGCGCGGCGGGCAATCCCGCCGACTGGAGCTTCAGCGTCTTCGACGGCGGCGACTTCAGGAACCTCGGCGGAGACGAGTTCGCGAGGCGCGTCGAGTTCGTCGACGCCGACGTCGCCCTCTGGCGCGCGAACGCCGACGGCGTGTCGGCCTGGTCGAGACGGGAGGACGAGTGAGCGGGATCAGACGCAGCCGCCCGCTCCGCGGCGCCGCCGCCCTGGCCGGTGTCGACGAGGCCGAGGCCGGCCGCCGATTCAGCGGCAAGGTTGTCCTCGTTCGCCTCGCCGACGACTCGACCGCCAACGCCGACGCGCGCGAGGCGTTCCTGTTCGCCGTCAACCTCTGCCTGCGCTTCGTCGACGTCGCCGTCACGACCGCGGACGCCGACCTCGACGCGGCCGCCCACAAGCTCGCCGACGAGGTCACGGGGGCGCCGCTCGCGACTGGCCCGGCCGACGTCACGCTCGTCGTCGGGACGAGCGTCGTCCACGACGCGCCAACGATCGTCGTCAACTCCAACGGCTGGCTGGCGCGCTTGGCGACCTCGGCGAGCAACATCGACGCGCTGCCGCACTCGACCGCGCCCACGAACGTGCTCGGAGCCTTGGCGAGCGCCTGCCTCGGCGCGTCGCAGGTGTTCCACTTTCTCGCTGGCGTCGGCCTCGCGGCCGAGCCGGTGGAGCTCTCGCTATACACGCTGGCGCAGGGCGACCTCGGCACGCTCGCGCTCGGCCCCCCGCTGCCGGCAGCGATGGAGCTCAACACGCTGCTCGTAGGCTGCGGCGGGGTCATGCAGGGCTTCGTCTATGCGCTCAAGCGCCTGGCCGTCTCGGGACACGCCCGCGCTGTCGACCGCCAGCGACTGCGCGACGAGAACCTCGGCCCCTACGTGCTGGCGACGCTCGCGGGGCGCGGGATCGAGAAGGCCAAGATCATCCGCGATTACCTGGCGCCCGCTATCGCGGTCACGCCCTACAACGAGGACTTCTACCCACTGTTCACGACCCGCCTCGACCGCGGCCACTTCCCGCTGGCGCCGGTCGTCGTTGCCGGTCTCGACCGCGTGACGCCGCGCCACATCGTCCAGCGGCTGTGGCCGGAACTGTTGATCGACATGGGCGCCGGCGGCGAGACGGCGCAGCTGATCGTCAAGCGGCGCGGGTCTGACGCCGCCTGTGTGCTCGAGCTTCTCGAGCGGCCCGCGAGTGAGGTCGACGAGCTCGTCCGACTGTCGGCCGAGAACGGCTTCGACCCGGACTCCATCCGCGATGAGATGGACGCGCCCGTAAGCGCCGGTGACGTCGCGCAGGCGCCCGCGAAGCTGCGCGCGGCGATGAAGGAGGCGCGACGGCAGGGGCAGCTGCGCTGCGGCTTCATCCGCACCCGCGCGCTCGACCACGAGCAGAGTGGCGACGATTTCGTCGCTGCCGTCCCCTACGTCGTCGGCTTCGCCGGCGTCGCCGCCGCCGCGGAACTGGTGAAGCAGTTGACCGAGCCGAGCGCCGGGTTGCGCTACCAGTTCAGCTTCGCCTCCCTGCGCGGACGGCGCATCGAGGTAGGCGTCGGTGACTGTGAGTGCCGCCGGGCCGCCTAGGCGCGCGCCGCGGCCTCAGCGGAGTCGTTGACCGGTACGACCTCGAACGCGACGATGTCGCTCCAGTGCCCGATCGACTCGCCAAGTAGTGCTCGGTGGTCGGTCTCCCACAGCCGGACGGTCGAGAGTGCGGGCGTCGACCCAGCTGTCGAGGTAGCGGAACCGTCGCGCAACCATCCGCTCGCGCTCGTGCGCACGGGGGTAGGCGGGCTCCGCGCCGTCGAGGCAGGTCTCGATCACCATGTACTTCACCGCCGGCCGCGCCACTTGGTTGCGTTCACGCGCCAGCGCATGAGCTGCAGGCTGATCCCGAAGTGGTCGGCCGCGCGAGCGACGTCGTTTCCGTGGCGGCTCATCAGCGGCCGGACGGCGTCCTTTGGCACTAGCAGGCAGCCGGCGAACCAGGTCGCCTCCTCCTCGAGCGGCTTTGGGAAGTTGCGGTTCCCGAAGGCGTCGAAGGCGTTCGTCGGCGGGTGCCCAAGGATGATGTGCGCGAGCTCGTGCGTGATCGAGTTCGCGCAGCGGCCGGGGGCATGCGACTCGTTGTAAACGACAGCGATCCGACCGTCGCGAATCACCGTCGCCGCCGAGAAGCAGCCATCGTCGACGACGAGGAGGTGCTCGATGTCTCCGGGGATGACCGCGCGCAGTCGCTCAAGCGGCCAGATCGCGACTCCGTGCCGGGTCGCGAGCGCCTGCGGGTCGAGGCGGTCGGTCGCCGACAACCCAAGCGCCGCCCGCTCGACGAGTGCGAGCCGCTCGGCCTCGGCCTTGAATCCACGGCGCACCGACACCTCGCACCTCTAGCGCGACGCTGGCTCGCCTGAGTCCGGCTCGGCGAGCTGGTCGTAGGCTGCGCGCAGCACCGACTCGATCGCCTGAGCACTGCGCGGCTTCAGCGCTTTGTCGGCACGCAGGTAGGTTGCGATCGAGGCCAGCGTCTCCTGACGCTCGTCGCGCGGCGCCTCGCCAACGACGAAGGTGTCTAAGGCGACGCCAAGCCAGTCGCTCAGCGCGACGAGCGTGTCCACGTCGGGGCGTTGACCGCGGCCGAGACGGGTGAAGGTGGAGTGGTCGATGCCGAGTTCGCGGGCGATGTCGCGCCAGCTCCGTCCCTCCTCCTCCTTCTTGGCCTCGAGCGCGCCGAGGAGCGCGGTCGTGTCGAGATGCCTGTGGCTCATCGAGCCCTCCTTGGTGTTGTCGCCGTTGGTTGATTTGGCTGACATTAGCTCCATTGGCGGACGAGTACGCCAATTTCACCCTCATGGGGCGCTGCTCGAGGCGCCGCGAGAAGCCGCCGCCGCGGCCACCTGGCGCAGCCTCGACCGCGCGTAGAGCTCGAGCTGGCGCCGGCGGGCTACATCGTGGAGCGGGAAGAAACCCCACCAGTCGGGGCCGGACAACATGACCGCCCGTCCCAACGGGATCCGTTGGTCGAAGCGTAATCCGTTCGCGTCGGCAATGACGCCGAGGTAGCTCCCAAACGACTGGCCGCGGAAGTGCCCCCAGCGCGCGCGAGGCATCGCGCGAGCGATCTCCTCGAGGGTCGTCTCGACGACCGGCGGCGTCGAGCCGGCGAGCGCCCACTGGCGCGCCTCCGTCAGCGTCGACACGTCGAGCGGCTCGCCGAGCGCGGCGTTGACCGCCCGGCCCCAGCGGCGGACGTCGTTGCGGAAGCGAGGGCCGATGAACTCGAAGCCGAGGCGGCCCCAGTACCAGCGGCCGGTCTGGAGGGCGGCGTGGACGAGCGCGGCAAAGACGCCGACCGCGTCGTAGAAGCCGAATGACTGCCAGAGCAACACCGGTGTCAGCCCGTTGTCGCGGTACGGCTGCTGCAGCGAGAGGAAGTCGTGTGCGGCGATGCCCTCGTCGAGCCCGATCGTCCGCACCAGCTGCCCGACCACTTGGCGGTTGGCCGTGTCGACGATGACACCGGCGACGCGGATCGTGTGCCCCGAGACGGCGACTGCGCACTCGTCGGGGAGCGGATAGAGGTCGAAGTGCGGTGGCCGGAAAGCCTCGAAGACCTCGGCGAACGCCTGCTGTCGCTCGACAGTGTCAAGAACGAGATCGCCGAGCTCGTCGATCCGTCGCTTGACCTCGGCGCCGAGGTCGGCGCCGAGCGCGCGGCGGGCAGCGATGTCCCGGAGGATCTGGTATTCGCTTCTGGTCGCCATCCGACGGCCTATCGGCCGCACTTGTACACGATCAACGTTGCCAATAGTCTCGTCGGGACGAGGAGGCGGAGTGAAGTCAGCCTCGGCACCGGAGCCGTCAGGGTTACTTTGACCAAAACTTGACCACACGGCGATTTTGGCCGATTTCCGCACTCGATGTGGAAAACAAAGGCCCGCATTTGCGGGCCTTTTAATGGTGGAGCTAGCCGGGCTCGAACCGGCGACCTCCTGGGTGCGATCTAGTCGAGAAGCTTCGCCACTATTCGCCATGGTTCGCTGCTTCCGTCAACGACGCCGTTCGTGGCGCCTTTCGCTCTTCATCGTTTCCAGCCCTTCGTCTCGGCCACTTGACCAAAACTTGACCATCCTGTTCAACCTCTGGCACGGCGAGCGAGTCCGTAACGTTTCCTGCGGCCTCATCTAGTCGCCCGGTGAGCGCCTCGTCTAATCCAGCTATCGGCGCTACTGAACCGGCACTCTTTGCTCGCAGCGGATACGCCGTGCTCGAGGTGTTTTGTCGCCGGCCAGACCTTGGGAGCGATAAGGGCTGAAGTCGACAGGCTTGCGCTCGCTCCCCATGACCCCTCTTGCCGCCGGCCGCATAGGTGTCCCCCCGACAAGTTCTTGTGGCCCAGACGCTCCCACTTGGCCATGCCATCTGACGGTGACGCAGATGGCCCAGCCGGGACAGAAACCCCGCTACTCGAGCGCAAACGACGCGAGTACGCTGTTTAATTCTGCGTATTGCGCGATCTCAACTTGAGCAGATCCGAAAACAACGAGCAATTGAAAGGCCCTACCTTTGATCGTAAAAACTCTATGCGCGATACGCCGTCCCGCCGGTACGCCTTCCCATGAGTCTCGAAAATCATCTGGTCGGATCGCTAGGGGAGGCACAAGCGGTTCGAACGGGCTCTTCGGCTCGAAGTATGATGCGTGGCTCGGAAGCGCAAACAGCGCGACCGTCATTTGACCCGGACCGAGGGTCTCCCAGTATTTTTGCCCTCGTGAGTCCTTCAGATCTGGTTCCATCGGAAAATTGCCCATCTGTAAAACCGGTGGCGGTGTGAACTCTGGCATTCGCGCGTGAATCATGTTGCCTGTCCAATCATCTGGCAACTCAACATGAAAGCCACTGTCGACGATTCTCGTCATGTCCCTCCCTTTCAAAGACCCGGCAGACCTGAGATAACTGCAGTGGATAGAACAAGAGCAACCACGCCCTCCATGGTTAGCGCGGACCATCGCGAGATGCGTTGCGATGTATCGAGCTTTTGCACGAGCGTCGCGAGCTCGTTGGGATGTTTGATATTCCGCACCGACAGTATTGGCAGTCCTCGTGCGATACCAAACGCTGCGCCCAGCCCTAGACCTGCGACAGGAGCCGCCGTCAGGGCCGCGGCAATCAGCCATATGTACACGGCGGATACATTTACGACCGTGACGACACCCACTCCCAATTGGACGCCAAACCCAGCTGCGTAGACCCATTGTCGATAATCCGTAAGCCACTCCTTTCGCACCTGTCGATGCAATGTGGGCAAGGTCATGCCTCCGACGCTCAGATCCAGAGATAGGCCAATAACAAGCGCCAGCACCAAGATGCCTATTCGAGAATCTTCCGATACCGTTTCGATTCTCAGAAGACGCCCCGCGAACGCAGCCAGCAGACCGATGGCTGCCCCGCCTAGAGCGCTCCCGATGACATACCAGGCAACTGTCGTTCTCCATCGCCTATCACGTGCCCGCTCACCGAGCGGGGTCATGCTGCCAAGCACGGAGACTCCTCACGGTGACCACGAAGATCGCCACGCCGCGACTAGCGCTATGGAAAGCCCGCCCAGGTATAGCGGCGTCATCATCTACTCCTCCGTATTCGTCCATATCGAGCTATAGAGGCTTGGGTGGTCGGGACCAATTCCAGCGGCCGCCAATATGGCATCCTCTTCGTCGAGACGGGCAGCTCCTGTTTCCCTAAGCGGAGACGTCGGCGTCGCAATCTCGTCAAGCGAGTATTCAAGTAACGAGAGCACATGCTCCCATGAATCGGCCGCACCGCCTGCCTTCACTTCTCCAGTGCGATCGTCGATATAGACGAAATATGGATACATGGGCACTTCATAATCCGCCCATGCCTTCGATGACATTACGGTGGTTATATGCTGAGGCGCGATTTTTTGAATCGCCGGCGCACTCTCTTCTTCCGGACCCTTGGTCACCGCTACTACGCGCGCGTCGATAGAAGCCATAAGTTCCTCCCCGGCGAGCGCCTCCCAAAATCGGGCGCAGGTAAGGCAACCGGTGCTGAGAAATGCAAGCAAGGTGTTCTCGCCAGTGCCCTGTACGGAAACGCGAAGTGGCTCCTGATTCAAATTGACACCTTCGATCTCAACAGCCGGCGGGGCCTTCTCCGGAATGGGCATGTCCGCGGGAACGGGCATATCAACCGCCAAATGCTGGACGGGAGTCTGGCCATCCTGATCAGGCGCAAGATGAAGAGCGCGGATGATGGCAGCATGGCTTCTTAGCAAGCCGGCGACGAGAAGAGCCAGAAAAGCCGTGGCGATCGCTTCGATGGTGAGGATTTCAATCATGCTGGCCTTAGATGCACGGTATGCAGCTTGCGCAGTCGTCGGAGGTGTTCTCGTAAGCCGAAGTCGTCTGGCATTGGCTCGGGTATAGAACGCCAGGGTTCGTACAACGGACGATGCGGCAACGGATGTATGGGCTTGTCTCATTGCAATTAAACCATTGACGGGTATTGCAGCATTCCTTACGGTTACCACACAGGTCTTGCGCACAGTGACAGCAGAAACCGCCGCATCCATTACAATCGATGTAATACCTCGCGTTCGCCCCGCAAATGTAATTTGGCACGATCGCGTACCACCAACCCGACATGCCAGTTCCCCCTGGGCAATTATTGGTGCCGTAGGTCGTACAGCAGAATGAGCTGTTGCCGGACGTGCAACATGTTGAAGAACTCGAGCATTGATTACAACAATTCGAACATCCGGATGGGCAAGATATCGTCGCCCAGGCGGTCTCGGGCTTCAAAAGAAATCTTAGAGGCGCGACGGTGAGCGCCGCACCAGCGAGAGTGACTTTAGCCAGAAACCCACCCCGCGAGGTGGTGCGCTCTAGCGCGGTGGATGTCGAAGAGACAAGCGCATCCGAGAGTTTCGTTACGCCTTCTTCGATGCTCATTCATGCACTCCCTCCTGTTGGACGACATTTGCTTCGACTCGATATGCTGAGACGAGCGTCGGTAAGACAGAAAGCACATAGCGAGCGAGATAGGCACTCGTGACGACAAGCAACACAAACGGCACGCCCATTGCGGGCAACCTGTTGATGAGTTCCCAGAGGCTGTCCAACTTGACGGACGAGGCTGCAACCCCGATCATTATTCCTGCTCCATTTAAGAAGAGATGTGCGAGCGTCGGGGGTGTATCGGGCGATCCGAAACACCCACACGAGGCCAAAGGTGTTTTCCGGTAGAGAGCGAGTGCCACGAAGCAAAAGAACGCAAGGTATAGGGCAGCGAGGGCACCGCCAAGCACGGAGGCTTGCAATCCAAGGCATCCGAGACCGACCGCGCACTCGGCGCAGCCGAGTACCTGGACCAGGACTCGAGCGGAGGGCAGGCCGAGGCTCCTCAAGGCTCCGATCGTGAACTCTGGCTCCCGAAGCTTTGCTATACCGCTCAATAGGAGGAGCGCTGCAGCTACGTAGTAAGGACCGTAAAGAGCCGTACTAGCCAAGGCGTAGTCGCTCTCCGAGTGCCCTGGTTGTGGCCCTTAAGCGGAGACGCCGGCTACTCGAACTCATCAGCTAGACGACACTACGCCAAAGACGGTCTCCAGAACATTGAACCTTGGGACTAGACCCGAACTAGATCCAAGACCTTGATTGGGTCTACCGCTCCAAGCCGAATCGTCATTCGCTCAGATCGGACCTTTCGTGTTCCCGATAATTAGATCGGTGCGACGGTTCAAGTTTAATTTGGCGAGAATGCTGTGAACGTGAGCTTTCACGGTCGGCATCGAAATCACTAGCACGCGGGCGATATCTTTGTTGGAGAGACCGTCACAGATGAGTTCGGCGACCTCGCGCTCCCGGCGTGTCAATTTGTTGCGTCCAGATCCTCCCGTGACCGCACGTTGGGGGATGGTAGAAATGTGCTGCAGTAAGGCAGCCGCTACCCCTTGATCGCAGATGAGCGCACCTCGGGCCAGGCTCAGAAGGGTTTCCGGCAGATCCTTCAGTGAAGGATCACCGACTGCGAGTCCCGCGATACCTGTCCTCGCCCATCGGACGAGATCTTCATCCTCGGGGCGCGCACAAAGAACGATCGCCTTTAAGAAGGTGGGCCTCGGTTCGGCTAGGGCGAGAAGGTAACGATGAACCTCGGACGGAGGCGCAAGAACAACGGCGACATCCGCTGACTGCGGGGCGTCGGCGCTGTTGAGGGACGCTTCCGAATCGAAGCAGCCCCAAACGTCCAAATCATCTCCGCCGTTTGCTGCGAGTGCGCGTGCGAGTGCGTCGCAAGCCGCTCTGGGATGGCCAATGACAACTACTCGTGCTGAAACTGACTCCCGCTTAGGAGACACACTTCCTCCTCAGACGGCGGCGGCTAAAACGTCTCGACTGCTAGACCTCAGTATCGAGACGTCAGCTTCGAGGCCCGATTGACAACGGTTGAGTAGTCGGGGACTCTGAGGCGGCTAAGTTCGTTGGTTGCCCCGCTCAGCTGATCGGACGTTGGATGCTGGCGCCCAAAGTACACGCGCACATCGAGGCTGTAACCCTTCGTATGACCGAGGATGAGGTACTCCGGCACATCCTTATTTACTTGGCCTTCATACCCCGACCGTACGTCGGCATCGGAGAGGTTGAAAGGTAGAGAGCGGTTGGGGAAAGCATTCTCACCCGGTCCGGGGGGAAAGATCGTGGCGACGATGACGATTCCCCGATCTGGCAACGATCTCAATGTCGCGAGAGGGATCGCTCCTGCCGGATCGCTCAGCGGGACATTCGATGCTGTCGCGCTTACCGCTTGGGGTGCGACCGGAGTCATCCCTGTTTCAGTCGCGTGCCACCCAGAGTTACTCGCGAATTGCAGTGTCGTCTCCTCAGCAGACGTACCTTTGTTCGCGGCACGGTCCGCTGCTCCACAGCCAAGTGTCGAACTCACAAAGAGGCCGGCAAGGAGGAGGAGAGCAAGACGGTGAAGCATGCGTAGTAAGTACGTCCCCGAGGGAGCGGAAGGTCCGTTCGGGCGAAACGGTGAAGTCATTGTCATCTGTGGCCTAAGCGACTCTGTGTCAAGGATCACTTAGCTGTGGTCTCTTGTCAAGTTCGCGTCTCGTGGGTTTGCTTGCAAATGGGCACCATGCAGGTCCGCATCGTTCGGCTCGACTTCTCCGCCAGGACGCCGAGCGTCACTCCCTTCGAGTCGCACTGAGCGGCCGCGGCACTCGCCGCTGCTCTCGCGACGCAGTCTCGGCCAGAAGACGAGCCTGCCCACGGGGTTCCTCGAGGCGCCTGCCAGTGCCTCGGCCTTGAGCCGCTCAGGCAACTGCCGCTGATCGGCGATGTCCGGTGCTCGGCGAGCTCGATGAAGAAGAGCACATAGAAGCGGCGGAGCGAGATCGTCTCAACCGTGAAGAAATCGCAGGCGATCATGCTCGCGGCTTGCTGGCGGAGGAAGTCGCGCCAGGTCGGGCCTGAGCGCCTCGGCGCGGGCCCAAGGCCGTTGCCGAGCAGGATCCGC
>JBBRZA010000036.1:0-28655 GCA_038237145.1 Gaiellales bacterium
CATCCTCTTCGTCTCGGCCATCGCGGTGACTCTCCTCTCGTCAATTCCTTGGCAGGAACCGACGAGTCTGAGCGCCGCGGTGGCCGGACCCTCATCCGGCTCCGTCCGACACGCTCCTACACCACGCTATGGGACGTGACCAAGACCGCCGCTCTACCAACTGAGCTACGCCCCTGGGCTGAGATGATTGTAGCCGTGGGTCTTCCGGAGTCTCGTTCGGCGTGAAGCAGCGACCGGCCCTCGGCGCCCTCTTTTCGTTGCTCGCGATCGCGTTCGCGGGCGTCGCGTTCGCGGCCGGATACGGAGCTGGGGGAGAGGCCGGGCGCTGGATCATCGCGCTCGCCGCTGCCGTCCTCGCGGCCTGGCTCGCGTCGATGGCGTTACGGGCTTTCAGGTAAGCCGAAACACCGCGTATTCTCTCCGCGTGGCCGAGGTCGAAGACACAAAGACTCTGTGGCGCCAGTACGCCACCGACAAGGGCGACAAGGCTCTGCGCGACCGGCTCATCCTGACCTATGCCCCGCTGGTCAAGTACGTGGCCGGGCGGCTCGGCTCCGGCCTGCCCGCGCACGTGGACGAGGGCGACCTCGTCTCCTATGGATTGCTGGGCTTGATCGGTGCGATCGAGCGCTACGACCCTGAGCGAGACGTCAAGTTCGAGACCTACGCGATCTCGCGGATCAAGGGCTCGATCATCGACGAGCTCCGGGCGATGGACTGGGTGCCGCGCTCGGTGCGCGCACGGGCCCGCGACATCGAGCGGGCGATCGCCGAGCTCGAGCGCAAGCTTCATCGCGCGCCCACCGACGACGAGATCTCGGCCAAGATCGGCATCACGACAGACGAGCTGGAGGACTCGCTGACCGACATCTCACGCTCGTCGATCGGCGCCCTGGACGAGCTCTGGACCGTGAACACCGGTGGCGGCGATTCGGTGGCCCTCATCGACACGATCGAGGACGCCGATGCGCCCGATCCGCAGGGCTCCCTCTCGAAGACCGAGATGAAGGAGGCGATCGGGGAAGCGATCGCGCGGCTACCCGAGCGCGAGAAGCTCGTGGTCACCCTCTACTACTACGAGGAGCTCACCCTGCGTGAGATCGGCGAGGTTCTCGGCGTCACGGAGTCCAGGGTCTCGCAGCTCCACACCAAGGCGATCCTGCGCCTGAAGGCCCGCCTCTCGGGCGCCACCACCCGCGCCTCGCTCGAATCCTGAGCGATACCATGCGGCGCTTAGACCGCGTCGCACAGAGGAGCTAAAGGGATGCCACTCGAGCCGGGGAAGATCCGCAACGTCGCCGTGGTCGGCCACCGCGGCACGGGGAAGACGTCGCTCGTCGAGGCCCTCCTCTTCCAGGCCGGCGCCACGAACCGGCTCGGGACCGTCGAGGCAGGCTCGACGGTCAGCGATTGGGATGACGACGAGCACCGCCGCCAGATGTCCCTCTCCGCGTCGATCTGCAACGTGGAGTGGCAGGGGCGCAAGATCAACCTGATCGACACGCCGGGCGACGCCGGTTTCCAGGGCGACGCCATCGCTGCGCTGCGCGTCGTCGAGGGTGCGCTCTTCACGGTGAGTGCCGTAATGGGCGTTGAGGTCCAGACAACGCGGCACTGGAAGCGTGCCGAGGCGGCAGGCCTCTCGCGAGTCATCTTCGTGAACATGCTCGATCGCGAGCGCGCCGACTTCTACCGCGTGCTCGAAGCGCTTCGTTCCCAGCTGTCGGACAAGTGCGTAGCCGTGCACATTCCGATCGGCGTCGAGCACGAGCTCAAGGGGATTGTCGACCTTCTGCACATGCAGGCGTACCTGGATCCCGATGGTCAGCGCGAGAGCGGCCCGGTCGACATTCCCGCCGAAGTCCAGGACGAGGTCCAGCAGTACAGGGAGAGGCTCCTCGACGCCGTGGTCGAGACCGACGAAGGCCTGATGGAGCGCTACCTCGAGGGGCAGGAGCTCTCGCCCGAGGAGGTCGCGAAGGCGTTGAAGGATGCCGTGACGCGCGGCGAGGTGTTTCCCGTCGCCTGCGGCGTGGCGTCGAAGAACCTCGGCACGACCGCGGTGCTCGACCTCCTTGTCGAGGGCGTGCCCTCACCTGCGAGGAAGGGTGCGCCGATCAGCGTCGACGGTGCGGAAACGGCGGCGTTCGTCTTCAAGACGATCGCGGATCCGTTCGCCGGCCGGATCAACGTCTTCCGCGTGCTCAACGGCACGCTCAAGGGCGACTCGACGATCGTGAACGCGCGCTCGCACGCAAAGGAGCGCGTCGGTCAGCTCATGCAGCTAGAGGGCAAGGAGCACGTGCAGGTCAACGAATTCGGCGAGGGCGACATCGGCGCCGTTGCGAAGCTGAAGGAGACCCAGACCGGCGACGTGCTGATGGATGCCGAACACCAGGTCGAGTTGCCCGAGATCGGCTTTCCCGAGCCCGTGATGAGCTTCGCGGTGACGCCGAAGGCCAAAGGTGATGAGGAGAAGATGGCTGCGGGTCTGCGGCGGCTGAGCGAGGAAGACCCGACGATTCTGATGCGGCGCGACCAGCAGACCGGCGAGCAGCTGCTGATGGGTCTCTCGCAGATGCATGTCGAGGTTGCGGTCGACCGGCTGAAGAGCAGATTCAACGTCGAGGTCGAGCTGCACCAGCCACGCGTTCCCTATCTGGAGACGATCCGGAAGGAGTCGCGTGCCCAGGGCCGCTACAAGAAGCAGACGGGTGGGCGTGGCCAGTTCGGCGACTGCGTGATCCAGCTCGAGCCGCTCGACGGCCACCAGGGCTACGAGTTCGTGGACAAGATCGTCGGCGGTGTCATCCCACAGAGCTTCCGCCCTGCGGTTGACAAGGGCATCCAGGAGGCGATGCTGCACGGCGAGCTCGCCGGTGCTCCCGTTCAGGGACTGCGCGTCCTCCTCGTCGACGGCTCGTACCACACTGTCGACTCCTCGGAGATGGCGTTCAAGATCGCAGGCTCGATGGCGTTCAAGTCCGCGTACGAGAAGGCGGATCCTGTGCTCCTCGAGCCGATTATGGAGCTCGAGGTGAGCGCCCCGGACGAGGCGGTCGGCGCGGTGAACGGCGATCTCAACTCACGACGCGGCCGTCTGCAGGGAATGGAGCCGCAGGGCGGGATGACCAACATCAAGGCCGAGGTACCGATGGCGGAAATCCTCACGTACGCGCAAGCGCTCACGTCGATGACCGGTGGGCGCGGGGACTACCACATGCACTTCCTCCGTTACGACGAAGTCCCGACGCACATCGCGCAGAAGATCATCGAAGAGACCAAGAAAGAGAAGGAGGAGGCCAAGGTGTAGATGCTCGATGGTCTCGAGCGGGTGCCATGGCGTGAACTACACCACGCGTACGGCACTGCGGAAGATGTTCCAGACCTGATCCGAGACTTGGTAGCGGGAGATCGAGAGCGACAGAAGGTCGCGCTCTACGAGCTCTTCGGCAACATCTGGCATCAAGGGACGGTCTACGAGGCGACATCCCATGCGGTGCCGTATCTCGTGGAGATAGCCCTCCACCCGAACACAGACCCTGGGACGCGCGACGGCGTTGTCGGCCTTCTTCTTGCATCGCGGACGGCTCCTCGTATCTCGACGTGCACAGACACTTACTGGAGGAGACCGTCAATGAGGGAGACGTCGAGCAAGAGCTTCGCTGGGTTCGCGAGGCGCATGAGGCCGTGCGACGACGCATACCTGACTTTCTCGCGACACTCGCCCTCAATCGGGATCCGAGTACCCAGGTCGCAGTTGCAGAGCTAGTGGCACAGTTCCCGGAAGACGTGCAGGAAGTACGTCCGCATGTTCTTCGTCTCGTTGAAGCCGGGGGAGAGGACCCGCGCCGCCTCATACTGGAACTTGCTCTAGCTGCACTTGGAAGCGACGTTGAGCCCGAGGAACTCTTGCAACGGTTGCCTAACGAGTACTACGAGGCAGAGGGCATCGAAGAGTTGCGTGCTGAATTTGCGGAGAGCGAAGACGAGCGTGTTCAGTATCGCGAGATCCTCAGAAGCGTTTTAGGCGCAGCAATCGCCGATAGGTAAGCCGTAATCACTGTCACCCGAAGATCCAAAGGCCGGAAGCTAGTGCGGGCGTAGCCGCACTAGGTGAGGGCCGGACTGACGCGGTAGCGATCTTTCGCCAGCCATGATCCAATGAAAGTGCGCGGGCTTCGCCCGCGCACATTCCCCCGCGAAGCGGGCGATCCTAGACCCCGAGCGAAAGCGGAGCTTTCGCTCGGATGCGGTTAGACGCTCTGCGGCTGTGGCTGTCCCGACTGCTCGCCGGCGTGTAGCCGCGTGATCAGGTCGGAGACGTCGGCGAGCTCCTGCTCGAGGTCGCGCTGATAGCTCTCGAGCCGCTCGAGGACGTTCTCGCGGTCGTACCACCGAAGACCGAGGCCGCGGTGATGTCGTCTGCGTCCGTGGTGCATGTTCACCTCCCTTCGTAACGATCGAGAAAAGTGTCGATACGTTCGCGCGAGCCCTGGAGCGCGCCTGCCCACTCGTCGAGCAGGCGCCTGCCTTCGACGGTCAGCTCGTAAGTGCGTTTCGCGGGTCCCGGCTCGCCTGCCTCCCAGCGTGAAGTGACGAGGCCGTCCTCCTCGAGGCCTCGCAGCACCCGGTAGAGGTTTCCCATGTCGACGCGCGCCTCGCCCGTCACGCCGGGCAGCGCTTCCAACAGCTCGTAGCCGTGCGTGGGCCGCTCGCGGAGCAGCAGGAGCAGGGCGGGCTCGCTGAAGCGCTCCACCCGGGCGCGGACGCCCCAATGTCCGGGCCGAACCATGCTCCGGCAGCGGGCTCCGCGACCCCCCCGAGGCCTCAGGGTCTACCTACATGTAAAAGACACATGTAACAGCGACACTAGCAGTTGCAACCCGTCTGCCCTGGGCTAGGGTCCACGTCGTGCGCCAGTTGGCCCGACACCCCGCCAAGCGGATCTGCGCCGTCTGCGAGCGGTCGCTGCTCACGGGCGAGCGCGCGATTCGCTTTTCGCCGGACGGCGAGGACTTCGTCGACGTCTGCCCGTTGTGCCATGACCTGGCGATCGACTACGGCTGGATCAAGGAAGGCAGCCCGACCTCTCCGACCGTCCCCAATCAGCGGCGTCCACGTCGCCGTGGGATCGCTTCCCTGTTCGACCCGCGGCGCCAGCCGCCGGACGATCCGGTCGTGTCTGAGCCGATTCTGCGCCGACTCTCTGCCCCCGAGCAGCAGATGGTCGAGGCTGCCGACATCTTCAACTCGAGCGACTACCGCCGCACGGTCGGCGGCATCGCGAAGAGCCTCGGCGAGCCACGCGCGAGCATCGTGCCGCTCTCCGGGGTCAGCGGCGAGCTGATCGTGACGGTCGCCTGGGACATCTCCTGGTACCAGTACCGCGTCAGTCCAGAGTCGGCGCAACCGGTCCGCCTGGCCGAGCGTGGACACGAGCTGGGCGAGCTCGATGCGGGGCACCAGCGCTGGAACGCCCGAATTGAGCAGGACGGCCGGCTCGTTCCGGAAATCGCTCCCCTCTAGCGCCGACCCGCATCGCTCTTACAATCAGAGCGTGATCTATTGCGTGATCCCGCCGGAGCTCGAAGACGAGCTGTTCGACAAGATGGTCGAGTACTACAAGGACAACCCGAACGTCACGGTGATTATCGACCGACGCACAGGCCCTGACCGCCGAGCCGGCAAGAAGGTCACCGACGCCGAGAAGGAGCAGCGCGAGACCCGGGACCGGCGCCGGGCCCGCATCCCGGGCACTTTCCCCGAGACGGCCGCTCCCTCTGAGTAGACTCGCCCCGTGGCACTGACGGGGACGAAGACCTTCCAGAATTACATCGCGGGCGAGTGGGTGGACTCTGCGTCCGGCGAGACCTTCGAGAGCGCCAACCCGGCGACGGGTGACACGATCGGCACGTTCCCGCGCTCGTCGGCCGGGGACGTCGATCGTGCCGTCGCGGCGGCCAAGACTGCTTTCGAGGACTGGCGGCTCGTGCCGGCGCCGAAGCGCGGCGAGATTCTCTACCGGTTCGCCAATCTCCTGATGGAGGAAAAGGACGACTTCACCGACCTGATGTCCCATGAGATGGGCAAGGTGAAAGCGGAGGCCGGGGGAGACGTCCAGGAGGCGATCGACATGAGCCTCTACATGGCGGGCGAAGGGCGGCGCCTACATGGGCAGACGACGCCGTCTGAGCTCCGCGACAAGTTCAACATGAGCGTGCGGATGCCGATCGGCGTGGTCGGCGTGATCACTCCGTGGAACTTTCCGATCGCCATCCCGTCGTGGAAGATCGCGCCCGCGCTCGTCTGTGGGAACACGGTCGTGTTCAAGCCGGCCACCGATACGCCGCTGCTCGGCCAGCGTTTCGTGGAGTTGCTGATCGAGGCCGGATTGCCCGAGGGCGTGATCAACATCGTGCACGGAGGCGGTGGCGCCGTCGGGGATCGACTCGTGCGCCACCCGGATGTGCCCGTGATCACGCTGACCGGTTCGCGCGAGACCGGTGTCGAGGTGATGCGGAACGCCGCGGACAATCTGAAGCGTGTTCACCTCGAGCTCGGCGGCAAGAACGCGATCATCGTCCTCGACGACGCCGATCTGGATCTCGCGGCCGACGGAATCATCTGGTCTGCATTCGGCACCTCGGGCCAGCGTTGCACGGCCGCATCGCGGGTGATCGTCCAGGACGGGGTCTACGAGCAGCTGCAGTCGCGGCTCGTGGCCGCGGCCGAAAAGCTGCGGCTCGGCGCAGGCTGGGACGACGACACGGACGTCGGCCCGGTCATCAACAGGAAGGCGCTCGAGAAGATCCACTCGTACACGGAGATCGGCAAGCGGGAGGGGGCGAAGCTCCTCACCGGCGGAGAGGTCGCGACCGGGAACGGCTTCGAGAAGGGGAACTTCTACCGCCCGACGATCTTCGGCGATGTCGAGCCGCAGATGCGGATCGCCCAGGAGGAGATCTTCGGCCCAACGACGGCGCTGATCCGCGTGAAGGACTTCGATGAGGCGATTCGAGTCTTGAACGACAGTAAGTTCGGCCTTTCGTCTGCCATCTTCACGCGCGACGTCAACAAAGCGTTCCGCGCGATGCGCGACCTGCAGGTCGGCATCACGTACATCAACGCGGGAACGATCGGAGCCGAGGTGCATCTGCCGTTCGGTGGCACAAAGGACACGGGCAACGGCCATCGCGAAGCCGGCCAGGCCGCCCTCGACGTCTTCACGGAATGGAAGTCAATCTACGTCGACTACAGCGGCAAGCTGCAGAAGGCGCAGATCGACACGGAGACCTGAACCGCAAGCTCGTCGTGTTCGTTCCGCGCGAGGCTCTCGACGCGGTGCGCAATGCCCTCTTCGAGGCGGGCGCCGGACGCATCGGCAAGTACGAGCATTGCTCGTGGTACACGCAGGGAACAGGGACCTTCCTCGGCGGCGAGGGAACGAGCCCGGCCCGCGGCGAGGCCGGGCGTGAGCAGCGCGTCGCGGAATTGCGACTCGAGACGGTCTTTCCGGAGGAACGGCAGGAGGAAGTGATCGCAGCACTGCGCCGGGCGCATCCGTACGAGGATCCGGCGTTCGACGTGTACGCACTGCTGTGAAGGCGAAGCTGTTCACGGACGGCGGCTCCCGTGGAAATCCGGGCCCTGCGGCGTACGGCTTCGTCATCGAAGCGGAGGACGGACACGTGCTGGCTGCGCAAGGCGAGGCGATCGGGCCTGCGACGAACAACGTCGCCGAATACAGCGGCCTCGTCGCTGGCCTGGAAAGAGCCGCGGAGTTGGGCGTCCGCGAGCTGGAAGTCGTGTCCGACTCGGAGCTTCTGGTCAAACAGATGCAGGGCGAGTATCGAGTGAAGAACGAAGCCCTCAAGGAGTTGTGGGAAGAGGCCAACGACCTCGAGCGCCGCTTCGGCAGAGTCCGGTACACAGCCGTTCGCCGCGCCCATAATGAACTGGCCGACCGCCTCGTGAACGAGGCGCTAGACGCCGAAACCTGAGGCTATACTGGCCGTCGTTCCGCGGATGTAGCTCAGTTGGCTAGAGCGTCTGCTTGCCATGCAGAAGGTCGTGGGTTCGAGTCCCATCATCCGCTCTCAGACCCGCTGGAAACGGCGGGTTTTCGTTTTCCGAAGTAACTACGCAAAAGGAAACCTGGGCCGCCACCCGGGAAGAAAGAGCGGAAGGGGCGGCTGCGGCTCCGCCCCTTCCGCGAGCGGGAGAGTGACGTGCCTGCGTAACGCAAGCACACATGCTCTATCCAGGTCGCACAGTGGCTTCGCGGTTGACCTGCCGCCTGCCCCAAGTGGGGGAGAAGTAAAGCGCATCTGCTCACGCCTGATCATCTTGGGTCAGGCTGTTGAAGCGGCTGGGGCCTATCCTGCTTGCGCACCGATGTTCGCACGCGTCACCACATTCCAGGGCGCTCCTGATTCCGTTGACGGCCCGATCCGCTTTGCGGTCAAAACGGTAAGTCAGGGTGTAAAGGAACTGTCGGGCTTTCTGGCTCTCTTTGATCTCTCGGACCGGACGTCCGGTCGCGCGGTGATTGTGACCTTGTGGGCGACCGAGGAAGCGCGCGCCGCAAGCGCGCACTTTGCTCGAGAAGCGACCAATAAAGTCGCTGAAGCGGGCACCGAGCAAGTGATCTCGATGCGGGATTACGAAGTCGGGCACTACCTGGTCGGCGACGGCTTTCCGACAAGCTAGATATCCCCCGTAACCGAAGCGTGCCTTTCCTCGTTTAAGAGGTGCAGCTACCAAGGGAGGCATACGTGAGCATTCTGTGGATCATCTTGATCGTTGTGCTCGTTCTTGCCCTGCTCGGTTTCGTCGGGCGTTAAGTAGGACTGCTACTGATTCGCGCGGCGGCCTTCGGGCCGCCGCCTTTGTCTTCAGGTTAGGGTTGCCCGGTGCGGGTCTACTTTGCTGGACCGCTCTTCACCCCGTACGAGCGGTCCTTCATCGACGAGTGCGCGGCGCGCCTGCGTGCCGACGGGATCGACGTCTTCGTCCCGCACGAGAACGCGCTCGCTGCGGGTGACACGTCGGCCGCAACCATCTTCGAGAAGGACTGGCAGGGCCTATCCGACGCGGACGCGGTGGTCGCCGTCCTCGATGGGCCGATGGTCGACGACGGCACCGCTTGCGAGATCGGCATCTTCTACGCGCTGATGCAGACCGACCCGACGAAGAAAGGCATCCTTGGCTTGCTCACCGATCTTCGCGGCACGCTCGGCCGCGAGGGCCACGGTCTGAATCTGTTCGTCCTCGGCTGCGTCGAGGCGGCGGGGAAGGTGTGCGGCTCGATGGACGAGGTCGCCGCCGCACTCGCCGAGTGGCGCTAGCTGTCGCCGCGTCGGTCTTTGCCGGAACGCCGCTCCTGATCTGACCGCCGACTGTCGCCTTCCCGTCGGTCGCCGTCCGCCCCGGCGGACCGGCTTCGCGCGCCCGGCGGTCCTTTCCGGCACGACGGTCGCTGCCGGAGCGCCGGTCGCCCCCTGAACGCTTTTCTTCCGCCTTATGCCTCATTGAAGGACGCCATTCCGACGTAGTCAAGCTTCGTCTTCGTCTTCACCGAGCGAATCGGCGAGCAAGGCGCAGGCGTAGGCCCGCCAGGCCGTTTCGGGATCGCGTAGCCGCTCGAGGGCATCTGCATCCGCATCCAGGCGCTCGATAGCGGCCGCGAGCGCCGCCCGGCGTGCCTCCGAGTCGATGTCGCCGGCCAGCTCGATCACGGCCGGATCGTCGAGTCCCGGCTCCCGGTTGAGCGCTCCGCCGGCGGCGTAGACGAACAGCGCGCGTCGAAGCGCGGCGTTCCGTTCGTCGTCCTCGAGCGGGACGTCCTGTCCGGCGACGTACGCGAGGACGACGAGGTCGACGTCGCTAGCCGTCAGGCTGCGTACTCGTCCGCGATCGAGAGGGCTTCATCGAGGATGCCGATGCCCTCGTCGATCTCGTCGCGCGTGATCGTGAGCGGTGGGCAGACCATGATCACGTTCCAGTGCGTCATCAGATAGAGCCCGCGCTCGAGGGCAGCTTTGGACACTCGGACGACCGGCGCGAAGGCCTCACCGGATGCATTGAACGGAACGAGAGGTTCGCGCGTCTCGCGGTTCTTCACGAGCTCGATGCCCCAGAAGCACCCGAGCCCGCGGACATCTCCGATCGACGGATGCTTCTCCTGCAGCTCGCGCAGCTTCTCGGCGAAGACGCCGCCCATCTCGGCGGAGTTCTCGACGACGCCCTCTTCCCTGAAGGCATCGATCGAGGCGACCCCGGACGCGCAGGCCAGCGGATGGCCCGAGTAGGTGAGCCCGCCGGCGAAGTACTTGTCACGCACCCAGTCGGCGATTGGCTTGCGGACGATCATCGCGCCGAGCGGGACGTAGCCGGAGTTGATGCCCTTTGCCACCGTCAGGATGTCAGGCACGACATCCCAGTTCTCGACCGCGAACCACTTGCCGGTGCGACCGAAACCGGCCATCACCTCGTCGGCGATCAGCAGGATGCCGTGTCTGTCGCAAACCTCCCGGATCGCCTGCAGGTAGCCGTCGGGTGGGACGATGATGCCGTTCGTCCCGACCACCGGTTCGAGGATCACGGCTGCGACCGTGTGCGCGCCCTCGTACTGAAGAATCTCCTCGAGGTGGGGCGCACCCGTGCAAACAGGGCAAGGGTCGGGATGCCCAGCAGGGCAGCGGTATGTGTACGGGTCGAGCATGCGCACGACGCCGGGCATGCCCGGTTCGGCGGGCCAGCGGCGCGGATCGCCGGTGAGCGTGATCGCCCCGGCCGTCGCGCCGTGGTAGGAGCGGTAGCGCGCGATGATCTTGTGTCGCCCCGTGTACCAGCGCGCGAGCTTGACCGCATTTTCGTTCGCCTCGGCGCCGCCGTTTGTGAAGAACGACATCTGGAGGTCGCCGGGCGTCACCTCGGCGAGGAGGCGGGCGAGCGTGGAGCGTGCCTCGGTCGCCATCGGCGGGCCGATCGTGCAGAGCTGCTCGGCCTGCTCCTTGATCGCGGCCACGATCTTCGGATGCTGGTGGCCGATCGAGACGTTCACGAGCTGCGACGCGAAGTCGAGGTACCGCTTCCCGTCGTAGTCCCAGAAGTGGCGGCCCTCGCCGCCGGCCACCGGGATCGGGTCGACCGCATCCTGCACCGACCAGGAGTGGAGAACGTACTCCTTGGCGTCGGCTACGACTTGCCGGCCGAGCTCGGTGTTGGTGTCGACGGTCGCCACGACTGCGGAGCTTAGCCCTACCCGAAGCTGGAAGGAATCTCGGCCGGGGGCGAGCCGATGACGATCGCGATCTCCCTCTTGTCCTCGAGCTTGATCTGCCGCGGGTCCCCGGTGTCGGGTTTCCCGTCTACGTAGATCGTGATCGGCGCCGCCGGTTTGCAGTAGCCGCCCACGCACTTCCGGTCGAGCCGGACAGCCCACTCCGTGAAGAACTCGCCGAGCGTGTTGAACTGGTTCTCTTTGGCCTCCGTGTGGAGGACGCCGTCCTGGAAGTGAGTGTGCAGCGGAGAGATGCACGGCGTCGCGCAGGGCGGGCTGATGCCGCCGTAGCCGATCGATCCGTCCTCGGCCTTGAAGCGTTTGACCGCCGGGTCGTCGATGGCGATGCCGATGCCTGCCGGCACGACGACGGGGTCGCCGTTCACGAAGACGTCGAGGTGCGCGTGGACGTGCAGAGAGACGAACTCGCGCGTCTCCGGCGTCAAGCCCGCCTCTTCCGTCAGCTTTATCGGATCTGCCGGCGCGGGCCAGGGAGCCACGCCGTTCGCAGGAATAGGCGCGGTCTGGGTGGGCACCACGGCGGCCTTCTTCCCACCACCGCCGCAGCCGGCAAGTGCCAGCACGAGGAGACATAGGCCCCACCGCTTCATCCGCGGCACCCTATCCGCGGTACCCTGGGCGGGTCACGCAAGGAGGATCGAAATGACCGAGCTAGCCACCCCGCCCGTCGAACGCGAACAAGAAGTCACGCGGATCAGCCACTGGATCGGCGGCCGTATCGTCGAGGGCCAATCAGGTCGCAGCGGGCCGGTGTTCAACCCGGCGCTCGGTCAGCAGACGGGTGCTGTCGACTTCGCGACACCCGAAGAGGTGGACCGCGCGGTCCAGGCCGCGAGAGAAGCCTTCGAGTCCTGGCGGGCCATGTCGCTCTCTAGGCGGACGGCGATCTTCTTCCAGATTCGCGAGCTCGTCCACGACCGTCAGGAGGAGATCGCGCGATTTTTGACAGCCGAGCACGGCAAGGTGCTCTCCGATGCGATGGGGGAGGTGGCGCGCGGGCTCGAGGTGATCGAGTACTGCTGCGGCATTCCCGAGCTGCTCAAAGGCGAGTTCTCGGAGCAGGCGTCGACCGGCATCGACGTGTACTCGATCCGCCAGCCACTCGGCGCGGTCGCGGGGATCACCCCGTTCAACTTTCCGGCGATGGTCCCGATGTGGATGTGGGCGCCCGCGCTGGCCTGCGGTAACACCTTCGTGCTCAAGCCATCGGAGAAGGACCCGTCCGCATCCATCTTCACCGCGCAGTTGCTGAAGGAAGCCGGCGTCCCCGACGGAGTCTTCAACGTCGTGCACGGGGACAAGGTCGCGGTGGACGCGGTGCTCGAACATCCGGACATTCAGGCTGTTTCGTTCGTCGGCTCCACGCCGATCGCGCGCTACGTCTATGAGACCGGGACGAAGCACGGGAAGCGAGTCCAGGCGCTCGGCGGCGCGAAGAACCACATGATCGTCCTCCCGGACGCGGACATCGACATGGCGGCCGACGCCGCGGTGAGCGCGGCCTACGGCTCGGCGGGCGAGCGCTGCATGGCGATCTCTCAGGTCGTCGCGGTCGGGGATGCGGCTGATCGCCTCGTCAAGGCGATTCACGAACGACTCCCGAAGATCAAGGTCGGTAACGGCCTCGAGCCCGACGTCGAG
This sequence comes from Gaiellales bacterium, assembly GCA_038237145.1. Taxonomy (GTDB): domain Bacteria; phylum Actinomycetota; class Thermoleophilia; order Gaiellales; family Gaiellaceae; genus 3-1-20CM-4-69-9. The sequence goes on from JBBRZA010000036.1 coordinate 12,950, forward strand.
ATGGGACCGCTGGTGACCCGGGAGCATCGCGATAAGGTCGCCTCCTACATCGACGGCGCGCGCGAGCAGGGCGCAGACGTAGTCGCCGACGGTCGTGACAGCGCTCCGGAGGGGGACGGGTTCTTCCTCGGCGTGTCGCTGCTCGACAACGTGACGCCCGAGATGGACGCCTACAAGGACGAGATCTTCGGGCCGGTGCTCGGTGTCACGCGCGTCGAGACCTACAACGAGGCGGTGCGGCTCGTGAACGAGAACCCGTACGGGAACGGGACGGCGATCTTTACCCGCGACGGCGGCGTGGCGCGCCAGTTCCAGTTCGACGTGCAGGCCGGGATGGTCGGCATCAACGTGCCGATTCCGGTTCCGGTGGCGTACTACTCGTTCGGAGGGTGGAAGAACTCACTCTTCGGCGACACGCACATCTACGGGCCGGAGGGGATCAACTTCTATACGCGCGGCAAGGTCGTCACGTCACGCTGGCCGGATCCGGAAACGTCGAAGGTCGACCTCGGCTTCCCGCGCACGCGCTAGACGACGCGACCTGTCCTAATTCGAACCTGGACCGCGGCGTGCCGCCCTCGAAGGTACGCCACGTACGGTGAACAGCCATGCCCGAGCGAGCCGGCTGTGGAAGAAAAGTCACACTTTCGGCACACGCACCCCGTCCGAACAGTCCATGCGCAGCACACGCCCTCCCGAGACATGGTGGGGACGGTCCCCGGCGTGTCTAGTAGCGACGAGGCTGCAACTGCCACGTCGGCGCGTTAGCGTAGGGCCGCCTGTGACGGGCCCGCCCTACAAGCCGCTCGACGCGCAGATCATTCCTCGCTTCGCGGGGATTCGGACTTACATGCGCGCGCCGCACGTCACCGAGCTCGCCGGGGTCGATGTGGCCGTGTACGGGATTCCCTTCGATACGGCGACGAGCTATCGCACCGGTGCGCGGTTCGGGCCCGAGGCGATTCGATCTGCATCCGCGCTCATACGCCCCTATCACCCTGTGCACGACTTCAACGTCGTCGACGCGCTCTCGATCGTGGATTACGGCGACGTTCCCGTCTCTCCCGGCGACACCGAGCGCACGTATGCGCAGGTCGTCGAGGCTCTAACACCGATCGTCCAGACCGGAGTGTTCCCCGTTGCGCTCGGCGGCGACCATTCGATCACGCTTGCGGAGCTCCGCGTGCTTGCGCAGCGTCACGGACCGCTCGCGCTCGTGCAGCTCGACGCGCACGCCGACACCTGGGAGGCCTATTTCGGCCAGAAGTACTTTCACGGCACGACGTTCAAGCGAGCCGTCGAGGAGGGCCTGCTCGACGCAACGGCCTCGGTCATGGCCGGGATGCGCGGATCCGTCTATGCCGCCTCCGATCTGGGAACGGCGCGCGAGCTCGGCTTCACCGTGATCGAAAGCGAGGAGCTGCGAGCACTCGGGCCGGAGCGCTACGGCGACCTCGTCCGCAACAAGGTGGGGGAGCGGCCGGCCTTCTTGTCCTTCGATATCGACTTCCTCGATCCGGCCTTCGCGCCCGGGACGGGAACGCCCGAGATCGCCGGCTTCTCGACCGCGGAAGCCGTGGCATTCCTGCGTGCCTTGCGAGGGATCAACCTGGCCGGCTGCGATGTCGTCGAAGTCGCGCCCGCATATGACGGGACGGGACAGCCAACTGCGCTTGCGGCGGCGAACGTCGTCTTCGAGCTGCTCGCCCTACGGGCGCTCAGGCCGTGACGGCGGTGGCCATTCCGTGAGCGGCTTACCGATCTCCCAATGATGCCCGAACGGATCTTCGATCCGTCCGAGCAGCCAGCCATGTGACTCTTCGACTGGAGCGACTTCGGTCGCGCCGAGTGCAATCGCTTGCTCGCACACCGACCGGGGATCCTCGACGATCAACAACAGCCGTACCGTGCTCCCACGCAGGGATTCTGGGCTGAAGTTCTTATGCTCCGGTGACTCGTCGGCGACCCAGAAGGATCCTTTGCCTACGGAGAGTTGAGCAACGACTGCCTCGTGCTGGTCGGTGCCGCCCACCCGATAGACCTCGACCGCCCCGAAGGCAGCCTTGTAGAACTACGACAGCGGCTCGTCCCCGCCGGACGGAGAGCTCCGGAGAGATCTCCATGCTCTCTATGCGGCCGTGGCCGCCGCCGGCTTCAGCTCTTCGCCGAATTTCGCCCGGCGAACGAACTGCCCGATCCCCGGCTCGGCGACGAGCTCGTCGCCCTCCACGAGGATCTGGCCACGCAGCAACACGACTTCCGGCGTCCCCGTCACCTCCGTGCCCTCGTAGAGGTTGTAGTCCGTCTTGGAGTGCTGCGTCTTCGCCGAGATCGTGACCTTCTTCTCGGGATCGAACACGACGATGTCCGCGTCGGAGCCGACCGCGATCGTGCCTTTGCGCGGATAGAGGCCGAACAGCTTCGCGGGATTCGTCGCGAGCAGCTCGACCATTCGGTTCAGCGAGATCCGCCCGGCGCGCGCGCCGAACGCGTGGATCATCTGCAAACGGTTCTCGAGGCCGGGGCCGCCGTTCGGAATCTTCGAGAAGTCGTCCTTGCCTATCGACTTCTGCCCGTCCCAGAGGAAGGCGCAATGGTCGGTCGAGATCGCCGACAACGTGTCGGTCCGGACGGCGTTCCAGAGGACGTCCTGGTTCTCCTTCGCCCGCGGCGGCGGGGTGTACACGTACTTCGCGCCCTCGAAGTTCGGACGCTCGAGGAACGTGTAGTCGATGAAGAAGTATTGGGTGCAAGTCTCGCCCCACACATCCCAGCCTTTCTCGCGCGCCAGTTGAATCGGCTCGACGGACTCCTTGCACGACACGTGCACGACGTAGAGCGGGGCTCCGGCGACTCGCGCAAGCTGAATCGCCCTGTTCGTCGCCTCGCCTTCGGTCTCGGGCGGGCGCGTGAGCGCGTGCCAGTGCGGCTCGGTGTGACCCTCCGCCAGCGCCTTCTTCACGAGCACGTCGATCGCGTCGCCGTTCTCGGCGTGGACCATCACGAGTGCGCCGGTTTCCGCCGCGACCTCCATCGTCTTGAAGAGCGTCTCGTCGTCGACCATCAACGCGCCCTTGTACGCCATGAAGAGCTTGTAGGAGGTGATCCCTTGCTCGGGCAACGATGCGAGCTCCTCCAGCGTTCCGCCCTCGCGGAGATCCGTGACCGCCATGTGGTAGCCCATGTCGATCACCTGCTTGCCGTTCGCCTTGCTACGCCACTCGTCGATCGCGTTGCCGAAGGTCGATCCAGGCGGCTGGATGATGAAGTCGACGTGGCAGGTTGTCCCGCCGAACGCCGCGGCGGTCTGCCCCGACTCGACGTCGTCGATCGTCGTTGTTCCGCCGAAAGGCATGTCGAGGTGCGTATGAGGGTCGACGCAGCCGGGAAGCACGTACTTCCCGGCTGCATCGATCACTCGCTCGGCCTGGAGATCGAGTGATTCGCCGATCAGGGAGATCCGCTCGTCTTCGACATAGATGTCGCCGACGTAGTCGTCCGCGGTCGTGATGATGCGGCCGCCTTTGATCAGAACGGACATAGCGGATCTCCTTTCCTCAGCTTGTTTCTACTTCCCGCCCGCGGTGACCTTGACCTTGGCCTTCTTCCACTTCTTGCCGTACACGTCTACGCCTTGTGCCTGTAGCTGCGCGACGGCCGCCTTCGCGAGGTCGACACGGTAGGCACCCGAGGGCGCCTTCTTGATCACCTTGAACTGTTGCGCGATCTTCGCCGTTCGGCTGAACGCTGCGGGAGACGTGATCCCGATCCCGAGTTTGTTCGGCCAGATCAGCGCGTTGATCTCGTTCATCATCCACTTCTGGTGGCCGCCCGGAAGAGCCGGCCCGTTCTTGAGCACGATCTTCACGCAGTCGTTCGCGTGGTTACGGCAGTAGATCCAGCCCTTGAAGGACGCCGCAAGGAATTTCTTCGCGGTTGCCTGGTTCTTCTTGTCCTTGATCCAGTCGTCGCGCACGAAGATCTCGTCCTCGAGCATCGACGTGCCAGCACCCTTACTCGCGTTCTCCATGCTGATGACGTTCAGATCGGAGAGCGTGTAGAGCTTCCCTGTCTTCGGGTTCTTGCTCTCCAGCACCTGCGCGAGCTCGTTGTAGGTCATCGCCGCGGCAGCGTCGACATCGCGGCTGAGGAACAGATCCATGTTGAACGGCTGGTTGACGATCGTGACGTGGTCCTTGTTCTTCGGGTCGATGCCGTTCTTGACGAGCGCCGCGTAGAGCTCGTTCTCGTTGCCGCAGCACCAGACGCCGACCTTCTTGCCTCTCATCTTCCCGATCGTCGTGATGCCGCTGTCCTTCCACGTGAGCTCGGTCATGCCGCTCTTCCAGAACACCTGCGCGATGCTCATGATCTTCTTGCCGCCGTCGCGGAACGACAGCATGCTCGGCACCCAGTCGATGCCAAATTCCGCCTGCTTCCCGAGCACGACCTGCTCGGGCGTGATCGTCGGGCCACCGACCTTCAGCGTCACGTCGAGCCCGGCCTGCGAGTAGTACCCCTTCGCCTTCGCGGCGTAGTAGCCCGCGAACTGCGCCTGTGTGACCCATTTGAGCTGCAGGGTCACCTTGGTCGCTTTCGAACTCGTCGCCATCTGCGTTCGAGCCGCTGCCCCACCCGCTACGACCAGGCACGCGAGTACTGCGATTCCCACGACCCACCTGTGCTTCATCCGTTTCCCTCCTTTAGTCCGATTCTCCCGCCATTCTCTCTTGATCTCATTCCGTATGGAAGGCCCTCGCAGAGGGGTGCCAGCTCGTCGTCAACCGCTCCGCCAGGGCCACGACCGCGTAGAACACGATACCGAGCAGGCTGGCCATCACGATCCCGGCCCACGCGTCCGTGAAGTTCCCGTACGACGAATCGTTGAGGATCTTCACGCCGAGTGCCTCGATCGGCCCGCCGAAGTACTCGCCGACGATCGCCCCGATCATCGAGAGGACGGTCGCGACCTTCAATCCCGTGAACATGTGCGGGAGCGCATTGGGGATCCGGACGCGTCGAAACATCGAAAGTCGCCCCGCCGCGTAGGACTGCATCAGCTCGATCGACGATGGATGGACGGACGTCAGCCCGCGCAGCGTGTTGATCATCACCGGGAAGAAGCACAGCACGGCGGCGATCGCCATCTTCGAGAACGGATTGAGCAAGCCGAACCAGTTGTTCATGATCGGGGCGAACGCGATGATCGGGATCGCGTTGGCAGCGACCGCGTAGGGCATGAAGGCGCCGGCAAGCGGCCGCCACGCGGCGAAGAGCAGTGCCACCAGGATGCCGAGGCCAGACCCGAGCGCGTAACCGCCGAGCGCCTCTTTGAACGTGTAGATCCCCTGGCTCCACAGTGCACTCTTCTGCGTCCAGAACGCATCGCCGATCGCCGTCGGCTTTGGCAGGAGGAACTCCTGAACGTGAAACGCGGTGACGAGGCCTTGCCAGGCCCCGATGCCGATCGCAAAGACGGCCACCGCAGGGATCCAGTCGAGCGCCGTCCGCCCAACTCGCCGGCCGACGTTTCGTGGAACCGGCTGGACGATCGTGCTCATTGCAGGTCTTCCACCAGCGCGGGCTCCTGTGTCTCGCCGAGCGGCGCGCCTGCCGCAGCGAGCCCTTCGCGTACCTGCGTGACGAGCTCGAAGAACCGCGGCTCTTCTCTCGTCGTGCTCGTACGTGGTTGTGGCAAGTCGACGTCGACGACGCCGGCGACACGTCCCGGCCGAGCCGACATCACGACCACCCTCGTCGACAGGAACACCGCCTCGGCAATCGAGTGCGTCACGAAGACGACTGTCGAGCTTGTTTCCTGCCAGATCCGTAGCAGCTCGGTGTTGAGCCGCTCGCGCGTCATCTCGTCGAGGGCGCCGAACGGCTCGTCCATCAGGAGCAAGGTCGGTGAGAACGAGAGCGCGCGTGCGATCGAGACGCGCTGCTGCATGCCGCCGGAGAGCTGCCAGGGGTGATGGCTCTCGAACCCGGTGAGCTCGACGAGCTCCATCATTTCCTTGACCCGGGCGTTCCGGCGCCCGCGGTTCCAGCGCAGAAGCTCGAGGGGGAGCGAGATGTTCTTCGCCACCGTCCGCCAGTCGTAGAGGACTGCGTCCTGAAACACGATGCCGTACTCGTGGTCGCGCCGCGCGCGTTCCGCGGGCTTCCCGTTGACCTGGACGGTCCCGGCAGTCGGTTTCGTCAGGTCGCCGATGATCCGTAGCAAGGTCGACTTACCGCAGCCTGAAGGCCCGATCAAGGAGACGAACTCGCCAGGCTCGACGTCGAGGTCGATCCCGTCCAGCGCGGTCACGCCCGCGTTGAACTGCTTCGAGACTCCTTTGAGCGAGACAGCCTTCACGCCACATGCTCCGGGGCGCGCTTCAAAACGAGGCGCTCGAGGAGGACAACGGCGAGGAAGAACACGATGCCGAGCAGTGCGCAGGCGATGATCGTTGCCCAGAGATTCGCCGGCTGGGTCGAGTAGTACTGATTGAAGTTCACGATCGCGTAGCCGAGCCCGCCCTGCAACGACGCGGGAGTCTCCCCGATGATCGCGCCGATGACGCTCGCCGTCGCCGAGATTTTCAGTGCCGAGAAGACGTAGGGCAGCGACGCGGGCACGCGGAGGCGCCAAAGAATCTTCCAGCGTCCTGCCGCGTAGGAACGCATCAGCTCCAGCGCGCGCGGGTCGGGCGAGTGCAGTCCGCGAAGCGTGTTGATCGCAACGGGAAAGAACGTGAGGTAGGCGGCGATCACTGCAACTCCGACCGAAGGGTTGACGCCTTTCGTTCCCAGCCCGACCACCACCATGGGGGCGATCGCGAGAATCGGGACGGTTTGGGAAACGACGATGTACGGCAGGAAGCCACGGCGGAGCACGGTCGAGTGTGCGAGCACGACCGCGAGCAGGAAGCCGATCAACGCACCGAGTGCGAAGCCTGCTAGCGCCTCTTTGCCGGTGAAGAGCGAGTAGTGCCAGAGGTAGTGCCGCAGCGGCGGACCGTCCGGTTGTAGCGGCTGTCCGAACGCGTGCCAGATCGTGCTGACATGCGGCATGTTCGTGTCGTTGACCCTGAACGGCCAGGTCCAGTGCCCGCGTATGCCGAGCCAGCGGTATCCCTCCCAGAGCCCCCAGAGCGCAGCGAGGCCTACAGGCAGCAGCAGTGTGCGCGCGAAGGCGCGCTGCAGGGCACTGACCCCTCCCCTCGAAGGCTCGACCGCGATCGCGGACATCGAGCGATGCTTACCACGTTAGAGTCGCCGCGTGCCGCTGCAGCCCCGCCGGACCGTCGACGACCTTCGCGAGCTCCAGGAGCTGACCGGTGACGAGAACGGCGCGCAGCGGGTCGCGTGGACGGAGACCTGGGAGCGGGCGCGCGAGTGGCTGCGCGGGAACGTGGACGGGACCGGGGCGGAGGAGACCGTCGACGCGGCGGGCAACCAGTGGTTCACCCTCCGCGGCGCCTCCGACCAGGCTGTCCTCATCGGCGGCCACATCGACTCCGTGCCGAACGGCGGCTGGCTCGACGGCTCCCTCAACATCGTGGCCGGGGCCGAGGTGCTCCGCCGCATCGCGGAAGAGGGAACTCCGCCGGTCACCGTGCGCCTCGTCAATTGGGCCGACGAGGAAGGCGCCCGGTTCGGTCGCTCGCTCTTCGGCTCGTCTGCCACGGCCGGGACGATGGCCGACCAGGACGAGCTCCGTGGGCGCAAGGACGCCGACGGGATCGCGCTGCCGGACGCGCTACGTGACCACGGTGTCGACCTCGACGCGGCGCTCGACGCGCACCGCGAGCTCGCCGGCGCAGCCGCCTACCTCGAGCTCCACATCGAGCAAGGGCCGGTGCTCGAGTCGCTCGATCTGCCGCTCGGCGTCGTCCTGGGGACGTTCGGCGTCGAACGCCACCAGGTCACCTTCCGCGGCCAGGCATCCCACGCCGGCTCGACTCCGATGGACAAGCGCCGCGACGCACTCGCCGGCGCTGCGCGCCTCGAGCTCGAGATCCGCGAGATCGCAAAGCGGACGCGGGAGGGCGCCGTCTGCACGATGGGCAGCGTCGTCACAAAACCCGGCATCGTCACGTCGGTCGTCGAGACAGCGGAATGCCTCCTCGACCAGCGTCATCTCGACGCGGGGAAGCTCGGCAGCATGCTCGAAGAAGCGAAGCGCGCCGCGGAGAAGTACGCGGTTGACGAGGACATCGAGGTCGAGTGGCAGCGGATCTGGAGCATCGAGCCGATCCTCTTCGACGACGCGCTGATCGAGCTTGCCGAAGAGTCGATCAGGGAGGTGACGAGCGACTCGCATCGCCTCCCGAGCGGGCCGCTGCACGATGCGGCGGAGGTTGCACGCGCAGGCGTCCCTACGGTGATGTTGTTCGTGCAGTCACTGCGCGGCCTGTCGCATACGAAACTGGAGGACACGAAGGAGGAGCACCTCGAGCTCGCAGTGCAGGCGCTTGACCGGCTCGCGTCGAAGACGATCGAGCGAGTCGCGGCGGCGGCCGGCTTCGGATAAAGATGCTCTGCGGCTAGAAGAAGCGCACCAGCGCCACGCCGGCGAAGACGAGCACCATGCCGCCGATGCGGCCGACGCTCACGTGCTTCGGCTCGAATCCGACCCAGCCGAAGTGATCGACCACGACGGACGCAAGCGACTGACCCGCCACGATCACGGCAATGAGTGCCGCGGCCCCGAGCCGCGGGGCGGCCACGATCGATCCGGCAACGTAGAAGGCACCGAGAGCCCCGCCCAGCCAGACCCACCATGGTGCGTGGCCGAGCCGGCCCCACGAGGGCAACGGCTTGAAGACGAGCGCCGCGGCCACGGCCAGGAGGATCGTCCCGGTGAGGAACGACACGAACGCGGCTCGCACCGGACTCCCCACCCAGCTCGCAAGCTGCGCGTTGATCCCGAACTGGACCGGCAGCGCGACGCCGGCGGCGAAAGCGAATAAGACGTAGGGCCAGGCCACTGTTCGATCCGTTTTCGCGGCGGTATGCTCGTTCCCCTGCCAGCCACCGGGAGGATCGATGCTCAGCTTCGGCGTAACCGTTCTGCCTGACCCGCCATACCAGCGGATGATCGAGCTGATGAAGCTCGCCGAGCAGCACGGGTTCGAATACGCCTGGACCTACGACTCGCACATCCTCTGGGAGGAGTCCTACGCGACGCTGCCGCTGGCAGCCGCGCAGACGAGCAAGATCAAGCTCGGTCACTTCGTCACGAATCCTGGTATCCGCGACCCGACGATCACGGCGAGTTGGTACGCGACGATGCAGGACATCTCCGACGGGCGCATGGTGATGGGCATCGGCCGCGGCGACTCCTCACGCCGTGTGGTCGGTCTGCAGCCCGTAAAGGTCGCGGAATTCGAGCTGCGCTGCGCGATGATCAAGGATCTGATGAACGGCCGTACGGTCGACTGGAACGAGAAGGAGCTGGAGCTGAAGTGGGTGCGCGACGAGCTTCCCGACATCCCGATGTGGATCGCCGGCTACGGGCCGAAGGCGCTCGCCGTTGCGGGCCGGGTCGCCGACGGCGTCATCATCCAGCTCGCAGATCCTGTGATCATCCAGTGGATCATGGACACCGCGCGGCGAGCGGCCGAAAAGGCGGGACGCGATCCGAGCGAGCTCAAGTGCATCGTCGGCGCGCCCAGTCACATCTCCGACGACATCGCGGACGCGCGCGAGCAATCGCGCTGGTTCCCGGCGATGGTGTCGAACCACGTCATGGATCTGATCGAGCGCTACGGCGACGACTCGGAGATTCCGAAAGACCTGACGGAGTTCGTGAAGGCGCGGAAGTTCTACGACTACAAGGATCACTCGCGTGTCGGAGCCGCACACGGCGAGTTCGTCACCGACGAGATCGTCGACCGCTTCTGCGTGCTCGGCACGGTCGCGGACGCGACGAAGAAGCTCAAGGAGCTCGAGGCGGTCGGCGTCGACCAGTTCAACATCTACCTCATGACACACGGGCAGGAGGAGACGCTGAAGTCGTACGGCGACGAGATCATCCCGCAGTTCTCGAGCGTCACCGCGTAAGGCCGTCGCTAGCCTGGGACCGGTGAGGTTCCAGGGTCTGTACCTCCTCGCGCTCTGCGCTGCGCTGGCCGGTTGCGGCGGATCATCTGAGCAGCACATCCGGGCGGCTCCAGAACCCAACCGTCAGTGCGATGGGTCGAAGGACTCCGCAAAACGAGAACTGCAGCGGCGGAAGCTGACCGCCGACCTCCGGCGTCTACGCGTCGCCGCCGCCACCGTCAATGGCTACACGCAGAACGGAAATGCGGCGACCAACAGAGCGGTCGACCGTTTCGAGCTCGATGTCGCGGTGGAGTCGATCCCGGTTCAGGAGCGCTCGCGGTTCATCGACAGAGCCGCCGCGATCGTGGGGCCTCGTTGCTACCTGTGCTTCCAGGCGCTCGAGGCAAACCGGCCGCTTGCAGCCGGGGCAAAGCTCGCCTGCGGCTAGCGCCCGCCGCGGCGGGTTGCGGGGATGCCTGGTCACAGAGTCCGTCTGCGCCTACCATTGCCCGCGGCACGGCGCCGTGGCCGAGTGGTTAGGCAGAGGCCTGCAAAGCCTCGTACACCAGTTCGAATCTGGTCGGCGCCTCTCCACCGTTAAGAGATCAGGCAACCGGGGTCGCAAAACGAGGTCTCGCGCCTTCGATCGCTAATCAAGACAGCAGATGGCCGTGCCGACACCCGGTGAATGCGCTTGACGTTGCGCCGACTCGTTCGCCCCGCGTCGGCACCCGCACTCGTTCTTTCCCTGGCAGCAGCCTGGACGCTGGTGCGCGGGATCGACCACCGGTTCATCTCTTTCAGCGACGGGGTCTACATGTACACCGCCTCGGTCGCGGCTGGGCACGGGCTGCACGAGCTCTACCGCGGTATCGCTCTCTCCCTACCGCCCGGGACGCCGATTGGCGCCACGCTGGTCTGGAAGCTCTCGCCGCACATCGAGTCGATCAGGTTCGCGCTCGCTCTGGTCAGCGGCGTCACGGCGCTGCTGACGTATCGGGTTGCGCGCACGCTCTTTGGACTAGGCATCACCGCGTCGTTCATCGCCGCGGTGGTCGCGCTCGCCGGGCCGGTGCACGCGCAATTCGTAGGCCTCGAGGGCGAGACCTTCGTCACGCCGCTGGCGCTCGGGCTCGCGATCGCGCTCGAACGGCGACGTGACGCCGTCTGTCTCGCGATCCTCGGGCTCGGCTTCCTCTTCAAGTTGACGTGGGCGCCGTTCTTCGTCGCCGCCATGGTCGCGCTCGTTCTGCGATCCGGCTGGCTTAGGGCGCTCGCGATCGGCCCGGGTGCAGCGGCTCTTTCCTTCGTCCTCTACGCCGTTGCCGTCTGGACGTTCGGCTGGTCTCCACACCAGCTAGTTGTCCAGCTTCTGCTCGCCCAATCTCACAGCGGGTTCCAGCTCGGCGTTGCGGCCGGCATCGTGGCGGCGGTGCTGGTGATCTGGTGGCCGCTGCTTGTGTTAGCCGCGCCAGGCTGGCGGGAGGCGGGCACATCCGTCCGCCTCGTTATCGGAGCCGCCGCGGCCTGCAGTCTCTTCATGCTCAAGCAAGGAACATTCTTCAACGTACTCGATCCGCTCGAGCCGTTCCTCGCGGTTCTCGCAGTGACCGGCGCCTGCCGCCTCTGGGAACAGAACAGGCCCCGACTGCGTGCAGTCGTCCTCCTCTGCACCCTAGGTGCAGCGCTGCACATTGCGAGCGTGACCGGCGGCCCCGCAGCGCGCGTGCTGCCGCTCCCGCTCGGAGCCGCAATCGTGGACACGGATAACGAGGCTCAGGTCGACCGCGTCGCCGCTGCGGTCGCGGCGCACAGCCGGCCCGACGAGCCCGTGCTTGTCAACCCATTGTTTGCACTCGTCGCGCGCCGCAGCGAGCCCGCACGGGCGGTGGACTGGTTCATCCTATATTCGCTCGAGCGTTCTTGCGGGGACCGCACCGATCTCGACTTGCACTGCGCCGACTGGAACAGAGCAAAGGCCAGCCCCTTCGCGGTCGTCTCGGTCGACTCCAATGTCGTGAGCTTCGACCCGTCATTTCGGCGGGACACCGGAGTCGCCTCGCTCGAGCTCATCCTGAGCATCGACGAGCCGCCGATCGAGACAGCGCTCTACGCCAGGCGCTAGCGTCATTGCGTGACCGCGGTTCCTCTACGCCGTAACCGCGACTTCATGCTGTTGCAGATCGGGCAGCTGCTGTCGAACGCCGGCACGTCGTCGACGTCGATCGCGTTCCCGCTGCTCGTGCTCGCGGTCACGCACTCGCCGGCGAAAGCCGGCATCGTCGCGTTCGCGCGAAGCCTTCCGTCGGTGCTCTTCGCGCTGCCTGCCGGATTGGCGGCCGACCGCTGGAGCCGCAGGCGGCTGATGATCGCGGCCGACGCCGTGCGTGTGCTCGCGATCGGGAGCCTCGGCATCACGATCTTGCTCGACCGGGTCGCCTTCTGGGAAGTCGTGGCCGTTGCGTTCGTCGAGGGCAGTGGCTCCGCTGTGTTCTTCGGTGCTCAGCCCGGCGCTCTGCGTGCCGTCGTGCCGGCACGCCAGCTCCCGGCAGCGGCGGCGGCCGAGACAGGCCGGTCGGCCGTGGTGCGGCTCGCAGGGCCGCCGCTCGGCGGCGCGCTCTTCGGGCTTGCCCGCGCGCTCCCGTTCCTCGTCGACGCGCTCTCTTACGCGTTCTCGACCGTCTCGTTACTCGTGATGCGGACGCCGTTCCAGGAGAAACGTGCGCCTCACACAGCGTCATTGCGTTCGCGGCTTGCCGAGGGCTTTCACTTCGTCTGGAGCCAGCCGTTCCTACGCATGTGCGCGTTGCTCTTCGGGCTCGGGAACTTCATCGGGCCCGGCGTGCTGTTCGCCGTGGTCGTCATCGGCAAGCAGCAGGGGCTGTCGGGCGGCGAGGTCGGAGCGCTCATCGCAGTGTTCGGCGCCTGTCTGCTGCTCGGCTCGCTCGTGTCGCCGCTCGTGCGCCGCCTGCTTCCGGTCCGGGCAGTGCTGGTGCTCGAGCTCTGGACGTGGATCGGTTGTGCCGTTTTCCTCGTCTGGCCGAACGTTTACGTGCTGACCGCCGGCATCCTGCCCACCGCGCTCTCGATTCCGTCGACCGACTCGGTCGTCCATGGCTACCGGATCGCGATGACGCCCGACCGGCTGCTCGGCCGGGCGGAGTCTGTGCGCAGCATGATCTCGTTGCTGATCGCGCCTCTCGGCCCACTCATCGCCGGCGTGCTGATCAGCACCGTGTCGGCACGTGCGGCGATCGCCGTCTTCGCCGCGACCGGGCTCATGTTGGCGGTGTGGGGGACCCTGAGCCCCTCGATCCGGACGGCGCCGAGCCTCGATGAGCTCGACGGCCTAACCGTAGACGGCCCCTAGCTACGCACGAGGGTCGCGACCGTGACGTAGCGATCGCGATACACCGTGACGCACTTCCTCGGGCAATGGCCTTCGCCTGTGTCGTAAAGGAAGACGTTGTAGCCGCCCGCGGCGTCGCGCCAGTGATCTCCCTTCTTCTTGCCGTAGTCTGCGAGCCTGGTGAATTCGTTGCCGTGTAAGAGCTCGAAGCGGGCGTCGTAGGCGATCCGGTTTCGCAGCTCGGGCCTGACCCAGAGGAGCCAGTCTGCGTACGTCCCGTCGGCGAACACTCGCTCGCTCCCGGGATGCGAGCTGAGGAGCGCGACCCGGTCCGCCGCTGCGCGCGGCCAATACTGCTGTAACGATGCGTTGGAGGCCGAGAAGACGATGACGCCGACGACGAGCCCCGCTGCTCCGGCAGCGAGTCCGGCGCGAGCGGCCGTCTTGCCGGTCAGTGACCGCGTTGCTCCGAGCACATCGTCGACGAGCGGCGTCAGCACGATCACTGCGGCGAGCCCGAACCAGATGATGCTGCGGAGAGCCATGATGCCGTTGACTGCGAGGAGGGCGAGCGCGACCTTGTCGTAGAGCGGGACCCTCCTACCGTATTTGGCGAGCAGGAAAACCCCCCCCGCCAGAACTGCATAGAACACCGCGGTCAACACACCCGGGGTGCTCGTCTTCCACTCGGCGACGAACTTTGGCAGCAGCGGGTTCGTGAGCAGGTCACGGTAGTACCCGCCCAGCTCGGTTCCGTAGGGCGAGGCGAACACGCACAGCGGGCTCACGAAGAGGAGCGCGAGCGCGGGCCTGCGGCGACTTCCGCTTGCCGCTTTCGCGGCGAAGAGCGCACACAGCATCGCGAGCCCGGCCCCCATGACGACCGTGCCGTGGACGTTTGCCCACAGGACAAGCAACGCGAGGACGACCCCTACGCGTGCCCAGGTCACTGGACCCCGGAGCGTGAGCAGGCCGAACGTCGCGGCGAAGAGCAGCTGGGCCGGAGCCTGCGCGCGCACCTGCAACGCCCACGGCGCCATGAGAGGGAGCAACATCGCGATCAGGAAGATCGCCCGTGGGGACGCCCCGCGGAGCCGGGCGAATGCAAAGGCGATCGCCGCAGCACCGACGACGAAAAGAGTGTTCGCGATCAATACGAGTCGAACTCCGCCGGCGACGTGGAGGCCGTAGTAGCTGAGCTGTGCGAGCCACTGCTGGTCGACCCATGGGCGGCCCTGTGTCCAGAGAAAGAGCGTGTCGCGATGAGGGAGGCCGTGCTGCGCGACCTCGCGTCCGCCTACGAGCATCATCCAGGTGTCGCCGATGAGCTCCGCCCGCGCGAGGAGGATCACGAGCAGCGCGACGACGGCGACCGCGCCCACGACCAGCCCGTTCGCCTCCACGGCGACCAGCGTGCGCGAGCGGCGATCGACTGGAAGGGCGGCGACGACCGGGGCTTCGATACTTCCGTTATCGGCCGGGTGTCCGTCGGACTGAAACCGACGTAGCCAGGCGGCTCCACGATCCCGGAAGCGAACTCGGCCTGCGTTTGAAAGGCTTGCGATCCTCCATGCCCGAGCCGCTCGATTTCGCCCTGATCAAACGACTCCGCCAGGTGCTGGACCGCCGGCCCGCGACGGAGACCGAGCTGCGCACGCTGAAGGAACAGGCCGAAGGGTGGCAGCGCGCAGTCAGCGGGCAGCTCGAGGCGAGCGAGCGGCGGCTGCGCCGCCTGAATGCGAATCCCGCCAGCTCTCTCGCTCAGATCGCCTCGGAATTGCGTCGTGTCGAGAAGCTGCGGCCGCAGCTCCACGAAGTAGGGACACTCCTCGGAGATCTCGAGAACCGAGCCCGTGAGCTCCGAACCGAATGGCTGCTTTCGCAGGCGACGTTGGCGAAGGCGTCTAGCCGGCGACCAGGCGGTCGCCGACCGTAAGGCCGCGCCGGCTTGACTCGCCGGCGGGAATCTCCAGCACAGCCTTCGCGCCGCGACTCCCCGCGATCCGCCAGGGTCGTAGGTCGGCCTCGATCTTGACCACGCGCAGGTCACGATCGAGGAACACGGCATCGATCGGAAAGCGCATGAATGCCATATGCACAGACGAAGCGGGCTTCAGGAGAATGCCCTCGCCGCTCGGCAGGTCACGGCGGCCAAGCAGTCCCTTCATGCGCGTGAGCGCTGTGTCCCCCAGGACACAGCGCTCACACACGATGCTTCCGTCTTCGCGACGAATCGCGACTTCGGCCACTAGAACCCGATATGGATGTGGTTGTAGTGGTCGGCGAGTGGGAACGACGCACCGCCCATGCCGAGCAGCGAGA
>JBBRZA010000037.1:0-28606 GCA_038237145.1 Gaiellales bacterium
GACAGGTCGTACGACGGGCCGATTCTCGTCCGTGGTGCCCGGATCGGTCGGCGTGGTCAGGTGAGGTTCGCGCAGGGAGACGGTGAGCATCTGCGGGAACTCGACTGGGATGCTGGCGCCGATCAGGGATTGCCGCCGGACGTGCAGTTGCACACGTCGAACCCGGCGGTCGAGCTGCTGACCGCGCTCTACTTCCACCTCATGTAGCAGCGTTGCCCGCAGGCCAACGGGCCACGGATGGGCGCCACCCGCGCTCGACCTCCTCGAGATCCACGCCGCGGCGAAGAGAAACCCCGTGTGAGGACCGTAGACCCCGCAATCCTGACCTTTTCGACCCCGCCCGCTAGAAGCAGGGGGCCGGCACGCGGATTCAGGTTTCGCGGTTTCGCCAGAAGTAGGGGCCGGCAGGCGGATTCAGGCTTCGCGGTTTCGGGGGAAGTGGGTGTCAGGTCCGCCGCTTCGTCTCGTCAAACGCGTGCGCGATTGTCGCGGGATCTTGTTGAAGAACACCGTCGACGCGAGCGCTGTCGCTTTTTGGTGGAAGTGCGACAGAAACCCGCGCTCGCTCACGCGTCACAAAATGTGAGCACCGGGTCCGGCCCCAACTCCGCATGGGAACCGCCTCGCAGAGCCGAAAACCGCTTGACGCGCCCCGAAAACGCATCGAGTGTGACGCCTGTCTACCGCCCCACCAAGCAGTCAGCGGCAAATCCACCGAGCCCAGGACCGAGAGAGCAGACGGGCGCTGCACCCAGGCGCGCCGCTACGCGCCGAGGGTGATGCGATACGCGGCGACCGGGTGACCGTTCAACTCTCGGGCGTAAGGGAGCACGAAGACGCCGTCTCGAAGCTCACCGCCCGCGGCCCCAACCGCCTTCCCGTCGGGAGCGATCGCCGTCGCCTGGAGCGTTCGGCCGGACCTCCACGAGGGAGGCGGTTCGACGGCGACGTTGGTGTCGGCACCGAGAGGCTGCCGCACGGTCACGTTCGACTCGTCGCGCTCGACGATTAGGTAATGCGTTCCCGCTGATAACGCAAGACCGCCGAAGGTCTCCTCGAACGCCCCTGCCAGGAGACGATCGTCCGCGGTGCGAGCGAGGAAGCCCTTGGGCGCGATCCCGTAGCCACCGGTCGCGTAGCCGCCGGTCGAATCCCAGTTCGCAACGACGACGAGATCGCCGAACGTACTCTCCGTCACTTCCCGCGCAAGTCTGCGGTAGCTCGTCAGGCGTACTCCGGCGTAGTGCGGGCCGACGTTGCGCTGAAGGCTTCCCACGAGGTCAAGCCACGGGCTGTCGATTGAGTCGAGCGCCTGCTCCCAGTTGTACGAGCTGATCAGGCCGAAGGCCATGTTCCACGTCAGGACTTCGACGTCGCTGGCCATCGTGCCGGGGTAGAGGTCGTGCTGGTAGAGCAGGACCTTGTCGTGGAAGAGCCAGTCGGCGAGCGGATACGGCTCCCAGTTCGCCTCGCCGAACAACAAGTTCGGAGCGTCGTGCTCGCGCGCCATCATGAGCATGCTTCCGTGGAAGCCGGAGAAATCGCGTGCCAGGCGATCCCAGCCGTCCTCGGCCATGAGACAGCGGTCCGAATACGGCGCCATCACGGCGAGCCAGCCGTCGTAGTAGGCCTCCGGATTCGGCGACGCGGGATTGAAGTCGCGGATCCAGGGACGCGCGCCCACCTGGTCGAAGAAGAGGCAGTCGGCAGGGACCTCCGTGCGCCATTCCTGCATCAGCCGCGACACCCGCTCGCGCACGAACGGGACGGAGGGCGAGACGACGAGGCCGGAATGCACGCCGTAGGCGTCGACCACGGGCTTGCCGCTTTCGTCGAGGACGGCGATGTCCTTCGGTTGAAGCGGCGGAGGGAGCGACTGCATCGTCGGAGAATCGTCGGACCACCAACTGACGTTCAGGTACGGCATCACGAGCTGGCCGAGCGAGTGCGCGGCCTCGATGAGGGAGGTGAAATCCGCGCTCGTGCCCTGGTAGGGGTCCGGCGGCAGGAAGTCGGGATCGCTCTGGTCGTGTCCGCCGGGCTGGAAAGCGACCGGGTGCAGGAGCGCCGGCGACGGCAGCCGCGGCAGGTCCGCGAGCCAGTCTCGGAACGGCTTCAGCTTGGTGAGGTCGGCCTTGATCAGCGGCGCCCGCGCGAGCGTGCTCAGTCGTTCGCCGAGCTTCTTCTGCACCGACGGGTAGGCGTCGATGCCGTTGTCGTGGCGGTAGGCGAGGATCGATTGCTGCGCCGTCTCGCCGGTTCGAATGCGGACAAACGGGCTCGTCCACGCCTGGCCCGCGGCGATCCAGGTCTGAAACTGGTGCACGATGCAAAACGAAACGCCCGAGCAGCGGCCCGGTGGCGCCTGGCGCAGGAAGCCGAGCAGGAGCGGGTGAAGGGGGCCGGACTCGACGGAGTAGAGAGACAGGTGTCCGCCTCCCACATCGAGTCCGAGATAGTCGGCGAAAGCCCAGCGAGACGGATAGATCTCGAGATTGTTTCCCGTCCGTGCAAAGAAGCCGGGCCGCAGCAGCACTCCGGGCAGGACGTTCGGGGCGTACCCCGCGCCGACGGTGCGCACATCGGCGAGCAGGTCGTCCGGGAAGGAGATCTTGCTCACCACCCCACCGTGGTTCTCGATCCTCAGACGCAGATCGAAGAACTCCGCCCGGGCGCGCAAGGTGACGACGCCCGAGCCGATGCGGGGCGCACGGTAGCCGAGCCTGAGCGTCGCTGACGCCGGATCCCATCGATAGGAGAACCGGCGTGCGCCTCGCGGCGTGAACGCGCATCCCCCCACCAGCGACGGTTCCCTTTGTGACGTGCGCCAGAGACAGCCGGTCGAGCCCAAAACGACGCGCGCTCCCCCCGTCCTGTCGATGAGATCGACGATCCTCCCGTTGCGTTTGTCGAGGGTGAGCTGGTAGGCGGGCGCCGTGATCACGAGGCGACCTCTTACCCGGTCGTCGAACGTGATCCCGGGAAATCGTTTCGCAGCACCGCTCGCAGCGCCATGCGGACCAGCCCCGGCGAGCACGGCGGCGACTGCTGCCGCCGTGAGGAGCGGCCGAAGTGGACGCCAGGAGCGGCGTGACCAAAGATGCCCGCTCAACTCGTCGTGACCTCGTCATCCATGAGATACCGGATCATGTCTGTGCCGGGCCGACGTCACCGGCGGCTGGGTAACAGGTCTGAGGAAAGGATGGAAGATGCGATGAGGGTCACCCCACGGTCGATCCGACTCCATCCGATTCCAGCGTCGCTGCTCGTCGTTCTTCCTCTCGTCATCGTGATTTCGGGACCGACCGGGAGCTCGGCCTCCGCGGCGGCCGGACGGCCCCAGCATTCCACGCCGACTCCGTCGCCGCCCAGCTCGCGGCAGTTTTCTCATTCGTTCGTCATCCGATCAGGGCCGCGCCTTTATGTGGCCGGCCGCCCGTTCCGCTTCGGTGGCGCGAACATCGAATGGCTGGGCCTGGTCGGCTACGGCCCATTCGATCCGAATGGCCCCCACTTCCCGAGCAACTACGAGGTCGACGACGCAATGGCCACCGCCCGGGAAATGGGGGTTACGGTGGTCCGCAGTCAGACGATGGGGGACTCGGTCGGATGCGATCAGTGCCTCGAGCCCACGCTCGGGCATTTCAACCCCGCCGCCTTCGAACGGGTCGACTACGCGCTCAAGTCGGCGCGCGCGCACGGAATCAAGATCATCGCGACGATCATCGGCGACGATGCGCGCGGAGGCGGGACGGGCTGCGTCTACCTCCACTGGCGCAGCATCTCCGTACCCGGCTGCTCCATCATCAACATGCCGCCGTTCTGGACCGAGCAGAGGCTGATGGAGGACGTGAAGGAGCACGTCAAGAAGCTGCTCGACCACGTCAACGTCTACACCCACGTCGCCTACAAGAACGATCCGACCATTCTCGGCTGGGATCTTCTGAACGGGGGCGGCAGTCCTCCCTCCTGGACGCGGCGCATCGTGCGGTACGTTCGCAGCCTCGATCGCCACCACCTCATCCTCTCCGGCTCCGCGAACGCGGCGATCCGGGGAGTCGACCTGTGTGTGGGCTTCATCTATCCACATTGGTCACAGCCGCTTGCCTCCGTGAAACGCGGCATCGCAGCCTGCAAGGCGGCCGGCAAGCCTTTCGCCGCCTACGAGTACGGGTGGGACCGCACCAACTATCCAACCCTTCGCGGCCTGCGTCTCTTCCTGAGGTCGCTCGAGAACGCTCCAGAGGTTGTCGGCGACGCGTTCTGGGCGCTGCAGGCTCACAACGACGGCCACGGTTGGATGCCCATCCCGGCAGACATCACCGATCCGGCGAGCGCGCCCCACGTTGAGACCGGACAGTGGTGGGCCCTGTACTACACGGGCATCCAGACACTGGTGAGCAGTGCCGCGGACATGGCCGCGCGCGCGCAAGTGCTGCGCCGGCACAACTACGCCATCCGCGGCGTTCGGCCGCCGGCGCACGCGCTCCCCCCGGCGCCGGTCGTCACCTCCGCCGTGTACGGACCCACGAGCTCCACCGCGCGACTCGGCGCCAGGATCTATTGGCAAGGCTCGGCAGGTGCGAGGAACTACAGCGTCCAGCGGGCGACCGCGGCGGCCGGGCCCTGGACGACCGTCTGCAAGCGGTGTGTCACCGATCTCGACGACGGCTACGTCGACGAGAGCTCCGGCGCGAAGGGCGGTTGGTACCGCCTCATCCCCTACAACCTCGGCGGCAGGCCGGGGCCCGCGTCCAATCCGATAAAGGCTTCGACGCGCTAAGGGCGGAGGCACACGCCAAGTCGGGTCAAGCGATCCAGGCACCGCGAGAAAATGCGACTGCGACTATACCCCCGATAGCAGCGAACCCGATGATGACCGCGAGCCGCAGCCTCGGGCGCGTTGCCGCGAGCGCAGCTAGCGCAATGAACAAGGGAAAGTCCGCCATCAAAAGACGGGGTGCGCTGACGAGCGGCACTACTGCAGCGGGGGTCGTCAGGATGATCGCGATCACCCCTATCGAGTAGAGGCCGAACGCGACTCCTAGCCGTTTCCACGCCACCCAGGTCAGGCCCGCGGCGCAGAGGAGAAGCAGCAGTTGCAGCACGTTCCATGCGCTTCGCTGTTGGGCCTCCTCGAAACCGCCGGGATAACCGGCCTCGCCAGGTAAGTGTCGAACGAGTTCTGCTGCGCCTTGCTCTCCTGTGTGGAGAGCATCCCACGCCCCCTGCAAAGGTCCCAATCGAGGGGTCTCCCGCAGCCAGAAGACGTTCTGGGAATGGTAGAACGCCCCCGCGTCGTGGAAGTGGTAATGAAGGTAGAGAGCGTAAGCGCCGAGCGCAGCCGGAAGCAATGCGAGGGCAAGAGGTTGAAGCGTTGACCGAAGCGCCCGCTCCTTCGGCCACAGCAACACGAGCAGCGCCGGCAGCAGAGCCAGGCCCATCGGCCGTGTCGCCACCGCGAGCCCTCCGAGGAGCGACGCCAGAATGGCTTGGCGACCTAGCGCAGCCAAGAACGACCAGCTGGCCAAAGCAAGAAACAGGGCGTCCGAGTAGACAGCCGTGAAGACGAACGCAAGAGGGAAGAGCGCGAGAAAAAGCACGCTGTCGGAGGCCACCGCCTCGCCTACGAAACGCCGTGCGATTCTGAAGATGGCTATTGCCGCGACACCCGCAGCAGCGACGGAGACCAGGACTCCGGCGATCACTGTTGAGCGCACCACCTCCGCAACCCCCCGTACCACCAATGGGTAGAGCGGGAAGAACGCAGAGCTTTGCTTGACGTCGTACCCATGATCTGCGATGCGGATGAACCATCCCGAATCCCATTGCGCGAACGTGTTGAAGATGAGACTGAGGTGTGGACCGTCCGCCGGGAAGTGGGCGATGTTGCCGTGAAGCGGCGTCCAGAGGAGGCCCACGATCGCCGCGAGCCAGAAACCGACGCGTATCGCGGTCATCGTCCAAAACGGCGTCATCGCTGGGGTGATTATCCTGGCGACGGCGCCCCGGAGGATCACACCGGCGGCGCCTTGCGGAATCCGAGCAGCGTGTCCCGGGTGCCCTGCCCTCGGAAAACTGCACGATTTCGGGCCG
Source organism: Gaiellales bacterium (assembly GCA_038237145.1). Taxonomy (GTDB): domain Bacteria; phylum Actinomycetota; class Thermoleophilia; order Gaiellales; family Gaiellaceae; genus 3-1-20CM-4-69-9. The sequence continues at coordinate 6,097 of JBBRZA010000037.1, forward strand.
ATTGAGATGGAACAGTTATGGAACAGAGGGGGCGCAATGGGTGGCAAACGACGTCATCGCCGAAGCTGCGTGAACGGCTTGAACGAGCACAAAACGGTTGCCACCATGGTAAGTCGGCGGTCTTACCGACCGTTGCCGTGATGACCGGCGAGGGGAGCCGTTCAATCGCCGAACCGTCGTCTGTCGCTGTTCCACCAAACTGCGACAGCTACCCACTTCGGGATGAACAGGGCGAACTATTGCGTGCGGCGGTCAGCGCTTTGTGCGCAGCCCGTTGGCGCACGGTGGACGCTCGCTCAGGGACGCCACCCGCAGTCGTCCGGGCCGACACTAGAGCGATCGGAGGAACTCGCCGAGGCCCCACGCGAAGAGCGCGAGTGAGACCGCGACCGCCAGTGCAATCGTTATGTCCGCTGGATGCTTGGCGGATGCTGCGCGACGAGCCATGGCGCAGGTATCGACATCAGGTCACCACGACTGAAGAGTGCGTGAGGGTAATCGGGGGGGCAGGCCGAGCGCAGTCGCCAACCTGGTGTCTTCGTCGGTGTGCCCATCTTCCCGAACACTCCCGCAGGTCAGGCCGAACGGCTCGCCTACTACGAGGCCCGCAAGCTCAACGGACTCGCTGCTCGACTACTACGACGTGATCCACGGCCGAGAGACGCCAGCCGAGCGCCGCTCTCGCGAACGAGGCGCCAGCAGCCGCCCCGCTAGCGGAGCGCGTCTACGTGCGAGAGGCGAAACCCCCGCGAGGCGAAGCAGTGGCGCCCCGACTTCCTTCCTCACCGAGTCGCATGAGGTAGTCGCGGCCCTCCTCGCTAATCAGGTATGCGCGGCCGGGTCCGTGGACGCTGCCCCAACGTCGCGACACCAGGCCAGCACTCACGAGCGGCCCGAGTTTTGCGGCAACGGACTGCACGGAAGTACCAAGCACCTCTGCGAGCTCGCGTGCGTTGGCAGGGGTCCGTTCTGGCGCGAAGGCAAGCGCTCGCAGAAGTTCGACGTAGATTGAGTCTCTGCGAACGCCACCGACATACCGCATCTGCTTCCTCCTCGCGCGCCGCGCCTGTTCCGCACCGCCTGCTCCACCACTCGACGCCTCTCTAAGACAGATCCCGCAGTCGGCTGAAGCCTGCACTCTGCTTCTTTGACAGTCGCCGGACGCGGGCCGTAAAACCTCCGTCGTCGCCTGGGCAAGGCCGGCTCCGGTTGTCGCAGAAGAGCCGAAAGACGACACGCACAGTGATTGTTCGCCTGTTCGCCTGGTCGCCTGGTCGTAGCCTCGAGAACTCCCAATTTGCAGGAATGTTCCAGCGTAGGGGCCCCGGGGGTCTGGAGTCGCCTAAAGCCGGGTAGGTCAGACGCGATGGAAGCCCAACCGATCCGGATTCTGCTCGTCGACGACGATGCGTCCTTCCTGCACTCGCTCGAGGCCCTGCTTACAGGCGAACCAGGGCTGGAGATCGTCGGCAAGGCGGCAAGCGGCAAGGAGGCGCTCGCGGCAGCCGCCCGCGTCGAACCCGACGTGGCCGTCATTGACGTGCTCATGCCGACGATGAGCGGGATCGAATGCGCGCAGCTGCTGCAGGAGCGCCACCCGAAGGCGCGCGTGATCTTGATCAGCGGCTCGATCTTCGAAGACAAGCGACCTCACCCAGACGAGCGCGGACCAGACGCCTACCTAGACAAGAGCGAAGTTCCCGAGCGCCTACACGCGACGATCCTGGCGCTCGCGGCCGAAACAACCGCCGCACCATGAGCAAGCTAAACGGGACGCTCGGCGAGCACCGGCTCAGGATCAGTACGCCGTCTTCGGGGACATACACAGACGCCTTTTGACGTCTTTTCACTGTTATCCATGGGGTTTGCGGCGTCGTCGACCCTTTTTTGTCCGGGGACGATATAAAGACATCTAAGCGCTATTCTAGAGACAAAAAACGCTGTATAGCGCCTAAAAACTACCTACTTCAAGTGCCAGATACGCCAGCCTGCATGGTTGCGCGAGGTAGAATGAGGACGTGACAGCGGCCCTTCGGACCAAGCAGGTTCGTGCCGCGAGGGCGGTCGGCACCGGTCTCACCTACGCAGAAGCCGGCGCGATCGTCGGCCGCTCGAAGCGGACCGTGACGCGCTGGCTGCAGGACCCGGATCTGCGCGCAATCGCCGAACGCGAAGGCGCTCTTCCCGGCGAGCTCGGGCCGCGCGAGATCTTGAGCGCCGCGCTGATCGCCACCAAGGCGAGCGGCCAGCCCGACTGGCCGACCCGCCTCTCCGCCGCACGGGCAATCGCGGCGCTGCCCCCCGAGGAAGACAAGCCCGAAACGGAAGACCCGCCCAGGCCGTCGATCGTCGTCTACGACCTCCCGCCGGGCGCCAACCCGGTCCTGCACCGTGCAGCGGACAAAGCCGAACCCGCGGCGACCCCCGCCGACCCGCCCTCCGAACAGCCTCCGCCAACGAAAACTCAGGTGTTCCACTACATGTCCCCCGACGGAGAGATCGCCGACATCGGCGAGTGGTCTCCCGCCCGCCTCGACCGGTCAGCGCCCGGCTTCGTCAACGCCCACATAACGGGAGACCGCGAGACCGCCGAACGCTGGACGGCCGAACTAGCCGCCGGCACGCTCCCAAAGCCCACCAAGGACCTGCCCTAACAACCTTTTCCGGGCGCCAAAAATCCTGTTGGAACCGTCGCCCGCCGTCGATTGCCGCAGACAAAATCGCGGTCAGACGCGAGCGTTGTCGCTTTCTGGTGGAAAGACGACAGTCGCTTCGGTGCCGCATGCGCGACACCCGGAACCGGCTTCTCGCGAAACCGTGGAACCTGAGCGTGTTCGCGCCCGCCCGCTTCCTAGCGAACGGGCAACCCGTGGGTTGCAACCGCCTATAGAGCCAAGAAACCCAACTCGCCCCGAAAACGCATCGACCGCATGTGATGCCTGCCTACGCCTACCGTCGGAGTACAGTCGGTCGAGCGAACGCGGCTGGCGCGTCGCGAGGTGCGAGAGGAGGTAAGGATGTACGGCCGCCTAACGATCATCGACGGCAGCCCCGAACATGTGGAGCTGCTTCCTGAACCTCAGGAGCAGCCGATCGAACAGGACCAGATGCCTGGCCTACGCGCTCTCTACTGCCTCATCGATCGCTCAACGGGCAAGGGTGCCTCGCTCTCGATCTGGGACAGTCGCGAAGCAATGGATGCGAGCGAAGAGCGCGCCGCGCGCCAGCGACAACAGGCTGAGGAAACCGGCGGCGGCAGGGTCGTCAGCATCGACAGGATGGAAGTCGTAAATGTGCTCCACGAGCGGCGGGGAGACTAGAGCAGGAGCGACGGACGTGAACGGGTCGGCGTCATAGCGTTCGACGCCGGATCGCCGTAAGCGCTCTTCGCGGCGAGGCGACGGCTGACCCTGTGTAACCGACTCGGTCGGCTCGGTCACCAACCGAACCTCGATCGTCGACGAAGACGCGCCGGCCGGCCGGTGCTTGCAGACGTTCTGCCTACGTTTCGAACACCGCGACTTCGTAGCTCACGCAACCAGCGAAGTCCACAACTCGCGCACCAGGCCAACATCCCTGTCGCACTTCCACCAGAAAGCGACGAAGCTCGCTTCGACGGTGTTCTTCAACAAAAGGTCCCCGGCCATTGCGCGCGCGTTTGAACTGAGTTCGGTTTGCTCATGCGCGCGACGGACGGTGTGGCGTGGGTCGCTCATACCATGATGACGCCGAGGATGCGGCCCTGCTTGCTGTACGTCTGATGTGCTTGATCGCAGGCGATCATGAGTGCCATGCAGCAGTCCTGCACGATGTTGTCGTCGGGGAAGACGTAGCCGCGTAGCTCCGTATCCAACTGCTCGCACAGGTGCGGGTCGTACTGGAGTTCGTTGTTAGCGATGCGCGCCGCGAGGCCCTCGATGATGCGCGCCTTGCTCGTCTGATTCGTGTTGAACGGAATGACCTCGTGCTCGGGCAAGTTGAGATTCTGGATCACGGCGAGGCCCATCGCGTTTGACTCGATCACCGTCGGCCCGTTGAACTTGCGATGCGCCTCCATGATGTGCGCCTGGATTAGTGGGTAAGAGAGTCCGACGTATCGCTCCAGGTTCGCAACTTCAAACACGTCCGTCGTCACGTCGAGCGTCAGGATGACTGTTGCATCCTTTACGCCGACATCGACGGCCGTGATGTAGCGGTGCTTCTCAAGCGGCTGACCAAACGGAACGGCGAGCCGGTGCCCGTCACTGCGGTAGCGGCAGTATTGCGTGCAGCGGTCGATGTCCTCGGACTCAAACTCGTACTCGGCGGTCCCGGCAATCGCGTCCATCCACGAGAGCGCGTACTCCGTGCGAAAAGCGTTGACCCGCATCTGCCTGCGCTTCTGCGCGAGCCACGTCTCATCTCGGCCCGGTCGCGCGGTCGCGGGAATGAAAAGCGGCAGGTGCAACCCCTCGCCGTTCAAGCAGTCCTTGAAGTACGCGGCGCTCGGGTTCGCCGGACCGGAGCCGGTCGTGCAGATGAGGCTCGTGCAGCCCGGCGCGGAGAACGTCGGCTCAAGGGACTGGTACACCACGTCCGGCCGAGGCATGTCGGCCCACTCGTCAATGTGTGAGTGCGTCGCGGTGGCCTCCACGGCAGTCGCGTCGCTCGTCGGGTAGCTGATCACGTGACGCATGTCGTGTATCCCGGCGCTGTAGACAATCTCCCGCTGCGTCTCGCGCTCCATCGGGAGCCGTAGCCACGTTGGCAGGTTGTCCAGCCCGAACTTGAACGCGGCGAGCAACTCCAGCGCGGCCCGCTCGGCACGGGAGAAGAGATGCACGCGGGCGTTCGTGTCGCGGACGCGCAGCGCAAACGCGGCGTAGGCGACAGCAATCGTGGACTGGCCGAGCTTGCGCGCCTTCAAGAGGTAGACGTGCGGGTTAGCGCACATCTGCTCGATGAAGATGTCCTGCGCCTCCCACAGTTCATCGCCCAGCGTGCGGATGTCTTTGGTTTCCTGCGCACGGAATCGCCAAACGGAGAGGAACGCTCGGAACGCTTCCGCCTGGTCGTCGCTCGCAAGCGCGCAGAGCAGTGACACGTCGGCGGGATCGGTCAGTGCGGGCAGTGCGTCGCCACGCAGCGGGAACGTCGGCGCATCGGGCAGGTACGGGATGCGTCCGGCGGCAAGCTCGTCACGGACTTTCTGCACGCGGTCAGCGGGAACGAGCACGACCTTCAACTGCTCGGCGTTCTCGACGGCGATAGAGCCAAGGACGCGCTGGTCAGGTGCGCTCTCGGATGCTGGCAGGGACGGCGCAACCCACGCGAGACTCTCGTCGCCTACGTCATCGAAGGTGGGCGCGTTGTGGTCAACTTGGAGCTTCACGGGACCGACCTGGAGCACGCCCTGCCCGCGCACGAGAAGCATCCACTCGGGATCGCGCTTGACCCAGCGGCGGATCGTGCTCTCGTTGATTCCCGTCTCGCGCTCGATGCCGACGTACGACATGCCTTGCCGTCGGAGCTTCGCTGCACGAAGGCGCTTGTGCGGCGCGATGGGGGACGCGCGCCTCACTCGGAGTGCTCCCACTCGATGTGCTGGCGCAGCCCGGCCTCAGACGTTGTGACCTCGGGGCACATGGGGCAGGCGTATGGACTGGTCGCAGGCGCAGGCTCGGCAGGTTGGTCGACTCCGGCTAGCCATGCCTCAAGTTCGTGCGCGTGCTCGCGCTGTGCGTCCGTCACTCCGGCGGCGAGGGCTGGCTCGTGAAGGGTGACGCGCACGACGTGCTCGGCGTACTCGGTCGGCGTGAGCGGGCTGGACGCGGGCTGGCCGGGCGCTCGGCCGGTGCGAGCTTCGCGCTCGGCGGCCTTGTCATCGAGGTAGCCAGGCAGCCAGTCGTCAAGAAGCGGGCGCTGGCGCGGGGTGATGATCGGCGCTCCCGTCTCGGTCGCGTCAGGTCGCTCGGGGCTGGCGTGCGGCGGGAACGGTGGGTCGTTCGGCTCTCGCGCCTTGGCGAGCTGGTCCGCTCCGGCACCGCGAAGGAACCTGGACAAGTTGCTCGCGTTGACGCCGTACTCCGGCGCGAGCGAGCGCAGGGACTCCCCCGCTGCTACACGAGCGAAGAGCGCAGCGTCAGGCTTGAGCTTGAAGGGCGGTGGCATCGCACTCGGAGAGGATAGCTCCGCACGTTGCGCAACAAGCCAACGCGCTCCCGTCTCGGCTGGGGCGAGGCGTGCTCGGCCCCGTCGCGCATCCGGGCATGAAGGGCGGCCCGGCGTGGCTCGTGCCCGGTTTCGTGCCCGCGCTCGTGGCGTCCGACCAAGGGACCGCGCGCTGGCCCAAAGGGCCGCCTGCGGGACCGATGGGCCGGTCATCCGGCGGTGTCACAAAGTGCCCGAATCCGGCTCAACCGTACGCTTCTGGCTCCGGTGCTCACGCGGCCAGGGGTAGTTCTTGACGGAAAGACCGTCGGCCGGTGCTGCCACGAGGCGATCCGGCACGAGGCGAGGCGCAGTGGCCACGAGCGCGGTCGGCGTCTGTGTGGGGCGCTCCCTTATCGGTGTAGATCGCGACCTGCTCCGCGACCTGCTCTTCCGACGTCGACACGATCCGACGGGGGCGGATTGTTGCAACCGCGCGGCGGTTGCGCGAGGGCTACCCCGGCGCTGCGCCGCAATCGCACTAGCCGTCTTGCAAACACGTAGAAACACGTAGATGATTCGCGCTTTGCCCGGCACGCTCGCGCGTTGCATTTCTTCCAGCTTGCTAGCCTACATGTGTAGGGTACTCCGGTACTCCGGGCGTACTGGTCGGCTGCGTCGATGTCTTCACCCGCGAAGAGAAACCCCGTGTGAGGACCGTAGACCCCGCAATCCTGACCTTTTCGACCCCGCCCGCTAGATGCAGGGGCCGGCAGGCGGATTCAGGTTTCGCGGTTTCGCTAGAAGGAGGGGCCGGCGGGCGGATTCAGGTTTCGCGGTTTCGCGAGAAGGGAGGGGCCGGCAGGCGGATTCAGGTTTCGCGGTTTCGCTAGAAGCAGGGGCCGGCAGGCGGATTCAGGTTTCGCGGTTTCGTGAGAAGTGGTGTCAGTTCCGCCACTTCGTCTCGTCAAACGCGTGCGCGATGGCCTGGGATCTCTTGTTGAAGAAACACCGTCGACGCGTCCGCTGTCGCTTTTTGGTGGAACTGCGACAGAAATCTGCGCTCGCTCACGCGTCACAAAATGTGAGGCACCGGGTCGGCCCAACTCGCACAGGAACCGCCTCGGAGAGCCGAAAACCGCTTGACGCGTCCCGAAAACGCATCGACCGGGTGTGACGCCTGTCTACCGCCCCACCAAAAGACCCCGTCGGAGCAGGTCGCCGTCACTGAGAAGTAGCCGAGTGGACCGTCAAGCGGTCCACTCGATTTCGACGCGCTCGTGGCACTCGGCCCTGCCGGGTGCGACCGTCGCGCGAGCCAGCACCAAAGAGAGCGCCTGGCGCTGCACTGGTACCGGCATCCGCTCGAAGACTGCGCGCGTCGTGTGCTCGCCGTCCTCGATGTAGTCGCGGTCGTTCGGCCCTGGGATGTACCACTTCGTCGCCACGGCGTCCTGCTCAAGTTCCGCAAGTTCGACCGCGAGCGCGTCGCGCTGGCGTCGTGCAGCGGCGGAAGCCGTTGCGAACGTGATGGCGTCAACTTCGTCCGACGCGAGCATCGCATCGAGCGCGACCAAGTCCGCGTCCGCCTTAGTGACACCGGCCCGAAGCTCGGAGATGCGAGCCTCGTCAGGGCCGTCCTCTCCGGTGACCGTGCCGACGTGCTCAAGAACGGCCGCGACGATGTACGGCGCGACCTTGGCGTCGGAGATGAGCGCGGGAGCGGTGCAGGCCGGGTTTGCCTTGCAGCGCCAGTACCGATACACGCGCCCGCCCTTCGTGCTGGAGTCACACGACATGCCGTAGCCGCATGACGCGCACTTGAGCAGCCCGCCCAGCATCTGACCCTCACCGTCTCCCTTGGACGCCTTCTTGACTGTCCCTTTCTTGCGCTGGGCACGGAGCCAGAGCGCCCGCTCGATGATCGCGGGGTGCCCCTGCTTCTCCTGCCCGCACCCGCAAGTGCAGCCGTGCACGCCGAGGTACACGTCGTTCGCGAGCACAGTCCGCGCGGCAGTCGGTGTCCAAGTCGTGCGACCGTGCGACGTGGCCACGCCCGCGTCCGTGAGCACCTTTGCGGCTGCGCCGTATGAGCCGCCGTCGGCGTAGCACTCGAACGCGGTGACGACCGCCTTGCAGTGACCGTTGCGGTCGGGGATCAACTTGCCGTCCTCGTCTTTCCCGTAACCGGCGGGAGCCGAACTGACGTACACGCCACGCTCCCAGGCCGAGTGCTTCGCGCTCGTCCAGTTCGTGCGGTGTCGCTTCCACTGCTCCCGGGCGATGGCGGCCTTGATCGAGAAAAGCATCTCGTGGTCGCCAGTCGCTGTGTCGAGTCCTTCGCACGCGCACACGAGCCGCGCTCCGGCCCTCTCGAGCGCCTCCCACACTTCGGCCGTGGCGAGTCCGTTCTCGCGCGAGAGCCGATCCTGGAAGGCAACGATGATGCCGGACGCCTCGCCGTTCTCGCACGCTGCAACGGCCGCGCCAAGCTCGCGATCACGCCAGGACTTCGAGCCGGAGACGCCCTGCTCAACGACCGCAGGCGCGAGCTTCACGCCCGCGCCCTCGGCCCACTTCGTGATGGCGCGCTTCTGCTCGTCAATCGAAATGGTCTGCTCCTTCTTCTGGCTCTGCCGGATGTACGGGATGAGCGGTTTCTTCGAGTTCGCGGGACTCATGACCGCACCGCGTGCGCCGTGAACTTCGTGCCCATGCAGCGCGTCGTCGCCTCCGTGCCTTCACGGTTCGACGTGATCGAGCACGCAGCCGCGCGCCCATCGGCGGCCAACCTGTCGGCCACGAACGAGAGCAAGGCGAACTCGGCGCTCTCGGCCTCCCGAAGAGCCAGCCCGAACCTGTGATCCCTGATAACGAACTGCATCGTGTAGACCTCCGTCTGCCCTCGGCGGCCTACCCGCCGGAGGTTCCTCTCTCATCCTCTCCAGTTCCGCCACTCTGTCAAGAGCCTGGCGAAGTAGAACATCGCGAACAGATCGGATACGACGAAGAGCATCGCCCCGTTCGATGCGTTCAAGGAGCAGATGCGGAAGATATCGAGCCGGATCAGCGGCGCTCTCGAGCGGTTCTCGATCACGACGAACGCTGCGAGCAACAACACGGCCAGTGCCCCGAGCCCGAGCGTACGCCCGGATGTCCAGCCGTATTGCTGGGCCTTCACGATGTCGTAGACGAGCACCAGGAGGCCCGCGGTCACGGTCACCGCACCGGCGACGTCGACCGTCTCCGGCCGCTCCTCGGCGCGTGAGTTGTGTACGTAGCGCAGTGCCAGCAGGACTGCGGCGATCCCGATCGGCAGGTTGATGAAGAACACCCAGCGCCACGACAAGACGTCCGTCAGGAAGCCGCCGACGACGAGGCCGACCGCACCGCCACCCGCAGCGATCGCGCTCCACACGCCGAGCGCCCTCGTCCGCTCGCGTCCTTCTGCGAACGTCGTCGTCACGATCGAGAGAGCCGCCGGCGAGACGAGCGCCGCGCCGAGCCCTTGCAGGGCGCGACCGCCGATCAACACGTTGGAGGTCGTCGCCAGACCGTTCAACAGCGAGGCGGCCGTGAAGACGACGACGCCGGCTACGAAGAGCAGTTGGCGCCCGAAGAGATCCGCAGCACGGCCGCCGAGCAGCAGAAAGCCGCCGAACACGAGCGTGTAGGCGTTGACGATCCACTGGAGGCTCGAAGCGGAGAAGTGCAGGCCACTCTGGATCGACGGCAGCGCCACGTTCACGATCGTCGCGTCCAGGACGACCATGAACTGCGCGACGCAGACGATCACCAGGACGAGCCAGCGGTTGGTGTGGGTTTTGTCGGTCATCTGACGGCTGAGGGGTTCAACGACGAAATCGGCATTCGTATTCGCTGCCTGTAACCGACGTGTAAAAGGTTCGTGGACGCCGTTGACTCCGCCCGGCGAGGGCGTAACGGTACCTGTGCCGTCATGCCGAGGTTCCTCCCAATCGGGAAGGAAGCCAAGGGCGCCGCAGGCTTTCTTCTCGCCGCCTTGCCAGCATTGGGGGCCCTGCTCACCGCACTTGCGATCAGCGGGGACCTCATCGGCAGAATGGCGCGGAACCATCCACTGGCGAGCTTCGGTGCGTTCGGATCCGCGGCACTCGCCGTCTTCCTGGGTGCGATCGCCGCGTACGGCCTGCGAGAGGGATCGCGCGAAGAGCGCGGCGTGCTCTCCCTGGGGATCATCGTGCTCGGAGCTGCGCTCGTCTTCGGTGTTTACGCGGGGGTCGAGACCTGGGGCGACCGGGCGCAGCCGAGCATCACCGTGACGCCGAAGTCGGGCTCCCTCGTGGCGGTATCCGTGCACGGGATCGGACTGCGCTCGAGCGACCATCTCGTCGTGGAGGTCGAGCAGCTGCTCCGCGGGTCGGACGAGGGCGGCCGTCCGACCTGGCAGCCGGGCCAGCCGCTCTACGGAGCGTCGCTCGGCCCGAATAACTCGGGCGAGATCCAGCACACCGTCAATCTCTCGCTGCCTGCCGGAGACTTCGACGACCTCGGCGCGCGGGCCTGGGTCGGCGACGAGCCGCGACCCTGTTACACGCGCGGCAACACAACAGGCTGCGTCCGGGTACACATTCCCCGGCCCCAGGAGCGTCCCCAGCTCTCGGTCCTGTGGGAGACCTTCGTCAGGGTGCCCCGCCTACTGGTCAGGCTGAAGGCTCGCAACCTGCCGCAACGCCCGGCGCGCTCGATGACGCTGCGCGTTTTCGGCATCGCACCGGGACAGCCACGCCGCAACCTGGCCGAATGGTCGCTCGCGCCGAACGCCGGCGGTGATTTCGATCGCAGCCTGTCAGTCGTGGTCGGCCGCGCGTACTCCGACGTCTGCGTAGTCGCGAGCATCTCGACACGCGAGCCCGAATGCCCGGCGCCGGTCGAAGCCGGTACCGTCTGGATGCAGCTCGCAGTGCCGGCAGCGCAGTAGCGGACTAACGGACGAGACGGCCGTCGGGGCGGACCACGCGCCACACACCACCGAACTCAGTCACGTTCTGGCAGAGAATCTGGCCCGGTTTGCGATCGCCGACGTAGTAGTAGAGAGCGCGTCCCGCGTAGGTGACCTGCAGCGCGCCGTCTGCACGCCTGGTCGTGCCCAGAAGCCGGGCCTTGACGCCTGCGGCCGCGCGCGGTCGTGTCTTCACGACGTATGGCGGCCAGGCCGTCGCGCATGCACCGTTGCAGACACTCTTGCCGCGCGGGTCGCGGGTGAACCCGTACAGCACGAAGCCGCGGCCGTCGAAGAGCACGCGCCCGTAGGAGGACGGTCCGGCCGTAAGCGTGGGCCGAACTGCCTGTGACGAAGCGAGAACAGCGGACGAGGCAGAAGCAGCGACAAGAGCCAGGACGACGAAGAGCAGAACCCGCATTCGCATACCGTCCAGTCCCGCCGAGGCCGGAATCGTTACAGCCGAAGAGAGGGCGAGCTCCGGGGAGAGATCAGGCCTTGCTCGACTCCGCCCAGAGGTTGATGTCGGCCTCGGTCGCGTACTGGTCGATCTCCGCGAGCTCCTCGTTGGAGAAGTCGAGCTTGTCGAGCGCCGCGACATTCGCCTCCAGCTGATCGACGCTCGACGCGCCGATCAGTGTCGACGTGACGCGAGGATCGCGAAGCGTCCAGGCCAGGGCCAGCTGTGCCAGCGTCTGACCGCGCCGGGAGGCGATCTCGTTCAGAGCCCGGATCTTGGCGAGCGCCTGATCGTTGATCAGATCGGGAGGAAGAGATCCATGCCGGCTCGCCCTGGAACCCTCGGGAATCCCGTCGAGATATCTGTCCGTGAGCATTCCCTGGGCGAGCGGCGAGAAGACGATGCAGCCGATCCCGAGCTCTCCGAGCGTGTCCAGCAACTCCGGCTCGATCCAGCGGTTGAGCATCGAATACGACGGTTGGTGGATCACGAGCGGCGTTCCGAGCTCGCGCAGGATGGCGTGCGCCTCACGCGTCTTCGCCGCGGAGTAGGACGAGATCCCAACATAGAGCGCCTTTCCTTGCCGGACCGCAGTATCCAGAGCGCCCATCGTCTCCTCGAGTGGCGTGTCGGGATCGAAGCGGTGCGAGTAGAAGATGTCGAAGTAATCGAGCCCGACGCGTCCCAAGCTCTGGTCGAGGCTCGCGAGGAGGTACTTGCGCGAGCCCCACTCGCCGTAGGGCCCGGGCCACATGTCGTAGCCCGCCTTGCTCGAGATGATCAGCTCGTCGCGGTGCGGGGCGAGATCTTGTTGCATCAACCGGCCGAAATTCTCCTCCGCAGATCCATACGGCGGTCCGTAGTTGTTGGCGAGGTCGAAGTGCGTGATCCCGAGGTCGAAGGCACGTCGGACGATCGCGCGGCTCGTGTCGAGCGGCCGGTCGTAGCCGAAGTTCTGCCAGAGCCCGAGCGACACCCCTGGTAGTTGAAGGCCGCTGCGGCCGGAGCGACGGTAACGCATGTGCTCGTAGCGGTCGTCTGCGGGGACGTATGTCATTCGACACTCCCTTCCGTGGACAAGGCGTTTTCGAGCTGGCTCGGCGTGGCGCCGGTCATGATCGCGACGGCTTCGGGCATGGTGTGCGTCTTGGGCGTCACCACGGCGACGCGCCGGCCGAGCCGCATGATGTGTATCCGGTCCGCGAGCTCGAAGACGTGCGGCATGTCGTGGCTGATCAGAATCACCGGGAGCCCACGCTCGCGAACGCGCTTGATCAGGTCGAGCACTTGCCCCGTTTCCTTGACTCCGAGTGCGGCAGTCGGCTCGTCCATGATCACGAGCCTGCGCGCCCAGGTGGCAGCCCTTGCGACCGCGACCCCCTGGCGCTGGCCGCCGGACAGGTTCTCGACCGGCTCGCCCATCGACTGGATGCCGATGCCGAGCTCCTCGAAGTGGCGCGCAGCTTCGCGACGCATGCCGCGCTTGTCGAGTAGGCGCAACGGGCGCCCGAGAAGGCCCCGGCGCCGAGTCTCCCGGCCGAGGAAGACGTTGGAGGCGATGTCGAGTGCCGGCGCGACCGCAAGATCCTGATACACGGTTTCGATCCCGGCACGCCGCGCATCGCGAGGCGAACGGAAATTGATCCGCTCGCCGCCGAGTGAGATCTCCCCCTCGTCCGGCTGCAACGCACCCGACAGCGCCTTGATCAGCGTGGACTTCCCTGCCCCGTTGTCGCCGATGATCGCAAGGATCTCGCTCGGATACAGCTCGAAGTCGGCGCCGTTGAGGGCGACGACCTGGCCGTATTTCTTCACGAGCCCACGCGCTTCGAGAATCGGCTGGCGCGAGCTCATCCGCGTCGCCGGTGCGTCAGTTGGTCGATCGAGACCGCGAGGATCACGAGGATGCCGGTCACGAGGTACTGGTAGATCACAGACACGCCGATCAGCGTCAAGCCGTTGCGAAACACGCCAACGATCAAAGCGCCGATCAACGTCCCGATGATCGTTCCACGCCCCCCGAAGAGACTCGTGCCGCCGAGAACCACGGCCGTGATGCTGTCGAGGTTCTCGGTCGTCTGCCCGGCATTCGGGTCGCCGACCTCCGTGCGCCCCACGAGGAGCCACGCCGCGATTCCGTACGTGAGGCCGGCCAACGTGTAGACGGACAGGAGGACGCGATCGATGTTGATCCCCGTGAGGCGCGCCGCCTCCCGATTGTCGCCGACCGCGTAGACGTGCCGCCCCCAGGCGGTCTGGTTGAGCCCGTACCAGAAGAGCGCATAGAGGACGAGCATCAGCACGACGCCGTACGTGAAGTCGGTCCCGCTGATCGCGAAGGTACGTCCCCAGAACACCTCGAGCTTGGGCAGTCCTGTGAAGGTGAGGTCATTCGAGACGATGTGCGTCAAAGCGAACGCGATGTTCAGGGTGCCGAGCGTGACGATGAACGGCGGCAGCCGGACGCCTGTGACGAGCCCGCCGGTGAGGACACCGAAGCCGATGCACGTGAGGATGCCGAGCAGGAGCGCCGGCAGAGCGGGAATGCCGTTCGCCACCGCGAGCTTCGTCATGATCACCTGCCCCAGCGCCATGACGGTTCCCACGGAGAGGTCGATGCCCGCAGTGAGGATCACGAGCGTCTGGCCGATCGCGAGGACACCGACGATCATCACCTGCTGTAGCACCAGCGAGAAGTTCTGCGCCTGCAAGAACCGATCCGTCTTCAACGAGAAGAACGCCATCGTGAGCAGGAGCGCGATGAACGGTCCTACCGTCGGCGCCGTGACCACGCGACGGCCCAGTTGGAGTGTTCCCGTCAGTCTCAAAGCCCGATCCTAAGCCTGCACCGGCCGCAACCGGGGGCGAGGAGGTTGCCCCCGGTTGCGGCGGGTGGACCGGCTAGCTATCCCCAGCAGTTGGCGAGGCCGTATTTCACGCTCTTGGAGGCCACGCCCTTCAGGGGCTTCGCGGCGATGAGGTTGAGCCCGGTGTCGGTGTAACCGGACGCCTTTGTCCCACCGTTCGCGAACTTCACGACTGCTGCGACGCCCAGTGACGCCATCCGCAGCGGGTACTGCTGCGACGTGGCGTCGATGACTCCGGCTCTGACGTTGCGCACACCGGCGCAGCCGCCGTCCACGGAGACGATCGTCACGGCATTCTTGGTCTTGCCGGCCTTCTTCAGAGCCGTCCATGCGCCCGCGGCGCTCGGCTCGTTGATCGTGTAGAGGACGTTGATGTTCGGGTTCTTCTGGAGACAGTTCTCCATCGCCGGCTGCGACTGGGTCTGCTGGCCGCCTCCGTTCGCCACACAGGCGATCTGCTTGTCGTTCTTCTTGATCCCGAACCCTTTCAGGAACCCGTTATGACGCAGGGCGCCTACAGACGATCCTGCATGCTCGTCGAGCATCGCGATCGTCACCCTTTTGCGCTTCGTCGCCGCGCGCGCGTACTTGCCGATGAACACGCCGGCGTTGAAGTTGTTGGTTGCGAACAGCGCGTCGACCGCGGTCGTGGGACTTGTCGGGGAGTCGAGCGCGATGACCAGCACGCCCTTCGCCCTCGCCTGCGCGATCGCAGCATTCTCAGCCTTCGCATCGGCGACCGTGATCAGGATTCCCTTGACGCCGGCAGTCACCATGTTCTCGATCGCGGTGATCTGGCCGGCGTTGTCGGAACTGCTCTTGCCGGCGGCATAGATCAGCTCAGCACCGGCCTTCTTGGCAGCTGCATTCGCTCCCGCGTGCATCTTCACGAAGAACGGGTTGGTCGCATCCTTGGTGATCAGCCCGACCTTGACTGTCGCGCCCTTGGCAGTCGGCTTCGCTGCTGCCGCGGAGACGACGGCGGCCGTGACGGCCAAGACGAGGAGTGTTGCGAAGAGCCCGAACCTCCATGGACGGCGGTCGCCTCCTTGCGGATGGCGCATTCGTTCCTCCCTTCCCTCATTGCCCGGATTGTGGTACCGATAACACGGTGGCGGCTGAAAAGTCAAGCGCACCGGGCAGGACTCGGATGAGTTCTGGCCAAAAATTGTGTTACCGATACCAAAAATGAGCCCGAGCAACACCACGATCAGAGATGTGGCCCGCCTGTCCGGGGTCTCGCCGATGACCGTCTCGCGGGTGATCAACGACAGCGAGCGCGTCAGCCCGGAGACCCGGCGTCGGGTGGAACAGGCGATCTCGGAGCTCGGATATGTGCCGAGCCGCCTCGCGCGCGGACTGAGCCGGCAGCGGGCGGGCACGCTCGCGGTGATCGTCCCGGACGTCGCGAATCCGTTCTTCACCGCGATCTTGCGGGCCGCGGAGGAGGTCGCGCGCCGAGCCGACTACCACGTGATCCTGGGCGACACCCGGTCGGACCTGAGCGTCGAACGCGACGTCATCGAAGAGCTGATTGCACACCGAGTGGAGGGAATGATGATCGCGCCGGTGAGCGATCGCTCGGCCGCGCACCTGCGGCGGCTCGCCGAGTTCGGCGTTCCGTTCGTCCTCATCGATCGCACCGTCCCGGGCCTTGACTGCGACGTCGTTCTCGGCGACAGCTCGGGCGGCGCGCGCCGGCTCGTCGAGCACCTCATCTCGCTCGGCCACCGGCGAATCGGGTTCATCGTGGAGTCGGACGACGTCTCGACCGCGCGCGATCGGCGCGCAGGTTACGAGGCGGCGCTGAGCGGAGCGGGCATAGCACTAGACCCGACACTCGTCGTGAACGCCGCGGCGGATCCGAGCGGAGGCTCGGCGGGCATGAGCCGGCTGCTCGAGCTCGATGAACGACCGACGGCGGTCTTTACCGTCAACAACCTCGCCGCGGTCGGCGCGATCGAAGCGGTGCGCGCCGCCGGGCTCGAGGTTCCCGACGATGTCGCGCTCGTGTGCTTCGACGACATCGAGTACGCATCGAGGCTCTATCCGTTTCTCACGGCGATGGAGCAGCCGGCGCAAACGTTCGGGACGCTGGGCACGCAGCTCCTTCTGGAACGCATCGAGGGCCGCGGGCCGGAACGGCGGCACGAGGTCGTCCTACCCGGTGAGTTCATCATCCGGAAGTCTTGCGGCGCGAAGTGATTGCTTACGGCGGTATCGAGGCCGGCGGGTCGAAATGGGAGTGCGCAATCGGGAGCGGGCCTGAAGATATTCGCGCCGCCGAGACGATCCGCACGTCGACACCGGCAGAGACGATCGGGCGCGCCATCGCCTTCTTCGAGCGCGAGGGGCCGGTCGAGGCGATCGGGATCGGCTCGTTCGGGCCAATCGACCAGAAGCCCTCCTCGCCGACGTGGGGCTACATCACGACCACCCCCAAGCCGGGCTGGGCACACATCGACGTGGGTCAGGAGATCCGGCGGCGTCTCTCCGTACCGGTGGCGTTCGACACCGACGTCAACGCCGCCGCCCTCGGCGAACATCGCTGGGGTGCCTGCCAGGGACTCGACACGTTCTGTTACATCACGGTCGGCACCGGCATCGGCGGCGGCGGAATGGCCGGTGGGAAGCTCCTGCACGGTTTGCTTCATCCGGAGTTCGGCCACATGCGCGTCCCGCACGATCTCGACGCGGACCCGTTTCCCGGCGTGTGCCCGTACCACGGGGACTGCTGGGAAGGGCTCGCGTCCGGACGTGCAATCGAAGCTCGCTGGGGTCAGCCTGCCGTGTCGCTCGACGGCGATCAGGCGGCCTGGGAGCTCGAGGCCCGTTACCTCGCGCTCGGGCTCGTGTGCGTCATGTGCGTGCTCTCTCCCGAGCGCATCGTCGTCGGCGGCGGTGTCGCCCATCACGACGGGCTGCTCGACCTCGTTCGGCGCAACGTCCTCGCGCTCATGAACGGGTATCTCGAGGCGAGCGCGGTGAGGGACGACATCGCCGGCTACATCACTTTGCCGGGGCTCGGGTTGCGAGCCGGCGTCCTCGGCGCGATGGCCCTCGCCGAGACCGCTTAGTCGAAGGCGGCCTTCAGGACCTCCCGCGAAACGCCGCCTCCTGCGTAGCGCGAAGTACCCTCCTCTCGTAGCTCACGTGCGCCTTCGAGCAGCGCGCCGTAGGCCGCGCCCGCCAGCAAGCTCCCGGTAGAGATACGCCGAACCCCCGCAGCTGCCAGCTCGCCGAGACTCGGTCCCGACGGCAACGCGAGCACGTTGAGCGGAATTCGCACCGCTTCCACGACCCTTGCAATTTGCCCGAGGTCCGTCAGGCCCGGCGCGTAAACGACGTCCGCACCGGCATCGCGGTAGGCAATCAGGCGGGCGATCGTGTCGTCGAGATCGTCGACGCCGCGGATGTGGTTCTCCGCCCGTCCCGTCAGCACCAGCGGCTCGTCCTGCTTGCGCGAGGCCTCGGCCGCTTCCGCGACACGCTCCGCCGCGGCTGCGACGTCGTCCATGCTGCCCGTGTCCGGGTTGTAGTCCTCGATCGAGAAGCCCGCCGCTCCGGCCCCGGCCAGCAACTCCACCGTCCGGGGCACGCCGCCGGGGTCGTCCGGGTAACAGCGCTCGCTGTCGACGTTCAACGGAAGGTCGGTGGCAGCGGCGAGCGCCGCAACGTGCGCAACGAGCTCGTCGCGCGAAACGTTCTGGTCGAGCCTGCCGAGTGACCACGCAAAACCCGCGCTCGTCGTCGCGAGCGCCTCGAAGCCGGCGGCTGCGAGCAACCGCGACGAGCCGACGTCCCACGGATTTGGCATGAGAAACAACTGCTCCCTGGCATGAATGTCCCGAAATCGGACGCGTCGTTCAACGGCGGAGGTGCTCATTTCGGTGAGTGAATCACGCCCGAGCCCAGCGCGCGGTGCGAAGATCGCAACCTCATGAGTTCGCGAGGCCACATCGACGTCGCAGTGCTCGGGCGGGTCGGCATCGACCTGTATCCGAACCAGCTCCGCACTCCGCTGCGCGAGGTGCGCACCTACACACGCTTCGTGGGCGGCTTCGCGGGCAACGTCGCAACGGGGCTCGCTCGCCTCGGGCTGACACCGGCGATCGTCTCGCGCGTCGGGCCCGATCCACACGGCGAGTTCGTGCGCGACTTCCTGTCCGCGGAGAGGGTGGACGTTCGCTTCCTCGCCGTCGACGAACGCCTGATGACACCACCGACGTTCTGCGAGGTCTGGCCGCCCGACAACTTCCCGATCACCTTCTACCGCTACCCGACCGCGCCCGACTGGCAGCTTGCCCCGGACGACTTCGACGCCGACGAGGTCGCCGCCACGCCCTACCTGCTCGCGACTGGCACCGGCCTCGCGCAGTCACCCAGCCGCGAGACGACGCTCGCCGCGCTGGCAGTGCACCAGGGCACGACGATCTTCGACCTCGACTGGCGCCCGACGTTGTGGGAGCGAGCCGACGAATACGGCGAGCTCGCTCGGAAGGCTGCCGGACATGCAGACATCGTGATCGGCAACGAAGAGGAAGTCGAAGCTGCGGCGGGAGAGCCCAGTGTGTTGCTCGAGCTCGGAGTGCGCACGCTGGTGCTGAAGCGCGGCGAACGCGGCGCTCTGCTCTTCCACGAAGGTCACGAAGTCGATGTGCCGGGCCATCCGGTCGAGGTCGTCAATGGGCTCGGCGCGGGTGACGCGTTCGTCGCGACTTTCGTGCAGAGCTTGCACGCCGACCTTCCAATCCAGGAGGCGGTGCGCCGCGGTTCGGTAGCCGGCGCGATCGTTGCATCGCAGCTGGCATGCTCGGAAGCAATGCCAACACTGCAAGAGCTCGAGGCAGAGCTCGCATGACGGAGCTTCTGCTGCGCCACGGCGAGTGGGACGTGGTCGACCCCGCGTCGGCGGCGTGGCGGTACCTGTCGTTTCGCGTCGAGCGCCTGCGCGACGGCGAGCCGGTCTCGCGGCAGACGGGAAACGAAGAGATCGCACTCGTGCCGTTGGGCGGCAGGTGCGAGATCGAGAGCGGTGGCGAACGATGGGAGCTCGGCGAACGCGCGACCGTTTTCGACGGCATGCCCTGGGCCCTGTACCTCCCACGCGATACCGAGTACACGCTGTCCGCCCTCGGCGACATCGAGATTGCGGTGTCCGGAGCGCTCGCGGACGAACAACTCGAGCCGCGGCTGGTCACGCCGAGCGACGTCGAGATCGAAGTACGCGGCTCGGGTAACGCGACCCGGCAGATCAATCACATCCTCAAGCCCGAGTTTCCCGCGCAACGTCTCCTCGTCGTGGAGGTCTTCACGCCGGCGGGGAACTGGTCGAGCTATCCCCCGCACAAGCATGACGAGGATCACCCGCCCGGCGAGGTCGTGCTCGAGGAGATCTACTACTACCGCACGCAAAGCGAACCGCCGGGTGCGTTCGCGGTGCAGCGTCTCTACAGCCCGCAGCACGGAACGGACCTCACGGAGACCGTGCGCGACGGCGACATCATGCTCGTGCCGCATGGCTACCACACCACTGCAGCGGCACACGGGTACGACTTGTACTACCTGAACGGCCTCGCGGGCGACCGCCGGTCGATGGCGTCCGCAGACGACCCGGCGCTCGGGTGGATCCGTTCCGCGTGGGAGAAACTCGAGCCCGACCCGCGCGTACCGCTCGTCACGCTCGAAGGACGGCGAGGTTGAGCGGCATTCGCGTCGCGAACGCCCCGTGCAGCTACGGGGCTTTCGAGATCACGGTCGGGGTCTTGCCCGACGTCCCCGGGCCCGAACGGGTGCTTTCCGCGATGTCCGACGCGGGCTACGAAGGAACCGAGCTCGGCCCTCCCGGATACCTGGGCGACCGTGACAACCTCCGCGACCGGCTCGAGGAATACGGCCTCGCCCTCGTGGGCGGCTACATCCCCATCCGCTTCAGCGAGCCCGAGCACTGGGACGAAGACCTCGCAGCCATGAGCGGAACGCTGGACCTGTTCGCCGCCGCCGAAGGGACCGAGGCCAAGGCTGTCCTTGCGGACGCGGGCTCCCCGGAGCGCGCGCAGTTCCCCGGTCGGGCCGCTTCGGATCAATCGATCGGCCTCGATTCCTCGGGCTGGCGGCGGCTGTCCGAGGGCGTCGCACGCGCTGCCGACCTCGCTCGGAACCGTGACTTCGAGCCGACGTTCCACCACCACACCGCCACGTTCGTCGAGGCGCCGTGGGAGATCGAGCGCGTGCTCGAGCTGACCGACGTGGGTCTGCTGTTCGATACAGGCCATCTCGCTCTTGGTGGCGGCGATCCGACCGAGGCGCTTCGGGACTGGGGTGAACGGATCAACCACGTTCACGTCAAAGACGTCAGGAACAACGTGCTCGCAAGCGTGATCGCCGACGGCGCCGACATGCCGGAAGCCTGGCGCCGGGGTGTGTTCTGCGGGCTCGGAACGGGCGACGTCGACCTCGAAAGCTTCTTCGCCGAACTGGCGCGCTCGAACTACTCGGGCTGGCTGGTGGTCGAGCAGGACATGGTCCCACAGTCGGCGCAGGACGCTGCCGAGGCCGAGGAGTCGCAGGTGCGGAACCGCGCCTGGCTGACCGAGCACGCAGGTTTTTAGGAAAGCTCGCGCGTCCAGGCCAGGTCGAGTGCCCGCAACGGGAGAACGACACTGGCGTGAGGCCCTACGAGCAGAACCTTCTGCTCCTGCGCGACGGCAAGCCAGCGCTCGTCGGTCGACCAGGCGACCGAGACGAGCATGCCGAAGCGGCGAACGCGCGGGAGATCTCGCCGGCGCGCGACGTACACACGCACGCCGCTCGCCGTTCCCAGCACGACGTAGTTTCCCCGTGGGCTCCCCCGCAACTCGATCACGCCGGGCGGCACATGTGGCTTGAGCGCGACGATACGCCGGCCGGAGAACACGGCCAGCACGGTGCGCGACCCAGTTGACGCGATCACCGCGAAGCGGGCGGGACTGAGCCAGGCGACTCTGCTCGCGTGCCACCCCGAGATCCCCCGTAACACCGGCAGACTCTCGAGCGCGCCTGCAAGCTGGCTCTTGCTCCGGAGCACCTGCGCGCGGCCTGTGCGCGGGAACTGCACGATCGCCCCGCGGCGAATGTATGTCATCGAGCCGTCCGGTCTCCACGCCGGGGAACAGCCGCCGATCATCGGCAGCGACGGACCCGCGCTTGCGCTGACGATGATCCGCCGATGCTCGTCGCAACGGGCCGCAAGCGGTGTGTTGCGAGGCCAGAGCGACCAACCCGGCGGCGCGGACGCCGGCGACACGAGGGCGCGGCAGCCTCCATCACGCGGCGCCGCCGTGGCCGCAAGCGACGGAAGCCGCAGTGCGTGCAACCGGCAAGCTGAATCGACGAAATAGAGCACGCCGCTGGCCTTGTCCGTCCGCAACCGTCCGGCGAGGGCATCGCGATCGCTCAGATGCACGTCGCGCGGCGGGAGGACGGCGCCGCGCGTTTTCGTAGGCGACTGCTCTTTGAAGACCGACTTTCCGAGTGAGTCGACGACCGCCGCGCCGACGACGGTGATCGCCAGCAGGCCCAGTGCGATCGTCGCGAAGCGCGGACGTCGACTCACGGCCAGGGCCAATCTGTCCCGACCGCGAGCGGCTGTCCGGCGACCGCGCTTGCGCGTGCCGCGATGCCGGTTGCCACCGCCCGCCGGTCGTCGTCGAGCGTGGGACCGGGTGGCCCCGCGCCCATACATGCGGCCACGAATGCCGCGAGCTCGGCAACGTAGGCGTCTGCGAACCGTGCGCGGTAGTCCGCCGGAAAACGCGCCGCGTCCGAGCGGTCGATGACGTCCGCTGTTCCATCGCCCGGCCCACGGACGAAGACGGAGCCTTCGCTCCCGACGACTTCACAACGGATGTCGTGGCCGAACGACGACGTCCGCGACACGTGCGTGACGCCGATGCCGCCGCGCGCAAAGCGAATTGTCACGACGCCGTTGTCGAGGTCGCCGAGACGTGTGAGTACCGGATAGACGAGCGCCTGCCGTGCGACCGAGACTTCAACGGGCTCGTCGTTGAAGAGCCAGCAGGCAGCGTCGTAGTC
>JBBRZA010000038.1:0-28266 GCA_038237145.1 Gaiellales bacterium
CGCGCTCGCGCTACAACCACCAGACGCCACAACGCTGACCGCCAACCCAGAGTCCGAACTCGGATTCACATTGAAGGTCGCCCCAAACGCCCGCGGAGTAGTCGGCTGCGCAAACGTGATCGACTGGCTCGCCTTCGACGCCGTCGTGTTGGAAGTAACCTCAGGCGCCGGCGTGAAGCTCGCGTTACCCGCCTGATTGTAGTGGACGGTACACGTGCCCGTGCCGCTCGTCATCGTGACGGTGGCCGTACCGCTGCCGCTTCCGGTGCAGACGCCCGTAGTGGTGATGGCGACAGCGAGGCCGGAACTGGCCGTCGCGGCTACCGGAAAGCTGGTGTTGTAGACCTTCGTCGCTGGAGCTGCGGTGGTGACCGTGATCGTTTGGTTCTGGACCGTGGTGTAGTTCGCGGTGTAAATGAAGTTGAGGCCGCCAGTTGGCGTTTGAGCGCAAATCACATTTGCCGAAATAGTCGTAAAGGATGAGCCAGCACCGCTCTTTGTCCAAGACGAAAATGTGGCACCAGTTGGAGCGCTAGCAGCGCCCGCTGTGAGTTTCCAGAAATCGGGGCCTCCGGTCAGCGCAAAATTCGTGCCAGCGGTCACCGATGTAGATTTGGACAAGCCATTTCCTCCCGACACCGGGGTCGCGCATGTTGCGTCGCTGAACCCTTGGTATGTAAGGGTGAATGTCACACCAGCTGGAGCGGCTGCGGCTTCAGCCGACGCATCGGTGAACGTGGTAGTTGCGGTTTCGCCCCCCGTGCCAGTCGCGGTCACCGTGTACAACGCAACGAAGGTGCTCGGGAGCTGGAACTGATGCCCAAAGCGGCCGTTCAAGTCGGCCACGACGTCGGCGTTGTACTTCCATGACCGGCCGAGGCTGTCATCCACGGAGATGTGGACAGCTTCGTTGAAACCCCAGCCCGTTCCCGACAACGTGACCGTCGAGCCAGGCGCATAGTCAAGCTGATCACTCGCGATCGCCGGGGAAAACGGCGAAGGCGTCGTCGTCGTGCTCGTGGTCGTGCTCGTGGTCGTAGTCGTGCTCGAGGTCATATCGGTGGTCGTATCCGCCGACGTTGACGTGCTTGACGGCGTATCGGTCGACGTCGAGTCGGTGGAAGGCGGCGCCAGCGCCGTCTCAGTCGCAGTCGAACTGCTGTCCGTCGACGTCCCTCCGTCCAGCGTCATTCCTAGCGCGCCGGAAGCCAGCATCCCCGCGCTGAGCAGGGCTCCAAATGCGAGCACGATCCCCGCCCGCCGCAGTGTCTTTCGACCCTTCATTTCGCCAGCTCCCCTCTTGCCCCGATAGATGCGCCGCATGAATGACCCCTTAAGTCGCTATGTCAATCGCGGCGCGCCGGGCAGTCGAGAGGGACCAGACTGGCGTACACAACTTCTCCCCGTACGCCAGTGTCATGTCCCGTCGCCCTCCCACATCGCCGCAAAACTTCCGCAATTCCAATTCCGCAATCAGATCGTGCTCCGAGGGACAAGGTGAGTGACTAGACCCCCGTTGGGTTGAGCCCCCTCAAAAAGTTTGGTTGTTCCCTCTCCCTCTTTAAGCCGCAAGTCCGGGCGGCCGCAGCTGCCCGGACACTCAGTCTTGTCCCGCTAACACTTGGCCACAAGGGCCGCCAGACCTATCTTTCGTTCATACGACTGAACGCCCAAAGGCCGCTTTCGTCCTGCCCAGGGCCGCCCGACAGAGGCTCAGAGAACCGACAGCACTATGAGCCGCTGAGCTCTCTCAACGCTCGAGCAGCTCGATCGCCGCTTCGCGCGTCGGCACGTGCAGCTTGCGCAGGATCGCGGAGACGTGAGTCCGCACGGTCACCGGGGAGATGAAGAGCCGGGCCGCGATCTCTTCGGTCGAGCACCCCTGGCGCATGAGCTCGAGCACTTCCCATTCACGGTCGGTGAGCTCGGCGCTGCGACGGCCGCGCAGCGGGATCCGGCGCCGGCGCTTGCGCTCGCGAAACTCTTCGATCAGCAGCGCCACTAGTTGCCGTGGCAGCGCGGCCTCACCCTCGAGCACCCCGTGCAAGGCGAGCGGCAGTCTCGCCGGATCGATGTCCTTGAGAAGGTAGCCGGAGGCGCCGGCGCGCAGAGCATCGAAGAGATCCGAGTCGGTGCGCGAGACGGTGAGCATCACCACCGCAGTCTCCGGCAGCTCCCGGGAGATCGCCTCTGCGGCGTGAATGCCGTCGCCGGGCATGTGGATGTCCAGGAGACACACGTCGGGCAACTCACGCCGTGCCGCCTCGATTGCAGAGGCCGCGTCTCCAACCTCCGCGCAGACCTCGAACCCGTTCGCCTCGAGCGCCATGCGCACGCCCGCCCGCGTCGGGGGATGGTCGTCCGCAACGATCACGCGAGTAAGTCGGCTCACGGGACGATCACTTCGATCCGTGTTCCCTCGTCAGGCGTCGACGTGAGATGGAACTCGCCGCCCATCGCTGCTGCCCGCTCGCGCATCGTCACCAGGCCGAACCCCGACGATTCGGTTGCTGTCGTGTCGAAGCCGACTCCGTCGTCGTCGACCTGAAGCCGAAGCCCACGACCGTTCGCGAACTGGACACGCACAACGGTCGCGGCACCGTGCCGCGCAGCATTCGTAACAGCCTCGCGCGCGATCCGCAGTAGCTGCTCCTGACGCTCCTGGGGGATGCCAAGCGTCGGTTCCGCATTGATGACGACACGCGTGCCGAGACGGTGCGCGACTTCTTCCACTGTCTGGACGAGCGCCAGGTCGAAGGGCTCGTCGCTGCTTCGCTCGGTCAAGCTTGCAATCGCGCGACGCGACTCGCCGAGCCCACGCTCGGCTGCGGAGGCAAGCTGCCTGAAGCGCAAACTGGTCGTGTCGCCGTCCGCGAGATTCCGCGTCGTGGCCGAGATGTACGCGAGTTCCTGCGCAAGGCCGTCGTGCAGGTCGCGGGCGATCCTGCGCCGTTCCTCCAGTACCCGGGTCTCGGCGTATGCCCGTTGATAAAGCTGGATCTCGCGTGCGGCACCGACGAAGAGCAGAACGTGCCAGCCGAGGCGGAGAGCGTCGCCCGTGTACACCCACTCCGAGTACAGGGACGGGTAGACGAAGTAGTTCACGCGCGCGAACGCAGCGAACATCGCACTGGCACCGAGCCAGAGCAGGAGCTCGTCGCCCGAACGCTCTGCGCGTCGCGTAAAACCGAACGCGGCGACGAGGAAGAGAAACGCGATGAGAATCTGCGCCGCGACGATGAGGTCGTTGCCAACGAACAAGCCTGCAGAGGTCGGGTTCATCGCAGGATCGAGCCCGACTGGCAATCGGTCGACGAACACGCCGATGACGGTTCCAATCGCCACGAGCCCGAACGACATCAGGATGATCGCGATACGCGCCGCCATCTCGTAATTGCGCAACCTGATGGGAGGAGCGAGTGCCGCGGCGGCGAGCAGCGCCGCAGAGACAGCGCCGCCACAGACGGTCGTCCAGATCGAGAATGGATGCGGATCGGTCCAGATCGCCGCGGGGATCGCGGCGAAGAGAAGATTCGTCGTCGTCAGCAGCGCCAGCGCCACGAAGAGAAGCAGGTCGTCCAGCCGCTGTCGTTGCCGGAGGCGTCCCCACAGCAAGACGGTCGTGAGCAGAGCGATGATCGTCGCCGTCGTCTCGAGCATCGCGTGAAGCGGGACGCTCCGATAGGCGTAGTGGAGGCCGGGCACCATGACGACGAGGTCCGTCAGCGTGGCCGCAACCAGAGCCGCGAGCAGCGTGACCGAACGGGGCCTCAGCCTCATGGATCAATCGTCCGTCTGCTGGACGGGCTCTTGACCTAGCGGAAGGGCTAGTTGCGCCGCTCGCGCGGTCAGGCGCTGCGCAGGAGCTCGAGCGCCTCGCGGCGGCTCTGAACGTGCAGCTTCTTCAGCACGGCCCCGATGTGGCGGCGCACGGTGACGTCCGCGATCAGGAGCTTCGCGGCGATCTCACGGGTCGAGAGCCCTTCGCGCATGCAGTCGAGGACCTCCCACTCACGGCTCGTCAGATCGACGCCGCGTCCATCCGGAACCACCAGATGCCGCATGGCTCCACCGCCACGGAGCCGATTCATCAGCACGGCCACCAACGGGCGGGGAATCGCGGGCTCGCCAAGGAGCACTGCGCGCACGACAGCCGGGAGGCGCTTTGCCGAGATGCTCTTCGGCAGGTACCCAATCGCGCCCACCGCCATCGCCTTGAGAAAGTCCTCCTCGTTGAGGTCGGAGGCGAGCATGATGACCGCGACGCTCGAGCTCCAGGCACGCATCTCGGCCGCCGCCACGAGCCCGCCGCCCGGGATGTCCAAGTCGACGAGACACACATCTGGCTCGAGACGGGTGACCGCCTCGATGAGCTCCGCGCAGCTGGCCACTTGACCACAGAGGACGATGCCCTCCTCCTGGAGGGCCATCCTGATGCCGTTGATCGTCGCCGAGTCGTGCCCCGCGACAAGGACGCGGGGCGCCGGCCGCGAATCGACGACGTCCTCCTCGAACGCGGGAATCTTGGTTACGAGATCCGACCCCGAGGGGATCATGCAGCGGCCCGCCCGGAAAGCATCCGCGGGCCGACCACCCCGGGTGGATCTAATTTTCGCCGCATATCGATGACCGCAGAGAGACAGAATTCTTGCGCTAAACCTTTCTTCCTGCAATCCCCCAACGGAGTGAGCGGTCTGGCGGAGGGCTGCTATACCGTCTTGTGGGGACGCGGTAAACAGCCGCGACACGCTAGAGAGGAGCGGCAGCCGGGTGCGGGTTGTGATCGCAGACGATCATCGCTTGATGATCGAGGGAACGAAGCAAGCCCTGGCAAAGGCGGGCGGATTCGAGGTCGTGGGCGAGGCATCGAACGGCGCGCAGGTCCTCCCGCTCGTCAGGCGCCTGAAGCCCGATCTCGTCCTCCTCGACCTGCGCATGCCGCAGATGGACGGCCTGACCTGCCTGGCGAAGATCCGCAAGGAGTTTCCCGACATGAAGGTCGCGATCCTCTCGGTCTCCCAGGAACCGGATCAGATTCAGAGCGCCCTCAAGCGGGGCGCGAACGCCTACATCGTGAAGACCGTGGATCCCGACGATCTCGCAGCAGCACTGCGGCAGACGGTCGAGGGGACGGTCTTCACCACGGCGGGCGTCTCAGACGACCCCGGAGAGCGCGCGGCTAAGCAGGCGGGCCTGACCGAGCGCGAGCTGGTGATCGTGCGGGCCGTTGCCCGAGGTCTGTCGAACGAGGCGATTGCCAAGGAGCTCTGGGTGGCCGAGCAGACCGTCAAGTTCCACCTCACGAACATCTACCGCAAGCTCGAGGTGTCGAACCGCACCGAAGCAGCTCGCTACGCCTTCGAGCAGGGCCTGGTCGAGCACGGCACGCACTAAGCGAGCGCAGGCTCTTCCGCCACGATCGGTTCCGGGCCGCGCGTGAGCAGATACGCGCTGCAGGCCGAAATCGCGACGAACATCACCGCGACGAGCACGCGGTAGTCCAAAACGCTTACGAGGACGGCGCCGAGTGCGATCCCGATCGTCTGCGGCGTGCCCACCATCGTGTTGGCCGCCGAAGCGACACGGCCCTGCAGCCGCTGCGGCGTCCGGACCTAGATCGAAGTCGCGAAGCCGACGATGAACCAGGAGAGGGCGAAGCCGGCAACGATGATCCCGGCACACACGACGGGGAGACGCGAAGCTCGCATCTCCAACCGCGAAGAGCGCCATGCCCAGGCCGACCAGGCGCACGTCGCCGAAACGACGGAGGGCACGTCCGGCGGTCACGCCGCCGACGATGGCTCCCAATCCTTGCAGCGACTCCAGTACCCCGAGGAACGAGGGTCGCCGGCGCAGCCCGAACTCGACGACTGCGAAGAAGAGCGTCTCGGAAAACCCGACCACCAACAGGCACGCAGCGGTCGCGAGGATGATCTGCCTCAAAGGCAGCGTGGCGAAGACATGTCTCACGCCCGCAGAGAGCTCAGTGAGGAAGTGCTGCTCTTCGCGCTCGACTCGCGTCTCGGGCGTGCGCACGAAGAGGAGTGCCACCGCAAGGCCGACGAACGTGAGACCGTCCGCGATCGCAACGACCCGGCCACTGAACGCCGCATAGAGACCCGCGCCTAACAGGGGTGCGAGCAATCGCAGCCCTTCGCGCATGGTGGAGAAGACGGCGCCCCACTTCCGGCACGCTTTTCCGTCCGAAACCGCCACGGCCGGGGTCAGACCCCCAGCCAGTGGCCTGTTGGGAGAGGGCCTAGATTGGCGCGTCGAAGACGCCGAACCAGCGCGTCAAGTCCTGCTCGACGGGCAGCTCCTTCTCCAGCTTGGCCTTCAGCTCGAGCTCCTCCGCGTTGTCTCGCTTCTGGTCCTCGCCCGTCGGGACGAAGGGCCAGAACGCCCCTCGCTTGTAGCCGTAAATCCAGTAGACCGGATGCTTGCCGCCGTCGAACTTGAAGACCGCGGCGAGGAGCTGCGACCCGAATCCCTGCTCCTCCAGGCCCTGGGCCACCGCATGGATCGTCGCCACCTGGTCCTCGAGATCGGGATCGCGGACGATGATCCACGTGTAGCCGAACGAGTCCTCGCGCCGATCGAGCTTCGAGCTCGACGAGGTTGCGACCGCGTCGAGCAGCTGCTGGAGATCGTTCTCCGCCCGCACGAACTCCGCTGCAGAAAGGGGCTTGAAGACGACCCCGGCCGCGCCGGCGGTGCGCAGCCCGAGTTCGGTGTCAAGCGTCACCGCCGCCGTCGTCAGCGCGAAGAGGCGGTCGCGCGCTGGTCCTGCGAGCTTCTTCTTGCCGAGGAGAACGTCGCGAAGGCCCACGCCGGGCCTATGCGACCGGTCGACCCATTTCTCGGGCGATCTCCGAAAGCGCGGCGAGGCGCTTCTCGAGCGGCGGATGGGTCGAGAGGAGCGATCGTGCCCCACTTTTGACCGACGCCGGGATGATGAAGAACGCGTTCATCGACTCGACCTGCCGCAGGTCGCGCTCGGGAATCCTGAACATGTCGCTCGCGATCTTCTGAAGTGCGCTCATCAGGTGCTCCGGCGCGCCGGTGATCAGCGCCGAGCCGCGATCGGCCGCGAACTCGCGGTAACGCGAGATGGCGAGGATGAGGATCTGGCTGAGGACGTACGTCACGACGGATACGAGGAGGACGATCAGCCAGACCGGAACCGTGTTGTTGTCGCGGCCGCGGCCACCGCCGAACATCCCGCCGTAGATCCCGAACCGGGTGAGCAGGCCGGCGAGCATCGCGAAAAAGCTCGCGACGGTCATGATCAGGACGTCGCGGTTCGCAATGTGCGAGAGCTCGTGCGCGACCACACCCTCGATCTCGCGCGGCTCGAGCCGCTCCCACAGGCCGCGCGTGACCGCGACGGCAGCGTGCTTCGGGCTCCGCCCCGTCGCGAACGCATTGGGCACGTCCGTGTCGATGATCGCGACACGCGGTTTGGGCAGGTCGGCCATCGCACAGAGCCGCTCCACCATGTCGTGCAGCTCGGGAGCCTGGTCGCGCTCGACCACCTTCGCGCCCGAGGCCGCGAGCGCAAGCTTGTCGGAGGTGAAGTACTGGAAGAACGCGATCCCGACGACGATCACGAGCATCGGGACGAGCCCGACACTCAGGACGTTGAAGAGGACGACCGCAAAGACGACGTAGAGGAGCCCGAGCAGGGAGCCCGTGGCGAGCATCCGGAACGTCAGACCGGCGTCGCGACCATATGACCTACGTTTCATCGAGAATCGCTCTCCTTGAAGGCGAGGGTTGTACACCGAATCGTAGCCGTGGCGGTTGTGGCTGGGGCGTTCCTGGGCGCGAACGCGGCGGCCCAGGCCCGGCCGACGATCTACGTCGTGCCGCCCAGTGCCACTTTCCTCACAGGCGGGGTGGGCGCGGTCGGCCTCTACGTCCCGGGAACCGGAGCGACCGTCAGCCGTGCGGGTGCCATAGCAGCCCTGAGGCGTGGCACAGTCGAGAGCGACCTCGGCACGCCGGACGGGAAGATCCTCGTCGACCTCGCCTTCGGCGTTCCGGCGCAGCCGCTCCGACCCGCCGTCTACGTCAGTCTCCCGCCGCCGGGAGAGCACCCGAACACGAGGCGCTACAGGGTCGTCATCGTCGACGCCGGCTATCACGGCATCCTTACCTCCGACTCCACGCGGATACGGGGCCTTGTCTCGATCGCCGACCTCGCGCCGACAGCTGTCGCCCTCGACGAAGGCCGTTCGCCGCCGATCCAATCCGAGCCCGAGCGGGACGCACTCGCGGATCTCCGTGCGCTCGACACCCGGCTCTCGCGCGTGCACCACGACCGCGGCTGGGTGTTCGTCACCGTCGTGCTGACGATCATCGCGCTGGCGGTCTTCGCGCCGCGCGCAGCCGGGCTCGGAGGGGCTGCAGCCGTGACCGCGTCTCTGCTGCTGTCCTGGGCCGGCGCGACACGCTTCGGCCTGGTGATCCCGGCAATGGCGGTGCTGACGATCGCATTCGCTGTGGCAGGCTCGCTGCGCCGAAGGATCATCCCGATGGTTGTCGCGGCTTTCCTGGCGGCGTTCACGATCGTCCTCGCCGTCGATCCCGAGCTCAACTCGCTCGGGGTGCTCGGCGCGCGACCGGACGGCGGCGGTCGCTTCTACGGCGTCGGCAACCAACTCGAGACACTGCTCCTGCCCCCCGTCCTGGTCGCAGCGGCGATCGGAGGCCTGCGCCGGCTTCTCCCGCTGACAGCGCTCGCGCTCGTGGCGATCGGCTGGAGCAAGGCCGGCGCAGACGGCGGCGGTGTCCTCGTCTTCGCGACCGCGCTCGGCGTGCTGGGCCTGCGTCTCCGTGGGCTCTCGCTAACTCCACGGCGACTTGCCGTCGTGGCGGTGGCGGTTCTCGTCGTGGCGCTCGCGTTCGTCGGGCTCGATGCCGTGCTCGGCGGATCGAGCCACGTCACTCGCGCTGTCGGGAGCGGGCCGGACTCGCTACTCGGGAGCCTCGGACATCGCCTCCACCTCTCGTGGGCGTCCGCGACCGACCATTGGTACCGCATCCTCATCTTCCTGGGCTGTCTCGCTGCGATCGTGTTGATGGGCACGAGGCGGCCGCGACGCGCCACGGTTGATGCACTTCTCGCCGGCCTGGCGGTCTCGCTGCTCGTCAACGACACCCCGGTCGACGTGATCGGGCTCGGCGCGCTTGGCTGCTTGGTTCTCGTCCGTTGGGAGTCAGTAGACTCGCGCCCGATGCGCCTGAGAGCGTTCACCGCCGCCGCCGTCCTGGCCGTGCTCGCGCTCGCGGGCTGTGGGAACGAAGGCACCACCCGTCCTGTGGCAGACACGGTCGTCGGAACCGTGAAAGCCGAGACTCCCGGAAAGGCGATCTTCATCAGCCAGGGCTGCGGCAGCTGCCACATGTACAAGCCTGCCGGCGCGGACGCGTCGGGCCAGATTGGCCCCGACCTGGACAAGCTGCCCGAGTACGCAAAGACGGCTAACCAGCCGCTCGCGAAGTTCGTCGACGAATCGATCGTCGATCCGGACAAGTACGTCGAGAAGGGCTACCCGAAGGGCGTCATGCCGAAGTCCTACAAGGACCTGCCGCCCAACGACCTCAAGGCCCTCGTCGACTTCTTGACGAAGCCGCAGGGCTGAACCTCCCGCAGGATTTCCCGCGCGAGGTAGACGCCGTCGCGTGTGACCTCGACCGGACGCTGATCGGTGAGGACGCGGTGCTGCGCCCGCGGACTCGTGCGGCGATCGTCCGGACTCTTGCGGCGGGGATCCACGTCACGTTGGTAACCGGCCGCATGTTCCAGTCCGTACGGCGGTATGCGCTGGAGGCAGGCATCGAAGATCCGGTCGTCTGCTATCAGGGCGCGGTCGTCGCGGAGCCGATCAGCGGGCGCTGGCTTCGTCACGTGCCGATCCCGCTCGAGCTTGCGCGCGAGACGATCGCTGCTCTGAACGAGGAAGGGGTCGGGCTCAACTGCTACGTGGACGACGAGCTGTACGTCGCCGAGGTCACGCCCGAAGCAAGGCGTTACGCGGACTTCCAGGATCTCGAGCTGCACCCCGTTGGCGATCTGCTCGACTGGCTCGACAAGCCGCCGACGAAGCTGGTCGTCATCGGCGACCCTGAGACGCTCGACGGACTGAAGCAGCGGATGCTCGAGCGGTTCGACGGTCGGCTCTACATCTCGAAGTCGCTGCCGTACTTCCTCGAGTTCGCCTCGCCGGACGTGACGAAGGCTGCCGGGCTCGAGTTTCTTGCCGAGCACCTCGGCTTCGCGCGCGAACGCACACTCGCGTTCGGCGACGGGGAGAACGACATCGAGCTCGTCGACTGGGCCGGCTACGGCGTGGCTGTCGAGAATGCCCACGATCTGGTGAAGGAGGTGGCCGACTTCGTCTGCCCCTCCGTCGACGAGGAAGGCGTGGCTCAAGTGCTCGAGGCGTACCTAGACTCCCGCACATGATCGATCTCCGCGCCGCCCGCAACGATCCGGACACCTTCCGCGCGGCGCTGGCGCGCAAGGGAGCAGCCGAAGTCTTCGACGAGCTGCTGGAAGCCGATCGCGCCGTCAGGGAGATACAGCCACGCGTCGAGGAGCTGCGCGCAGCACGAAAGCTCAAAGGCAAGCCGACGCCGGAGCAGCTGAAGGAACTCGAAAGAGTCAAGGAGGAGCTACAGCAGCTCGATCAGCAGTTGGCGGCGGCCGAAGTCCGACGCAAGGAGCTCCTCGACCGGGTTCCAAACCCGCCGGACGAGGCCACGCCGGACGGGCAGACCGAGGAGGACGCCGAGGAGATCCGTCGCTGGGGCGAACCACCGTCCTTCGACTTTCCCGTCAAGGACCACCTGGAGCTCGCCGCCGGAGGGATCGACCTCGAGCGGGCGGCGAAGGTCTCGGGTGCGCGCTTCGTGTTTCGCACCGGCGACGTCGCGCTGCTCGAGCTAGCGATCTATCGGTTCGCTCTCGACCGGCTCACGAGCCGCGGCTTCACACCCGTCCTCCCTCCTGTGCTCGTTCGTGAGGAGGCGATGTACGGGACCGGGTTCTTCCCGACCGACGAGGTGAACATCTATGCGGTCGAACGGGACGAGCTCTACCTCGTCGGAACATCCGAGGTTCCGCTCGCTGCGATGCACGGCGCCGAAGTTCTCGACAGCGACGAGCTCCCGCTCCGCTACGCCGGCTACTCCACCTGCTTCCGCCGCGAGGCCGGCGCCGCAGGGAAGGACACGCGCGGAATGTTCCGCGTCCACCAGTTCGACAAGATCGAGATGTTCGTGTTCACGCGACCCGAATGGTCGCGGGAGGAGCACGACCGGCTGCTCGACATCGAGGAGGAGCTCGTGCAAGAGCTCGAGCTGCCCTACCGGGTCGTCAACGTCGCGGCCGGCGACCTTGGTGCGTCGGCGACGAAGAAGTACGACATCGAGGCGTGGTTCCCGTCGCAGGAGCGCTACCGCGAGATCACGTCGACCTCGAACACGACCGACTACCAGGCGCGCCGCCTCGAGATCCGCCACCGGCGCGACGAGAAACAGTTGGAGACGGTGCACACGCTGAACGGCACAGCCGTGACGGGACGCGCGATGCTCGCGATCATGGAGAACTTCCAGGAAGCCGACGGATCCGTCTCGATCCCGGCAGCGCTACACGAGTTCGGCGCGCCGCAGAAGCTCGGCTCCGAGAAGGCGCGGGCGTCAGCGTCGGTCCGCGACACGCGAAGCTGAGCGCGAACACCAGCGGCAGGCGGTCGCTCTATCTGTCGCTGCTCGGCTTCTTCGCAAGCGCCTTTAAGCGACCCCCCCGACAGCAGCTGTCGGCATCCACAGCCGCCCGTGCCGCTACATTGAGTTCGTGCGCACAACACAGCGGAAAGGCGACATCGCAACATCGCGAGCGATCGCCACCTTCACCGCGATGGGGTACGACGTATCGATTCCGCTGACCGAGTCCGCGGCGTACGATTTGGTCATTGACGACGGCCACCAACTCGTCCGCGTTCAGTGCAAGTACGCGAACGATCGACGGCGTCAGGTTGACCTCCGAAACATCCATTCGAACTCTTCGGGGTATGTCGTGAAGCGCGTGCGGGACGGCTCGTACGATTGGTTGTACGTCCTGGACGGAAACGGGGCCGAATACGTCATTAAGGAATGCCTCTCACAGAGACGCTCTGTGACGCTGCGCAACGAGGATAAGATCGAAGAAGAACAGCGACGCGCTAGCTCCAGTCCGTTGGCGGACCATCGCACCTGCCTTGAGATGGAGCCGGCGTCGTAGATCTTCCCCGCCTCTCGGGTTACCCTGTCACGACGGCGGGGTGCCGGAGCGGCCGAACGGGGCAGTCTTGAAAACTGCTGACTGTCGCAAGACGGTCCGTGAGTTCAAATCTCACCCCCGCCGCTAATCAAGTGTTTTCGTTTTCTGACTAGGCGACGGACGGCCGACGTGGTACCGGTTTCTGGTACCGGACACTGCGACCGTATGCTCCCCTCATGGAACTTGAGGTACGTCCCGCGACGGTGGCCCAGCGATTCGTCGACTTCGCCCAGTCCCACGGCTGCGAGTGCCGCATCACGGGTCCGGGCCACCAGGTCAGGCTTGCCGTTCCGCAGGCGCGTGATCCGAGCGAAGCTAGGCGGATTGCCATGGAGGTCATCACGAGCTTCTCCAGGGCGCATGGTGAAGCCGACGTTCGCGTCGTTCATTACGACTGACTCACCTTCTCCGCCGACGAGTCGGAGCCGCCACAGCCGCTGCTCGAGCCGGTCCGCCTCCTCCCGGAAGCGCTCCCCGCCCCGCCTGAGTCGGCTCCTTCATGCTGCGACTGGCGCACGACTGGCCCGCACCTACTCGGCGAGTCTACGGTCTTCGGTTCGGCGACCAAACCGGGAAAGCCTCCTCGGTGAGATCGTGCGTCAGCCTGCGCTGGTTGCCACCGTCGGCGTCCATGACGTAGATCTCTGACACGTAGATATCTGACCCGCCGCCGCGGCTGCTGTCGAAGACGATGCTGCGTCCGTCGGGCGACCAAGCGGGACCGGTGTCGGCCGCGGCGTTCCGCGTCAGCGGCCGCTCGCTGCTGCCGTCGGCCGCCATCACGTAGATGTCGAAGTTTCCGTCGCGATCGCTGTAGAAGGCGATCCGCCGCCCGTCGGGGGACCACGCCGGATCAGCGTCGTCGGCAGGATTTCGCGTCAGCCGTCGCTGCTCGCTGCCGTCGGCGTTCATGACGTAAATCTCGGAGTCGCCGTCACGCTTGCTGACGAACGCGATCCTGCGATCGTTTGGCGACCAGGCTGGGAGTACGTCGTTGGCTGGGTCCAGCCTCCGCTGCGCGCTGCCGTCGGCGTTCATCACGTAAATGTCGGGGTGGATGTGACTGCCGAGCCGCCAACTCGCGAACGCGATCCGTCTCCCGTCGGGTGACCACGCAGGCATGGCGTCGCCTCCGGGGTTTCGCGTCAGCCTCCGCTGCGCGCTGCCGTCGGCGTTCATGACGTAGATGCCGTAGGTGCCGTTGCGCTCGCTATCGAACGCGATGCTGCGCCCATCCGGCGACCAAGCGGGGTAACCGTCCCACCTGGGGTTGCGCGTCAGCCTGCGTTGTCCACTCCCGTCCGCGTTCATGACATAGATGTCGGTCCTGGCCGTCTCGAAAAGAGGCTGCGGCCCTCTTGCGAACGCGATCTTTGACTCTCCGCTGCTCTCTCCGCAGGCGGCAAGGAGACCGCAAGCGATGACGGGAAGTGCGGCCGATAGTGGCCCGTAATGCTTCATAGGCGCACGACTCTAGGACATCGGAACGCAGATCAGGCTCGATCGCTAACGGCCGGTGTGCCCGGCGCGCACGACGAGGCTGCGTCGCTGCTCGACTCGTACCTCGGTCGTTTGGCGCACACCGCCGTGAAGCCGACGTTCGCGTTGTCGATTACGACTGACTCACCTTCGCCGTCGGCGATCCGAATGATCCCCACAGGCGCCGCTCGGGCTGGCGCTTTTCGCCTACCTCACGTCGATTATTCGGGCGACCCTAGCTGGGGTGGCCGCAAATGCTCGAGCGCCGGCCGAACCGGCTCAGCCGCTCTGGATCGTGGAGAACGACGGCTTGCACACCGAGATCCTCGAGCCGTCACGAACGCCCTTCGGATGCTTCTTCGCGAGTAATTGCCGACGCTCGCCGGGGTCGAAGCGGTTCGACTCGATCGACGTCCTGCCTTTGCCGTGCTCGCCGCCGCGAGCGATCACGTAGGCGGGGTGCCAGTTTACGGTCACGTGCTTAGCCGAGGTGTTGCGCATCGTCACGTGGATCAGCACCGTGCCGTTCTGCCAGCCGCACCACACATGGCCCGTCCTGATGTAGCTCTTCAACCTGTGGTCGCAGAGCGCGCAGCTTCGGCGGAAGACACCGAACACCCTCCCCGTGATCGCCCGTGGACTCGGCACGTCGTCGGCAAGCGGTCGCACACTCTTCCTGGAATCGCCGTTGCCGAACGTAGCGCCCAAGACCGTCAAGACGACCACCGCTATCGCTGCACTGATCAGCAGCTTCTTTGTGCGCCCCATGCCTAGCCGCAGCGTAGGGCGGGAAGCCGTCTAACGTCAACTGCGGCGAGGTCGTTCGGGCAAAGGACCCCCCTTAGCCGTCATAGCGCGGCCTGCTCGGGGAGCTCTCGCAGTCGCGGGATTGGCGACGGGATGAGCCACAGGAGTCCGGCCAGGGCGCCGACGGTGGCGATCCAAAGGTGGGACGTACGCCGAGCGTTGAGCCCAGCACGCCGCCCACAGCAGTCCCGAGTGGGCGCACGCCGTAGTTGACGAGCATGAACGCACCGGAGACACGCGAGCGGAGCTGCGTCGGCACGATGCTGGCGCTGATCGTCCCGGCCATGATGTCGAGCAGCATCAGGCCGACGCCCGACGCGAACTCGGCGACAAAGAGGCAGGTCAGCCGGCTCGCGCGGCGCGCCCGGCGGTTCCTCCACGCCGATGCGTGCAAAGAACAGGGCAGACCAGAGATATGAGAGCGCGTCGAGTCCAAGTGCATAGGGACCCCGCAGAAGCTGCACGAGTATGCCGCCGATGCTGTTGCCTGCAAGAAACGAGAAGGCACGGCTTCCGTGCCAGAGCGAGTTGCCCTCGACATCCTGGTCACGCGGGACGAGCACCTGGAAGAACCCGCCGTATGCGACGCCGAAGACGACGCTCAGCGAACCGCTGAGAAAGGCGACCAGATAGAGCTGCATCCAGGTCAGGTGGCCGAGAGCGTAAGCGAGCGGGATCGTCCCGATGAGCAAGGCACGACCCACGTCGGCCGCAAGCATCACTTCGCGTCGCCCCCCGCGCCGGTCGACCCACGCACCCGCCTGCAGCGAGAACAGAAGGTTCGGAATCAGGAATGCCGTCGTGAGCGCGCCCATCTGGCCCGCATTCGCATGCAGTGCGAGCACTGCTGTGAGCGGCAGCGCGATCGCCGACACCTGGTCGCCGAGCAGCGAGACGGCCTGGCCGATGAAGAAGCGCCGGAAATTCGCGTTTTCGCGGAGGAGCGGCGGAATCCAGCGTTCCGGCAACCCGCGAGCTCGTGTCACCCGTTTCCCCAAAGCAGTGGGGAGCGTCCCGCAACATGCCCAATCCATCTCCGGCTTCCTCGCGTATAACAGGCCTAGAGGAGGTGGCTGTGCGAGAGGTGAGGCAAAGGGACGAGGGAGCGGACGGCCTGTTCAGGCGGCTGCCAACTAAGCGCTCGTCAGTCTTATTGGCGCTGCTGGCGGTGCTGGGCGTGACCGGGTTCCTCGCTGCAGGTTCTATGGCGCACAGCGCGACCGGGACGCGCACGACCGTCTCCCTTCGCACGACCAAGCTCGGCCGGGTACTGGTGAACCCGAGGGGGCACACCCTCTATCTGTTCGCCAAGGACAAAAGGGGCAAGAGCGCGTGTAGCGGGAGTTGCGCGAAGTTCTGGCCGCCCTTGCTCACCCGTGGCAGGCCGACTGGAGGGTCGGGCGTGAGATCGTCGCTGCTCGGCACGACGAGGCGAAGCAACGGCAGCCTCCAGGTGACCTACAACAAGCATCCGCTCTACGCCTATGTGCTTGACAAGCAGGCGGGTCAGACAAACGGCGTGGGGCAGTTCGCCTTCGGCGCCAAGTGGTACGCCGTTTCGGCGAGAGGAACGGCAGTCCTCGGGACCCCGGCGGCCGGCACGACCACCACGGGTTATACGAGCAGTACGAGCACAGACCCTTACCCGTAGTTCTTGAAAACCGCTGACCGTCGCAAGGCGGTCCGTGGGTTCAAATCCCACCCCCGCCGCTCAACCAAGCCGTCTTCAAGGCAGGCGCTCGCGTTCGGGCTCAATCCCCGTTTGAGGGCCGTCGTCTCCGCCACCGGCTGACAACCGCTGGACACCGCCTGAGCGAGGTGCTCACTGGCGCACAACTGGCGCGCACTTCAGTCGGGAGCGCTGCCGCCGCGCGCTCGAAGAAGCGCACGTGCAGAACATTTGGGGGGTTATGGCGATCGACCAAACCCGGACACTCCGCGCCATCGAGAGCGAGCTAGTCCGAAGCTCTCCGAGCAGCTGAGACTCCTTCAAGCTCTGCCAGCCTCACCCGCTCGGCCATGACAACGTTCCCTTTGCGCTCGTAAAGGGCGAGCGCCTGCTCGAGCGCGGCGGAAGCCTCGTCGGTCTTAGCGGCGAGCTCGAGCACCTCGGCGAGGTCGACGTACACGTGCCCCTGCGCGTTCAACAGGTCGGTGTTCTCTCCGATCGCGACCGCCTCGCGAGCGAGCCGCTCTGCGTCCCCGTGCTCGCCGCGACAGGCGAGCACCTTTGCCCTCACCTGTCGCCAGAGCATCTGCGTGAGCGCGTCGTCGCTCGCGCCGAGCTCCGCCGCCCGGCCGGCCCAGGCATCGGCCTCGTCGAGCCGGTCGAGCGCGTAGAGCGCCTGCGCCAGCGTCCCGGCCGCGGTCGACAGGACGCTCTGCTCGCCCAGCTTGTCGAGCCGCCCGCACCCTTCTTGCCCGAACTCGACGGCGGCGGCGGGATCGCCGGCCAATATTTCGACGTCGACGGATGAGGCAAACGCGGACGCGAGCGGCACTTCCCCGCCGCGATCGGCCAGCTCCGCACGCAACTCGGCCAGGATCACCCGCGCCTCGTCGAATCGACCCAGCATCGCCAGCGCCTCGGCTCGGCGCCCACGGACCCAAGGGTTCCGGATGTCTCCCGGCTGCTGTTCGTCCTGCCACGCGAGCAGCTCCGAGACCGGGGTCGTGCCGTTGAACCGGCCAACGTCGCGCCATGCGACGAACTTGTGCGGCAGCCCCGCGCGCCGAGCATGGGCGAAGGCTCGCTCGTATGCCTCCACCAGCGCATCCATCTGCCCGCGCATGTTCGCCACCTGCCCGAGCGCGACGTAGCCGATGTACTGGGCCACGTCGTCGCCGGCGGCTTCGAACACCGGCAGCGCCCGCTCGGCGAGGGCGGCCAGCGTCTCGGTCGCGCCCTCCGGCTCGCGGTAGGTGCGGATGATCCCCTCTCGGAGTCTTGCGCACAGCTCGCCGACTTCGTCGCCCGCGGTCGAGGCCCGCTGGGCGAGGGAATCCGCGCGCCGCAACGCGTCGCCGGCCCTGCCTCCCCAGAACAGGACGTTGACGAGGTCGAGCTCCACGGCGATGTCGATCTCGCCTGGTGGCATAAGCGCCGAGGCACGCTCGAGCAGGCTCGCGGCGGCGCCGAGATCGTCACGGAGATCCGCTCGGCGGCCGGCGTCGGCCAGGCGGCTCCGCGCCGCCTCCGCCAGCTCATCGTCGCCTGGCAGCCCGAGCTCGCTGCGGTAGCGGTAGGCCTGCTCCAGGTGGTAGCCGAGGATCTCGTCCAGCTCGACTAGGTCCGCGCCGTGCTCCTCGAGCCACGCTGCGAAGCGCTCGTGCAGCTCGGCGCGGGTCGCCTTCGGCAGCGCGTCGTAGGCCGCGTCGCGGATCAGGAGGTGGC
The DNA here is from genome assembly GCA_038237145.1 of Gaiellales bacterium. Taxonomy (GTDB): domain Bacteria; phylum Actinomycetota; class Thermoleophilia; order Gaiellales; family Gaiellaceae; genus 3-1-20CM-4-69-9. The sequence continues at coordinate 18,009 of JBBRZA010000038.1, forward strand.
GGAAGCGGAAGCCGTCCTCGCCCGCGAGCTGTGGCGTGTCCGGCCTGATCAGCTCCTTGCGGACGAGCGCCGCCAGCCGTGGGGTCACCTGCGTCTCCTCGGGCGCGAGAGCCTGGACGGCACCCCGGTGGAAGATCTCGCCCTCGACCGCTCCCCGCTCGAGCACTCGCCGCTCGGCGGTCTCGAGCTGGTCCAATCGTGCCGCGAGCAGCGCTTGCAGCGTGGGCGGGACGGCCACCTCGCCCTCCGTCTCGCCGGCCATCGCCAGCATCTCCTCGACGAAGAGCGGGTTGCCGCCGGCGGCCCGCGTGATCTTCTCGCGCAGCTTTCCTAAGATGCGCTCGGGGATCAGCTCTTCGACTTCTTCGGCGCCCAGGGGCTCGAGCCGAAGCGTCACCGGCCAGCCGGAGCGGAGGTCGGTGAGCTCCGGCCGCGCCATGCAGAGCAGCAGGATCGAGGCGCCCGAGGAGAGGAGCGCGACGTGTTCGATCAGGTCGAGGAACGTCTCCTCGCCCCAGTGAATGTCGTCGAAGACGACCACGAGCGGCCGCTCCGCGGAAGCGTGCTCCAGCGTCTTGCGGAAGGCCCAGGCGATCTCCTCCGCGGACGTCGCCGCTTCCGTCTCGCCCAGCAGCGAGCGGATCGCCGCCGCAGCGGCCTCGTCGGCGGGCAAGAGGTCGAGCTGCTTCAGCACCTCGACCACCGGCCAGTAGGTGATCCCCTCGCCATAGGGGAGGCAGCGGCCGCGGACAACTGTCGCCTCGACCGAAGCCAGAACCTCGGCGGCGAGCCGAGACTTGCCGACGCCGGCGTCGCCGACGACCGTCACGAGCTCGCAGCGCTGCCCGGCCTGCACACGCTCCCAGACTTCCCGAACGAGGGCGAGCTCGCGCTCACGTCCGACGAACAGCGCCTCGTGCCGTCGCTCCGGCCCGTCGCGCACCCGCAGGAGCCGGTAGGCGGGAACGGGCTCGGCCTTGCCCTTCAGCTCGAGTGGCTCGACCGGCTCGACCTCGGCCGCCTCACGGACGAGTGCGAACGTGGCCTGCCCGACCAGTACCTCGCCCGGCTGCGCCGCCTGTTCCAGCCGAGCGGCCACGTTGACCGCATCGCCCGTTGCCAGCCGCTCCTCCGTCCCCGTCACCACCTCGCCCGTCATAACGCCGATCCGCCCCTGCAGCCCGAGCTCGGGCAGCGCGTCGCGCATCTCGACCGCAGCCCGCAGCGCGCGCAGCGCGTCGTCCTCGTGCACCACAGGGACGCCGAAGACGGCCATGACCGCGTCGCCGATGAACTTCTCCACCGTGCCGCCGTGTCGCTCGATGATCTGCTTCATGCGCTCGAAGTAGCGGGCGAGCAGGGCCCTGAGCGTCTCGGGGTCGAGCTTCTCGCCCAACTCGGTCGAGCCGGTCACGTCGCAAAAGAGCACGGTCACGGTCTTGCGTCGCTCCCGCGATGGCGTCTCCTCGGCGAGCGGAGCCGCGCACTCGTTGCAGAACCTGGCGTCGTCTGGGTTCTCTTTGCCGCACTGCGGGCAGGTCAACACCGGCCGAGTCTACGTCCGAACAGGTGGTCGTTCGACCGGCGCTAGTTCTCCGACGACCCAAGCTCCGGCTCTTCGAACTCATCGGCTGTATGCAGTTGCTCAGCTACTCTCGTGCCCTTCGTGAGCACGCTGAGGTTGATCCTGGACAAGGTCTTCGCTTGGCGTCGCCAGCGAATCGACGTCCGCGTTCGCGTTCAAGGCGGGGGTAGCGACAATCGACTTCGATGAACAGCCAGGACGACAACGACCACGCCCCGACCGTCTGGCGCCCGAGCGACCCGCGCCAGCTCGAGACTCACCGCATCGGCGGCGCGCGCGGCAAATCCGGTATTGACGAAGCGAAACTTGGTACCGGATTTTGGTACCGACCTCGGCGCGGCTAATCGACCTCAACGGACGAAAGCGGAGCTGAGCAACGGGACGGTGACTTCGAGGTGTATGTGATGAACGCCGAAGGTGGACCGCAGCGCCAGGTGACGCACAACACCGTTGATGACGTCGTCCTGGACTGGCAGTCGCTACGCGACCTCCGAGCGCCGTCGGTGAAGGCGCTGACGAGCCGCGGCACGCTGGGGAAAGCGATCACACTCCGCTTCAACGCCTCGGACAACTCAGGTCGTGCGTCGGTTGGGATCACCGTCTTCCTGGGCAAGCGCCCGGTCGGTTATCTGCATACTCCCCTCAAGAAGCGGAGCGCAGGTCATGCGTACACGGCGATGTGACGCTCGTACAGGTTCAATGGACGGCTCAGGTTCTGCGTCGAGGCCTACGATCCGTCCGGCAACGAGAGTTCCCGGAGCTGCGCGCCCATAGTCACGAGCTGACTCGGAAGGCGGCCCCGGCTGTGCCTACTGCGTCTTGACCCGCAGCCCGGGCCGCGAAGCACGTTGCCCCGCATAGGCGAACGGGTGGCGGAAGACCTCGAGAGCCTGGTCCGGCTCGACGTAGATCGTGACGGTCTCGTCGCTCGACGCGTCGTGAGCCACTACCAAGACCCCCTGAGTGCGCGGGTCCCAGAGGAGCTCGACGTCGATGCCTCCGGCATGACGGGCATCGAGCTCTAGCGGGCCGTCCATGTACTGACGATGGCGTGTTTCCCGCCTGAGCGACACCGGTCGATGGGAGGGTCCACCTAGCCCTAAGCCGTGGGCCTTTCGACCCACTGCGGACCGCCGCCCACCTCCTCAGGCTGCGACGATCGAGAGCTCCTCGTAGATGCGGTGAAGCTGACGTTCGCGCATGCAGAAAGCACGGACGACCTTCGGATCGAACTGAGAGCCGTCTTGGGAGAGAATTTCGTCCGTCGCCTGCTCCCAGCTAAGAGCCGCTCGATAGGGACGATCGCTCGTCATTGCATCGAGCGCGTCGGCAAGGGAGAAGATGCGCGCGCCGTGCGGGATGCGGTCGCCGGACAGGCCGGCGGGATAACCGCGGCCGTCCCAGCGTTCGTGATGCGACTGCACCACGCCAAGTCCTTCACCCTCGAGCAGCCCGACGCCGGACAGGATCTCGACGCCGATCGCAGGGTGCAGTTCGATCAGGCTGCGCTCAGTGTCATTCAAGGCCCCAGGCTTCTTGAGGATCTTGTCGGAGACACCGATCTTGCCCACGTCGTGCAGGAGAAACCCGTACTCGAGGCTCGTATTGTCGAGGAGGCGAGGGTCGGCCATCTCGGTGAGCGTCACGGCGTAGTGCTGGACGCGCTGGGCATGCAGACCCGTTCCGGGATCCTTCGCCTCGAGGGCGTCCGCGAGTGCGGCCACGGTTTGGCGGTAGGCGTGCTGCAGCAGCCGCCGCTGGGCACGCTCGACCTCGACGATGCGACTCAGGTCCCGCGCGTAAATCAGGAGTTGCTCCGCGTCGCCTTCGCTCCTCGAGACGAGCCGCTCTGTCGGCGTCTCGTCGAGCTCGTCGATCAATGCGATCAGATCTAGCGGACTGAACGGCTTGTGCAGGATCGCACGCGCGCCGGCCTTCTGTGCGTCTGCTGCAGGCGTTGCTGTTCCGGTGAGCAAGATGACGGCAGGTGGATCATCGCGTGCCGCCGTGAGCTGCCGGCAGAACGAAAGACCGTCAAGCTCTGGGAGCTGAACGTCGAGCAGCACGACGGCGGGGCGCCAGAAACGGGCAACCTCACGGGCTTCTTCGGCAGACGCCACCTCCTCGATCTCGAACTCGTCTGCGGCGAGCGTCTCGCGGAGCAGCAGGCGCAGCGATGGATCGTCGTCCACGACGAGGATCCGGCGTCGGCCGACGGGCCAAGGATCACGGTAGAGCTGCGGCGTTTCCATCACGGGGTAGACCGGCGGCCGCAGCGGGCGCCGTTCCACTAGCAGCCTAGCGCCGAAAACCGGGTTCGGTGCGAAAAATCCCCCATTTGAGCCTGGCTCAGTGGATGTAGAGAACGAGGGTCGCGATGGCGGCGATGAGCAACACGAACGCCGCGTAGCGCACGAGGCGCGCGTCCCGGGGCGGCGGCAGGACCTTCACGCGCACGAACAAGTCGCCGGGAATGGAGCCCGCGCCCGCGTCGTGGCCGTCGCCGCCGACGCGTAGCTGCGCGCCGTCCTGCAGGCCCGGCGGGACCACGAGTCGGATCCGGCGCTCGGCCGAGACCGTCCCCTCTCCCCCACACTGTGAGCACGCCTCGGCGACGCACGCCGGGCACGGCTCGATCTGCAGCAGGTTGGCGACCTCCAAGCTCGACACGGTCCGCTTGCGACCCGTGCCGCCGCAGTACTCGCACTCCGGATCGGGCAGACCGACCGAGCCGCGGCCCATGCATGCCTTGCAGCGCACGACGGCGTCGTAGCTCACGATCTGGCGCGTCCCCTCGTTCGCCTCGAAGCTCCGCAGCTCGATCTCCACATAGACGTTCTCGCCCCGCGCCGCCACAGCCGGCCGGGCTTCCCAGAGCGCCTCGTCGAAGCCCTGGTTCCCGCGGCCGCGGTAGCCGTAGCGGTCGTAGAGCAGCCGGGCCTCCCGCTTGGAGAGAACGCCGTACGCCTCGGCGAGCTCGCGGAACTTCGCCTCGGCATCCGGTGCAGCGGCCACATCCGGATGCCAGTCGCGGGCAAGCGAGTGGAACGCACGCTTGATGGCGCCGGCGTCAGCATCCCGGGCGAGCCCCAGCACCTCGTAGTAATCCCTCTTCACCGCGGCCATGCCGGGATTCTTGCGTACCGCACAGACACCGCAACCAATTCGGCCCGCTGGAAGTTGTGGAGGCATGAGGTTTGCGGCAGTGGCGACCTTCCTGGTCGGCGCCGGCCTGCTCGCCGGCCACGCGCTCGCGGTCACGGTTCCCATCCCGCCGGTTCCGACCGTGACTGTCCCCGCGCTGCCCGTGACCGTCACCGCGCCGACCGCAACCGTCTCGGCGCCGACCGCAACCGTCTCCGCGCCGAACGCGACCGCCCCATTGCCCACGATCGCACCGCCCGCGCTACCTGCGAGCTCCGTCCAAGCCCCGCTCTCGACCCAAGCGGGATCGGCGGTGGCCGCCGCGCCCGAAGGCTCCTCGGTCGCCGGCTCGACGCCCGGCGGCGGCTCGGCCGGCGCGTCGAACACGAGCAATCTCGCAAGCTCACCGCAGGCCCAAGGCTCGGGACAGCCGTCGGCTAGCGGGCCGAGCGTAGGCAGGAACAACCACTCCGGAGCCGTCCTCGGTTCGACCATCGAGAGCGCCCGCGCGTGCGGTCCGCCCCGTTCTGGTCGCCCTGCTCGCGGTGGCGATCCTCCTGCTGGCGGTTGCGTCACTTCCGCGTCCGGCCCTCTCGGACTCCCGCGCGGACAAGCTCCTCACCCGGTACCGGATGGAGATCGCCGGACTGGGCACCGCCGCGTTCGTGGCGGTCCTATCGCACTCCTGCTCGGCTGAGCCTGCCGAGCTAGGCGCCCCACCAGAAGCTGGCGGCAATGACCACGTAGAGGCCGATGAGAATCGTGCCCTCCTCCCACGTGCTCTCGCCGTCGTAGACGACGAGCGCAGCGATACCGGCTGCGAGCAGCAGCGCGACTGCGAGGAGCGTCGGGAATGCGAGCGTCAGCGTGGTCGCGAAGAACAAGCTCGCAAACACAAGGACCGGCGTCAGGAAGAGCGCGATCTGGAGCGAAGAGTTGACGATCACGGCAACGGCAAAGTCCGCCCTGTTCCGAACAGCGAGTTGAACGCCGACGACGTTCTCCACGGCGTTTCCGGCGATCGCAACGACGACCAGTCCTGCGAACGCCTCGCTCATGCCGAGAGTCGCCGTCGCCGGGCGCAGCGCACTCACGAACCAGTCGCTCACGAACGCAGCAGCGACTCCGGCCGAGGCGAGCACGACCACCGTAGTCACGAGCGTCCAGCGCGCAGGTTCCACAGCCGCGCCCTCGCCCCCTTTGAGGAAGTACGGCAACGTCAGGAAGAACAGCACGAGCAACACGCCCGCGCAGATCAGGCTGAGAGACTTTGCGTGCGCGGCCGCGGGAGCATGAAAGGCGTGCGCGAGCGTGGGCAGCGCCAGGATCGCAGCCGCCATCGCCGTCAGTGTGGCGATCATCCGTGCGCGCGGCGAGTCGAACTTTTGCGTCCCGTTGCGCAGACCTCCGGCGACGAACGCGATTCCCAACACCAGCACGCTGTTGGCGATGATGGAGCCCACGAGCGCCGCCTGCACGACGCGTATCAGCCCTTCGCGGATCGCGAACAACGCGATGAACAACTCCGGCAGATTGCCGAGCGCGCTCTGGATCACGCTCGCAATGGACGAGCCCACCCTGCTGCCGAGCTGTTCTGTCGCACCGCCGACCAGGCGTGCGAGGGCGGCGATCGCCAGCGCCGCGACTGAGAAGGCCAGCACGGGCGTGGCGTCAGCGAAGTGCGCGGTGGCGGCGACGGCGACGAGCACTGCTCCGATCGCGAGCTCGATCACGTCCCGGCGACTCACGCCCATATCATCGACCTCATGAGGGGCGACGAGCTGCGGGAAGTGATGCGTCGCTTTCCTGCACCGGTCGCCGTCGTCACGACAGGGGTGGAAGGCGAGCGCTTCGGGTTGACGGTCGGCTCGCTCGTGTCGCTGTCCCTACAGCCCCCACTCGTCGGCATCTCGATCGGGAAGGACTCGTCCTCGCACGAACCGATTCGCCGCGCCGGCGGCTGGACGGCGAGTTTGCTGTCGGGTGCCCAGGTGAACGTCGCCCAGCACTTCGCTCGCAGCGGAATTCCGCCCGTCGCACTTTGGATCGGCGTCGACGTGCGCGACGGCTCGCATGGGCCGCTTGTGAACAGAGCCCTCGCGTGGCTCGAATGTCGCACGTCCTCAGAACACGACGTGGGCGACCACACGATCTTCGTCGGCGAGGTGGAGTCAACCGAGCTCGGTGTACCGGGACCCGGGCTCGTGTACCGCGGCGGCGAGTACCTCCCCGCGTGATCGCCGCGGTCGCCTTCGACCTCGACGGCGTCATGATCGACAGCGAGCAACTCTGGGACGAGGTCCGCGAAGGCCTCGGCCGGGAACGTGGCGGCCGCTGGAGCGAACAGGCACAGGCCGACATGATGGGAATGAGCTCCACCGAGTGGTCGCGCTACATGCACGAGGTGGTCGGCTTGCCGGAGCCGCCCGAGGAGATTAACCGCGAGGTCGTTCGCCGGATGCTCGACCGCTACTCCGAGCACCTGCCGCTGATCGACGGTGCCGTCGATGCCGTGAAGAGGCTCGCGGCGCACTGGCCGCTCGGCGTCGCCTCGTCGTCGAACCGCGGGCTGATCGACCAGGTCCTCGAGCTCTCGGGCCTCGCGCCTTACTTCAAGGTGACGGTCTCCTCGGAGGAAGTCGAGCGTGGCAAGCCGGCGCCCGACGTCTACCTCGAGGCGGCGCGCCGGCTCGGCGTGGAGCCGCTGGGCAGCGTGGCGATCGAGGACTCGGCGAGCGGCATCCGGTCTGCTCATGCCGCTGGTATGCACGTCGTTGCGATTCCCAACCGTGCGTTCCCACCGCCGCCCGATGTCCTCGCACTCGCAAGCGTCGTCCTGGAATCGATCAAAGAGCTCGACCCCGACGTGGCTAGGGGCGCGGAGCGCCTTTCGACTCCCAGTAGCGGTTGAGCGCCCCCTGCACCTTGACGAACCAGACGATGTTGCCGATCAGCGGCAAGACGAACCACAAGCCGGTGAGTCCACGTACCGGGCTCGTCTGGCCGTCGAGGTCCTCGTACATGTACCGCACCTCGGACGGGACGATGAAGAACGTCACCGGCGAGATCAGGATGTAGATGACGAGCCCGATCACGCCGCCGACTCCGTTGCCGGAGTAGCGCTTGATCTCCTCGTGCGTCTTGTACGTCCAGACGAACGTGTAGATCCCCAAGGTCAGGATCGCCCAGAGGATCGAAAGCCCGATCGAGCGTGTGTTACCGACAGGCCCGCGCTGCTGTGACGCCATTGTCTCGCTCATGTGCCGGTCATCTCAGGCTCGCCAGACGAGGTTCATGCCGTCCCGCACGGTGAGCAGCACGTTCTCGACGCGAGGATCTTCCGACACGTGGTCGTTGAAAGCGCGAATTGCCTGCGTCGTGTCCTCGTCGTCCGTCTCGTCGATCACGCGGCCCGACCACAGCGTGTTGTCCGCGACGATCAACCCTCCGTCGGCGAGCAGCGGCAGGCTCGCCTCGTAGTAGTTGATGTAATTCGGCTTATCGGCATCGATGAACACGAGGTCGAAGGGGCCGACCAGCTGAGCGATCGTCTCGAGCCCCGGACCGAGCCGGTAGTCGATGCGATCGGCGACGCCTGCCTCCTCCGCGTAACGCCGCGCGATCGCGGTCGTCTCATCGTTGACGTCACAGGTGATGACACGGCCGCCGGATGGAAGCGCGAGCGCCATCGAGATCGACGAGTAGCCGGTGAACGTCCCTAGTTCGAGGACCCGGCGCGCGCGGAGACTGCGAACGAGCACGCCGAGGAACCGGCCCTCGATACGGCCGACCATCATCTGCGGCGCGGTCGTCTTCTCGTGAGTCTCCGCGGCGAGGCGCTCGAAGCGCTCACCATCCGGAGAGGAGTGCTCCTCAGCGTACTCCTCGACGCGCGGATCGACGATGAAGCTCACTCGACCCGCCCGAGGAGGACGCAGCCGTTGTGGCCGCCGAGCCCCATCGCGTTCGAGAGGGCGACGTCGATCTTCGCCTCGCGCGCCTCGTTGGGCACGTAGTCGAGATCGCAGTCCGGGTCGGGGTGGCGGTAGTTGATCGTGGGAGGGATCACTCCTTCGTGCAGCGCGAGCACGCACATCATTGCTTCGATCGCCCCTGCGGCGCCGAAGGTGTGACCCATCATCGACTTCGTCGACGAGACCGCCAGCTCGTACGCGTGGTCACCGAAGACGTCCTTGATCGCTTTCGTCTCCGCGAGATCTCCCAGTGGTGTCGACGTGCCGTGAGCGTTGATGTAGCCGACCCGCTCGGGCTCGATGCCGGCGCGCCGGAGCGCGGCTCGCATCATGTCGGCGACGCCGGTCGCTTCCGGCTCCGGCTGCGCCATGTGATGCGCGTCGTTCGATGCGCCGTAGCCGAGCACCTCCGCGTACACGCGGGCCCCGCGCGCCTGCGCGGCCTCGAGCTCCTCCAGGACGAAGACGCACGCCCCCTCGCCCATCACGAACCCAGCGCGCGTGGCGTCGAACGGGCGCGACGCGCGCGGCGGGTCCTCGTTCTCCACCGCGAGGCCGCGCATCGCCGTGAAGCCGGCGAGGATCAAGGGATGCAGGCAGGCCTCGCCGCCGCCCGCGAGCATCGCGTCGGCATCGCCCCGCTTGATCAGCTCCGCGGCCTCGCCGATCGCATGTGAGCCGGTTGCGCACGCGGAGACGACGGCGTAGTTCGGGCCCTTGATGCCCAGAGAGATCGCCATTTGGCCGCTCGCGGAGTCGACGAGGACGTTCGGCAGAAAGTTCGGCGACACGCGGTCGGGCCCGCGCTCGCGGCGGATCTCCTCTTGCTCGAGGATCCCGCTGACGCCCCCGATCGCCGTGCCGAAGACGATCCCCACGCGCATCGGATCGAAGCCGTTCAGCCCGGCGTCCCCCATGGCCTCGCGGCCTGCGCCTAACGCCAGGAGCACGTTCCGCTCGAGCTTCCGCACCTCCTTTGCCGAGGCGACGTGCGTGGCGTCGAAGTCCTTGACCTCGGCGGCAATGCGCACCGGCGCCTCGCTCGCATCGAACGACCGGATCCAGTCGATGCCGCTCTCGCCGGCGACGGCCGCGCGCCAAGTCGAGCCCGCATCGTTGCCGAGCGGCGTGACCGCGCCGAGCCCTGTGACCGCAACCCTCCTCATCACCTGAGCTTAGACAGGACGCCGCGCCTGAGGTTACGATGAGCAGGTTCCGGGCATAAATCCGCTCGTTCCTAGCAAAGGGCCAAGTCCTCGCCCTTCCAGATTCAACGGAGGTGCGACATGACAGTGGCTAACCCCCCACTGCCCGAGCAGCCGAGGCTCGTCTTCTTTCATTCGAGCCTGTCGGGGCACTGCCGGCGCGTGGAAGGCTTCCTCGCGCAGGTGCTGCAGCGGCGGCGCAACCACGCCACGTTCGACGTAGTGCTGGTCGCGGAAGAGGAGCGTCCGGACTTGCTCGAGCGGTTCAAGATCGAGACCCTTCCGACCCTCGTCGTCGTCGAGAACAAGGCCGTCACGGCGCGGCTCGAGCGACCACGAGGGTGCCGCGA